>SLRZ01000234.1 GCA_007130695.1 Nitriliruptoraceae bacterium
CCCGCGGTCAGGGCCGTGGTCGGCTCCTCGCCGGAGGCGACCACGAGGATGCGTTCCCCGGGGAGGGGGAGTTGGCCGACGATCTCGTCGTCCAGGGTCTCGTTGCCGGTGGTGATCGGCTGGGCGCCCGGGGGCCGCTGGTCGCCGTAGCCGTCCGGCAGCGCCTCCCCCGACAGTGCCACGGCGGTCGCGTAGGGGTCGGCGCTCCCGATCCGGTCGATGACGGGCATGCTCTGCACGTTGGCGACGTCCACCCTCGGGGCGGGCCGGCGGTCGAAGGCCTCCAGCAGGACGCGGCCGTCGAAGCCACCGGGGGGCGGGTTGAGCCCGAGCAGCCAGGCGGCGGTCGGGGCGAGGTCGATGTTCCTGGCCTGACCGGCGTCCTCGTCGGTCGGCGCCAGGTCGCCGTCTGGCTCGATGCGCTGCTGGCGCAGGCCCTCCCAGCCGCCGCTGACGACGACCGGGATGGGCAGCGTCTCCGGGTGCCCGTGGTTGCCGGGGATCGGGTTGGAGTCCATCCCCCCATGGCCGATGCGCCAGCCCGGCTCGACGGTGACGATCAGTTCACCGGTGTAGTCGCCCAGCAGCCCCCACTGCGGGTGGGCGCGCCCGACCCAGTGCTCCTCGCCGCCGTCGGCCGGGTTGGGACGGATGTAGAAGGCGTCACGGACCCCGTCGGCGGCCAGCGCGATCTCTCGCATCCGCCGCAGGCGTTCGTCGGCGTCCGGGTCGTCGGGGGAGCGCAGTGCGTAAAGGCAGGCGCCGCCGTTGACGGCGGTGACCACCTCGCCGGCGAGCAGGTCGTCGGCCGCGAAGTCGTCGGCGAGGTCCACGAACCGGTCTGGCATCGACCAGTCCATGGAGTGGTCGGCGGTGACGATGAAGACGGTGTGCTCCCACCGGCCGCCGGCCTTCAGTTCCTCGACCATGGTGCGCAGGAACGCATCCGCCTGCTGCAGCGCCACCGACTGGAACGCCGGCTCGGTGCCGTCTGCGCCCGCGCCGTCGAACAGGCTGCCGGAGGCGTCGAGGTGGCCGGCCCGGTCGACGTCGCCGAGGTTCCAGAAGAAGAAGTCGGGGTCGAGTTCCCGGCTGATCCGTGCCCCCTCGGGGCCGGTGAACGCGTCGCGGGCGGAGTCGTCGGGTGCGGTGACCGGCGCGTCGTACAGCGAGTCGGTGTCGCGCTCGCCGCTGGCCGTGCGGTCGTGGGCCTGGGTGTTGGTCACGTAGGTCTTGGCGTTGACCGAGGCGGTGACGTAGTCGGGGGCCTGACGCTCGATGAGGGTGAACAGCGAGTCGGCCTTGAGGTAGCGCGGGTCCTCCCCGATGTTCTCGGGCAGGCCGGGCACGGCGTTGCCCGGGTGGCCGTTGCGGGCTGCGCGCATGCCGGTGACCATCGCGGTGTGGTTGGGGCCGGTCTCGGCGACCATCCCGGCACGTCCGGCGGTGTAGTGGGTGCCCTGGGCCGCGAGCTCGGAGAGCTGGGGCATGCGCTCGACCTGGTCCGGGCGCAGCCCGTCGACGACGACGAGGTAGACCCGCACCGAGCTCTCGTCCGCGTGGGCCTCGCGGGCCCACACGCCGGCGGGGGCCGCACCGACCACCAGCGCCCCGCCCACGGCGGCGCTGCCGCGCAGAAAGGTGCGGCGGTCGATGGCGGCATGCAACGGGCGGTCGTTGCAGCGTGACAACGGTGACTCCCCAGCGGCTCGCCCACCACAACGACGCAGCACGCCGCAGGGCACGCTGCGCACGGTGTCGCCCATCGCGGCGATGGTGAGTCCGGGCAGGGGTTACCTTCACCGCGGTGGGACCTTCGGCCCCCTCGGCAGGGGACCTCGTACCGCATCCGGTCGGGGTCGTGCCTGCTTCGCTGCCCCGCTGGTTCGTGCCGCTGTTGCCGACGCGTCCGGGGCCGGCCACGTGACGACGAGTGAACAGGACCGGGATGCTGGACGAGAAGATCGAGCCCTTCTACGACGAGGTCGTGCGCCGCAACCCCGGCGAGGTGGAGTTCCACCAGGCCGTGCGCGAGGTCGTGGACTCCCTGGGGCCGGTCCTGGCCAAGCACCCCCGCTTCACCGAACGCAAGATCATCGAGCGCCTCTGCGAGCCGGAGCGCCAGATCATCTTCCGGGTCCCCTGGATCGACGACGCCGGTGAGGTCCACATCAACCGGGGTTTCCGGGTCGAGGTCAACAGCGCGCTCGGGCCCTACAAGGGCGGGCTGCGCTTTCATCCGTCGGTGAGCCTCGGGATCGTGAAGTTCCTGGGCTTCGAGCAGGTCTTCAAGAACGCCCTGACCGGCATGCCGCTCGGTGGTGGCAAGGGCGGCTCCGACTTCGACCCCAAGGGCCGGTCGGACGACGAGATCATGCGGTTCTGCCAGAGCTTCATGACCGAGCTCTACCGCCACCTCGGCGAGTACACCGACGTCCCGGCCGGTGACATCGGGGTCGGTTCCCGCGAGATCGGCTACCTGTTCGGCCAGTACAAGCGCATCACCAACCGCTACGAGTCCGGGGTGCTGACCGGCAAGGGCCTGGAGTGGGGCGGTGCGCTGGTGCGTACGGAGGCCACCGGCTACGGCACCGCCATGTTCACCCGCGAGATGCTCGCCGCCCGCGGGGAGCTGCTGGACGGCAAGACGTGCGTGGTCTCGGGGTCCGGAAACGTCGCGATCTACGCCATCGAGAAGCTGGAGCAGTTCGGCGCCACCGTGGTGGCCTGCTCCGACTCCGACGGGGTGGTGTACGACCCCAAGGGCCTCGACGTCGACCTGCTCCGACAGATCAAGGAGGTCGAGCGCGGACGGCTGGACCGATATGCGCAGCGGCGCGACTACGCGACCCACAGCCGCGGGGCCAACATCTGGGAGACCCCCTGCGACATCGCCCTGCCGTGCGCGACCCAGAACGAGCTCACCGGCCGTGACGCCGCGACCCTGATCCGCAACGGCGTGTCGGCCGTCGCCGAGGGGGCGAACATGCCCACCACCCCGGAAGGGGTGCGTGCCTTCCTCGACGCCGGGGTGGCCTTCGGGCCCGGCAAGGCCGCCAACGCCGGTGGGGTGGCCACGTCCGCGTTGGAGATGCAGCAGAACGCCAGCCGCGACCGGTGGACCTTCGAGCACACCGAGGAGCGGCTCGACGAGATCATGACCGACATCCACAGCCTGTGCCACCGCACCGCGGAGGAGTTCGGCTCGCCGGGCAACTACGTGGTCGGGGCGAACATCGCGGGGTTCCAGCGCGTCGCCCACGCGATGGTCGCGATGGGCCTGGTGTAGGGCCACGCGCGGTCCGCGTCCGGGAAGAAGGTCCGGCCGCGGGCCGGTGGAGGCGCACATGGCGGAGCAGGAGGCCGGGCCGGGGCCACTGCTCGCCTCGGGCCGTGACGCCGACGTGTTCGCCGCGGGCTCCGGCCGGGTCCTGCGCCGCTACCGCGACCCCGCCCGGCCGGTCGAGGTGGAGGCGGAGGTCATGCGCCACGTGCGGGCCGCCGGCTACCCCGTGCCCGAGGTGGTCGACGCCGCCGGCCCGGACCTACTCATGGAGCGGGTGGCGGGCCCGACCATGCTGGAGGACGTCGGGCGACGGCCCTGGCGGCTGACCTCGCATGCGGCCACGCTGGCGGCACTGCACCGTCGCCTGCACGAGCTGGCGCCGCCGCCGGGACTGCCCCGACCGTTCGGGGCGGGCGGGGCCCTGCTCCACCTCGACCTGCACCCGGCCAACGTGCTCCTCGGCCAGGACGGGCCGGTCGTGATCGACTGGTCGTCGGCGTCGGTGGGCCCGGCCGCCGCCGACCCCGCACAGACGTGGGTGCTGCTGGCGACCAGCGAGGTCCCGGGCAGCCGGCCCGCACGTGCGGTGCTGGGGCTCGGCCGCACCCTGTTCCTGCGCGCGTGGCTGCGCCGGTGCACGGAACCCGGTATCGCCGAACTGCTGCCCCGGGTGGCCGCCGCCCGGCGGGACGACCCCAACGTGCGCGACGGTGAACGGGCGGCGATCGGCCGGCTGCTGGCCCGCCACCCGCGGACGGGGTGACCGAACGCCAAGCGGACGTCCGTGCGCACCAGGATGTTCCCCGCGCGCTCCCATCGCGCGTCCGGACACCGCCGAGTGGCCGAATGGCTACCGTCCGCCCGGGCGACGGGCCCTCACCACGGTCCGCTCGAGCCCATCTCCCTCTCACCCCCCCCGCTGCGCTGCGGCCACTGACCGTCGCGCCGGCACCCGAGGTCCCGTGCGCATGACCCGAGTCCGTTCCCTCACCATCGCGATGCTCGTCGCGCTGGTGGCGGGCGTCCTGCCGACCCTGGCGGTGGCCCAGCAGGCCGAACAGCGGCAGCTGCAACAGGCCAGCGACCGCCTGGCCGTCCTGGCGCGCGACCTCGAGGCCGCGGAGGACGAGATCGAGGGCCGCGACGCGGAACTCGAGGACGCCGAGACCCGTCTGGCCGAGGTCGAGGCGGTCGTCAACGAGGTCGCCGCCGCCGTGGACCGTCAGCGGGGTGCGACCGCGGAGGCCGAACGGCGCCTGGCAGGGGTCGAGGAGGAGGCCGCCGAGGTCTTCGAGGCCTTCGCCGACCGGGCCGCACGGATGTACAAGGAGGGCCCGAGCCTGTCCTTCCAGGTGCTGCTGAGCTCCGGCGACGCCCATGACGCCATGTCGCGGACCTCCTACCTGCGGCTGGCCACCCAGGCCGACCGGGCGACCCTGGAGTCCCTCGACGCGGCCGAGACCGCCGTCGATGCGGAACGCGGGCGACTGCAGGTCGAACAGGAGCAGCTCGAGGGCATGCTCTCCGAGCAGGAGGAACTGCTGGACGAGGCCCAGCGTCTGCGTGAGAGCCGCGCCCTTGCAGCCGCCAACGCCCGGGCCGAGGCGGAGCAGATCGCCGCCGAGCAGGACGACCTCGAGGAGGAGCAGGCCGCGCTGCAGGCGTTGATCATCCAACGTCAGGAAGAGGAGCGTCGCCGGGTCGAGGCCGAGCGTCAGGCCGAGGCCGAGGCGCAGGCCCAGGCGCGCCGTGCCGCCGAGCGGGAGGCCGCCGAACAGGAGGCCGCCGAACGCGAGGCCGCCCAGCGCCGGGCCGCCCAGCGCAGCAGCGGTTCCTCCAACGGTGGTAGCTCGGGCGGCAGTTCCGGTGGCAGCTCCGGCGGCGGTTCGTCCAGCGGGCCGACCACCACTTCGGAGCCCTCCTCCTCCGGTTTCGCCTGGCCGCTGTGCGCGCCCGTCACCTCGGAGTACGGGCCGCGCTGGGGCCGCATGCACCGCGGTATCGACCAGGGTGCGCCCACGGGTCGGGCCATCGGCGCCAGTAAGGCCGGCACCGTCATCTTCGCGGGCTGGCAGGGCGGCTACGGCAACCTCGTGCTGGTCGACCACCACGACGGGGTCGTGACCGCCTACGCACACATGAGCCAGATCGGCGTGAGCCAGGGCACGTCCGTCTCGCAGGGCCAGCGGCTCGGGGCGGTCGGCAGCACCGGCAACTCGACCGGCCCGCACCTGCACTTCGAGACCCGCGTCAACGGCAACGCCGTCAACCCGCGCCAGTATCTCTCCGGTAGCCCCTGCTGAGGGCGCGGGCGCCGGCGGAGCAGGTGCTGCGGGCCGGGGACCGGAGGATCAGGTGCCGTCGAGGCGCGCGATCACCTCGGCAAAGGGCTCGAACTCCGGGTCGTGGACCACGATGTAGTTGTGTCCGAAGCGCTCGCGCCGTTCGTGGAGCTGTTCGCAGATCTCCTCGACACTTCCGACCAGGGCCAGCGGCACGTCGTAGGCCTGCTCGGCGGTGATGCCCATCGCGGGCCCCATCGCCTCGGCGACCTCGCGCCGGTCGCCGCCGATGGCGACCACGAAGGTCAACAGCTGCAGGTCGAGGTCGCCGAAGCGGTCCCCGGCGGCCTCCTTGATCCAGGCCAGGCGCTGGTCGTACTTCTCCGCGACGGCCGACTGCGCGGTCTCCTTGCCGGTGTCTCCGGAGCGCAGGTTGGGGTTGACCCCGACGATGTCGGCACGCTGGGCGGCCAGGGTCAGCACCCGCTTGCCCCCGCCGCCGATCAGCAGCGCCGGCCCGTTGTCGCCGGCCGGGGTGGGGTGGCACGGCGCGCCGTCGACCTGGTAGTGGCGCCCGGAGAACGTCGCGGAGCCGTCCCGCAGCATCTGGGTGTAGATCTCGACCGCCTCCTCGAGGCGTTCCACCCGCTCGGCCGGTTCGTCGTAGTCGATGCCCGACTGTTCGTAGTCGGTGCGCATCCAGCCGGCACCGATGCCGAACTCCACCCGTCCGTCGCTGATGAGGTCGAGGGTGGCGATCTCCTTGGCGTTGACCACCGGGTGGCGGTAGTCGTTGCCCAGCACCAGCGGCCCGACCTTCAGCGTCGAGGTGGCCTCCGCCGCGACGGTGAGCGCCACGAGCGGGCCCCACTGGTCGTCGAGGTGGTCGGGGATGTACATCGCCGAATAGCCGAGGTCCTCGGCCTTCCGGGCCCGTTCGCGCCAGGTGGCGGCGTCGGGTGCGGTCGAGGTCTGCAGTGCGAAGCGGAATGGTCTCATGGTCGCGGGACCCTAGAGCACGGCCGCGCGAACGGCCACGAAAACTCGCGTGCGCAGCGTCGACGGGCCCGGGCGCGCACGGCGACGGCGCGAGGACCGGCCCGCGAGGAGGGGCCGGGGGCCGGTGCTCAGTAGGCTTCCGGCCCACCACGCGGAGGGTCGCCCGCCCCATGCTCGACTTCGTCTCCGACAACGCCTCCGGCCTGTGCCCCGAGGCACTCGAGGCCGTCACCGCCACCAGCGGCGGGCGTGCCGGGGCCTACGGTGGGGACGACGACACCGCCCGCGCCGAGGCGGTCTTCACCGACCTCTTCGGGGCGGACACCGCGGTCTTCTTCGTCGCGACCGGCACCGCCGCCAACGTCCTGGCGATCGCCAGCCTGACGCGCCCCTGGCAGCAGATCCTGTGCGAGGAGTTCGCCCACCTCGCCAACGACGAGTCCACGGCCCCCGAACGCCAGACCGGGTGCCGGGTAGTGCCCCTGCCGGCCGGGGGCCACAAGCTCACGCCCGACGACGTCGAGCGGCGGGCCTCGGTGCCCTCCCGGGGCGTGCACAGTCCGGCCGCCGGGGTGGTCTCGATCAGCAACCCCACCGAGTTCGGTGAGGTCTACACCCCCGCGGAGGTGGCCGCGCTGGCCGAGACCGCCCACCGGCACGGCTACCGGCTCCACGTCGACGGGGCACGGTTCGCCAACGCGGTGGCGGCGCTGGACTGCGACCCACGCGAGTTGACCGTGGACGCCGGGGTGGACGCCCTGAGCTTCGGGGGGACCAAGAACGGGCTCGCGATGGGGGAGGCCGTGCTGCTGTTCCCCGGCCCGGCCCGCTCGGAGGCCGAGGCGGCGTTCCCGCGGCTGCGCAAGTCCACCGGGCATCTGCTGAGCAAGCACCGCTACGTGTCGGCGCCCTTCGCGGCGGTGCTGGCCGAGGGCGCCTGGTTGCGCCACGCGGCGCACGCCAACGAGATGGCCGCACGCCTGTCCGACGGGCTGGCCGCGCTGGGATGTCCGCCGCGGGTGCCGACCGACTCCAACGGCGTGTTCGCCCTGCTGGACCCGGACGTGGACGCTCGCCTCCGCGACGCCGGCTGGATCTTCCACCTGTTCGGGCCCGTGGGCGGGCAGGCGGCACGGTTCATGGCCAGCTTCGACACCCCACCCGAGCGCGTCGAGCAACTGCTGGCCGACGCCGCCGGTCGCGGCTGACGCGGCCGGCGCGCCGTTCGGGTCACTCGCCGTCCAGCGGCGGCTCGTCGCTCAGCGGCGGTCGGCTGGCGGCATCCTCGGAGAGCCGTTCGGCGTCGACGACGTCCTCGCCCTGGGACTCGGGCAGGTCCTCGCTGTCAGGCAGGAGTTCGGCGTCGCCGACCCGGGGGTCCTCGTCGGCGTCCTCGAACGGGTCGCGATCCCCGGTGTCGATGTCCTCCGGGTCGATCAGGTCCTCGCGCGGCGGTTGGTCCTCCACATGCCGGTCGACCTCGAAGCTCGTGGCGTCGTCGTCCTTCCGGGTGGTCATGGTCCTCCCTGTTCTCCGGTTGCCCCGCCGGCGCCGTGGTGGGCGGCACGGCGGGTCGACCACGAGGAGACCACGTGTCCCGTGTCGCCACCCCGTCCGTTGAGACGTGGGAGCGGCCGTGTCCGTGGGGAGGGAGGTCGGTGGACGACGACCTCACCGGTAGATACCCTCGGGGGGTATGGTAGAAAGGGCGCCGGTGTCGAGGGGGACCCGGCGCGAAGGCACAGCGCGAGGAATGCTCCCATGGCGGACACCGAGGCACCCCGCACGCTCGACCTCACCGTCGAGGGCATGACCTGCGGGTCGTGTGCCGCCCGCGTGCAGCGCACCCTGGAGCGCCAGGAGGGCATCGAGCAGGCCGACGTCAACTTCGCGACCGGCCTCGCCCGCATCCGCCCGCAGGACGGGACGCAGGACGTCGACCTCGACTCGCTGGCCGGCGCCATCGACCGGATCGGTTACCACCTCGTGCCGCCCTCCGAGGGCGGCGAGGACGGGGACCCGACGGACGAGGTCGACCCCCGGGCCGCCGAACACCACGAGCGGCGCCGGTGGGGCTGGCGCGTGCTGGTCGGCACGCCGCCGTCGCTGGTGGTCCTGTGGCTCGCGATGTTCTCCGGCGAGTTCGGCGAGCAGACCTGGGCCCGCTGGACCCAACTGGTGCTGACCACGCCGGTGCAGTTCTGGGTCGGCTGGCCGTTCCTGCGCGAGATGGCCCGACGGGCCCGCCGCCTGACCGCCAACATGGACACGCTGATCGGGCTGGGGACCCTGGCCGCGTTCGGCTACTCGACGGTGGCGCTGTTCACGGGCGACTTCCTCTACTTCGAGGTCGCCGCGATCATCATCGTGTTCCTGTCGCTCGGCCGCTACTTCGAGGCGCGGGCCAAGGGCCGTGCCGGTGCGGCGATGCGTTCCCTGCTGGAACTGTCCGCCAAGGAAGCACGGCTGCTGCGCGACGGCGAGGAGGTCGCCGTCCCGGTCGAGCAGGTCGAGGTCGGCGACCTCCTGCGCGTGCGTCCGGGGGAGAAGATCCCCGTCGACGGCGAGGTCGTCGACGGTGCCAGCGCCGTGGACGAGTCCATGCTCACCGGCGAGTCGGTGCCCGTCGAGAAGACCGCCGGCGCCACCGTCGCCGGTGCCACGATCAACACCTCCGGGGTGCTCACCCTGCGGGCGACCGCCGTCGGCTCCGACACCGCGCTCGCCCACATCGTCGACCTCGTCGAACAGGCCCAGGCCGGCAAGGCGCCCGTCCAGCGGCTGGCCGACCGGATCTCCGCGGTGTTCGTCCCGGTCGTGATGGCCCTGGCCGTGGTCACGTTCGGTGCCTGGTGGCTCGTCGCCGGTGACGCCACCATGGGGCTGACCGCCGGGGTGGCCGTGCTGATCATCGCCTGCCCCTGTGCGCTGGGCCTGGCCACCCCCATCGCGATCATGGTGGGCACCGGCCGGGGTGCGAGCCTCGGGGTGCTGATCCGGTCCGTCGACGTGCTCGAACGCACCCGCGAGATCACCACGGTCGTGTTCGACAAGACCGGCACGCTCACCCGCGGGGAGATGGCCGTCACCGACGTCGACCACGGCCCCGACGACGACGAGGACGAGGTACTGCGCCGGGCCGGAGCGGTCGAGGCGATGAGCGAGCACCCCGTGGGCACCGCCATCGCGGCCCGGGCCCGTGAGCAGGTGGGCGCACTGCCCGCCGTGACCGCATTCGAGGCGGTCGCCGGCCACGGGGTCCGCGCGGACGTCGACGGCACCACGGTCTGGGTCGGGCGGCGCAAACTGCTGGCCGAGGCCGGCCTGGTCGTGCCCGAGCGGATCGAGGAGGCCGTCGCACAGGGCGAAGCGGCCGGCCGGACCGCCGTGCTGGTCGGCTGGGACGGGCGCGCCCGCGGCGCCCTCGCGGTCGCCGACACCCTCAAGGACGGGTCGGCCGACGCCGTCGCCGAACTGCAGGGGATGGGCATGGAGGTGGTCCTGCTCACCGGCGACAACGCCCGCACGGCCGAGGCCATCGCCGCCGAGGTCGGCATCGACCGCGTCCTGGCCGAGGTGCTGCCCGGCGACAAGGTCGCCGAGGTGGAGCGGCTGCAGGCCCGTGGCGAGGTCGTGGCGATGGTCGGCGACGGCGTGAACGACGCGCCGGCACTGGTGCAATCGGACCTCGGCATCGCCATCGGGACCGGCACCGACGTCGCGATCGAGTCGAGCGACCTGACCCTGATGCGCGGTGACCCCGCCGGGGTCGCGCTGGCGATGCGCCTGTCGCGGCGCACCTACCGGGTGATCCTGCAGAACCTCGGCTGGGCGTTCGGCTACAACGTCGCCGCCCTGCCGCTGGCGGCGGTCGGGCTGCTCAACCCCATGATCGCCGGCGCCGCGATGGCGTTCTCCAGCGTGAGCGTCGTCCTCAACGCGCTCCGACTGCGGCGTTTCGGCGGCTGACGAGGCGGCCCCGCCATCCACGTGGCGGGGCGGGGCAAGTGCGTGCGGTCCAGCGCGCGGCCGGGCGGGAAGACGCCCGACGCCCGCGCAAGAGACGAGGGCCGGTGGCGCCCCCGCTCTGGGAGGTGTCCACGGCCCTCGTCGGTGCCCCGCGCTGGCTGGTGTCCCCTGCGCTGTCCGGATCGCCCGGTGTCAGGTCGCGGGCGCGCTGGCGTCGTCCGGTGTCTCCACCAGCACGGTCAGCACGTCGCGGACGGACACGACCCCCACCACGACGCCGTCGCGTTCGACGGCGAGGTGGCGGACCTCGGCCACCGCCATGGTGGAGGCGGCCTGGGCGATGGTCGCCTTCTCGTCGATGGTGACCAGGTCGTCGTTGGCGTAGTCGGTGACCCGTTCGGCGTCGAGGTCGGCGTCGTCGGCGACCGCCGAGACGATGTCGCGCTCCGCGAGCACCCCGCGGGGCCCGGAACCGTCGACGACGACCAGCAGCCCCACGTGCTCACGGATCAGCTTCCGCGAAGCCTCGCGCAGCGCCGCGCTCGGTCGCACCGTGGCGACCACGTCACCCAGCAGCCACCCAACTGGGTCGGTCATCTGCAGGCCGGTCATCGTCGTCCTCCTCGTTCGTGTGCGGCCATCATCGCGCCGGCCCCCGGCAACAGGCAGGGCCCAACGGTCCATTCCGGCGGGCCCTGGGTCCCCACTGCCGGCCCCGACGCGCCGCTCGACGGCCGGCCCCGACGGGGCGTCCCGAGGCCGGGGACCGTGCCCCGCATCGCCGTCGCCGGCCGGTCGTTGGGTGTGGTGGCAATCGGCGCACACAGGAGGCCGCGGGTGTCCATGCTGCGTGGAACCCTCGTCGTGCTGCTGGTCGCCTTCGGCCCCGTGCCGGTCGCCGCCGGGGCCGAGGAGACCAGGCCCCGGGCCCAGCAGTGGGGTCTGGAACGGGTCCGTGCCCCGGAGGCCTGGCAGGAGAGCCGGGGCGAGGGCATCGTGGTCGCCGTCGTGGACACTGGAGTGGACGCCACCCACCCGGACCTCGCGCCGCGGATGCTGCGCGACGGCGACGGCCGGGTCATCGGGCGGGACGAGGTCGACCGTGACGGTGACGCCACGGACGGCAACGGCCACGGCACCCACGTCGCCGGCGTCGTGGCGGCCGCCGCAGATGCCGGCCTCCGTGGCCAGGGCATCGCCGGCGTCGCGCCCCGGGCGCGGCTCATGCCGGTGCGCGTGCTCGACGACGCCGGGCGCGGGTCGATGGCGAACCTCGATCGCGGCATCCGGTGGGCCGTCGACAACGGCGCCGACGTGGTCAACCTGTCGTTGGAGTCGGCCGTGCCCCTGCCGGGCGAACTGGTGGCCTCCGGGCCCGATGACGCGGTGCGCTACGCCTGGGAGCGCGGCGTGCCCGTGGTCGCGGCGGCCGGCAACTCCGGCACGCCGTTCACCGACTACCGCTCCTCCACGCCGGTGCTGCTGGTCGGGGCGACCGACCGCAACGACCGGCGGGCGATGTTCTCGGACGCGGGCCGCACCGACATGGTCTTCGCCCCCGGGGTCGACATCATCTCCAGCGCCTGCGACCCGTGCGGCGACCGGTCCGGCCACGGCTACGAGTCCAAGAGCGGGACCTCGTTCGCCGCTCCGCACGCCGCCGGCGCGCTGGCGCTGCTGCTGGCCCAGGGGGCGTCCGGCGAGGAGGCGGTCCAACGCCTGCGGGCCACCGCCGGGGACCTGGCCGGCGGCGGGATGGGCGCCTCCACGGGCCACGGGATCATCGACGCGGTCGCGGCCGTGGCCGCGCGTGACGACGGGGTGCGTGAGCGGCGCACCGACCGGGAGTCCGACACCGGGGCCGATGCGGTCGAGACCGACACCGGCGACCGGCCTGCCGGCGACGAGGGCGCGCAGCAGCCCGGTGAGGAGACCTCCGGGGAGGATGACGACCGGGCGTCCGGGGACGGCGACGGGCAGCCGGGGCGCACCGACGACACCGGCCCGTCCGATGACGGCCAGCCGCCGGGTGACGACGACGGGCAGGACCCCGCCGACGACGGGGCCGAGGGGGACGACGCGCCGGACCGAGACGAACGGGCCGACCGCGAGAACGGGGCGGACCGCGACGGTGCCCCGGATCAGGTCGATGCGGTCGGGTTGCCGCAGCGGTTCGGCGGGCTCGTCTCCCGGGTGGGCCTCCTCGAGGGATTTGCCGGTGCGATGGTCCTCGGCTCCGCCGCGGCGGTCGCGGGGGTCCGCCGCCGCTTCGGGGGCTTCTGAGATCACCCGGCCCGGCTGCTCGACACCGGGCAACTCAGCCGGCGGCGTCGTCCCCGACGAACGTCTCGGCGATCCGTTCGAGGTGGCGACGGTCGCGTTCGAGCATGCCGTTGGCCTCGGCCAGCGCCAGGATCGTCTCGACCTGCCGCCCGACCTCGGAGACCACGGCCCGGTCGTCGACCTCCTCCGCGACGCTGCGGACCTTGCGCAACATCCGCAACAGGTGCCGCGCCGACTCGGGATCGCGGGAGGCCGGATCGCGTAGCCGTTCGGTGCACAACTGGACGTGGTCGGCGGCGCCCCAGCCGGCCTCGTCGAAGACCCGGCGGCCCTCCGCGTCGGCGTCGTGGCGCAGTGGGACCCCGCGTGCCACCACCGCCTCCAGCACCGCCCCGAGGTGCACCAGTACCTCGTGGCCGGTCGCGGTGTCGGTGCTGCCCTGCAGCGCGTAGGCGCCCACGTCCAGCAGTTGGCCGATCGCGAACGCCAGATCGAGGTCCGGGCTGCGGGTGCGTGCGAGGCGCACGGCGTCCGCGACGGCGTCCAGGTCGGGTCGCGCATCGGCCTCGGCCTCGGCGAGAGAGACCTGGGCGAGGACGCTGCGTGGGGTCACGAACGCCCCCACGCGGGTCTGCAGATGGACGGCGGCGCCGGGCGGGCACGCGGCCAGCATCGCCGAGGTGTCGAGGCCGGTCACCCATCCGGAAGCGGGCGGGTGGACCGGCAGGGACTGCCCCGTGGGTGGGGTGCCGTGCAGTTCGACCCGTCCCTCCGGCTGACGGGAGAGGACCTCGAGCGAGTCGTTGGCCAGCCGGCTCACCAGCTCCGGCAGCGACAGGCTCCGGGTCGCGTGCTGGATCGCACCGAGCACGCCCGCGAGCGCCGCGACCGCGATCCCGACCGCCAACAGTGTGCCCAGGACCGGCGCGAGGACGTCCTCCTCCTCGCCGGGCAGCCCCATCAGCACCACCAGGACCGCGACGAGCCCGGCCGACATGCTGGCCAGCAGGTTGCGCTGGAAGCGGTCCTCGAGGAACGAGACCAGGGTGCGGGGGGAGAAGTGCTCCGAGACGAGACCGACGACCACCGTGCGCATCCACAGGCTGAACACCGCCACCGTGATCAGGCCCCCCGCAACGGCGGTCAGCAGGCTGCGGCTGCTCTCGAGGTCGCCGAGCTCGAACGGGGCGGGGGTGAGCCACACCCGGTCGACGGCCACGGTCGCGGCGCCGAGCAGGCCGCCCGTCACGATGGCCATGCCCATGACCACCGCCAGCTCCCCGACGCGCATCCCGCGCCGGTTCGAGCGCTGGACCACGCCCCGTGTCCGTCCCATGGTGCCTCCGGTGGTACAGGCCGGGCCGTCAGCCGGCGTCGTCGAGCAGTCGGTGCTTGGAGCGTTCGAACTCGTCGTCGGTGAGATGCCCGCGCTCGTGCAGGTCGGCGAGCCGCTCGAGGCGCGCCACCACGTCGGTGTCCCCGCCCCGAGAGAAGTGCAGCGAGCGCAGCTCGCGGGCACGGTAGATCTCGGACTGGAAGCCCTGCGGGTCGGGCACGTTCTCCAGTCGGCTCTGGCCCCGGCTGCCGGCGGACTCGACGGTCACGTCGCCGTAGCCGAGCAGCCGTTCGGTGATGCGCTGCGAGAACAGCACGTTGACGATGTTCTCCAACGGCACCTCGGTCCCGCTGCGGGCCACCATGCCCCGACGGACGATGACCCGCTCCGTGGTCAGCACGTAGGAGGTGAACCACCACTGCAGCACCGAACGGCCGGCCAGCAGGAGCCACAGCACCGGCGCGACGGCGAGGGCGACCGACTCCAGCGGGGGCTCGAGGGCCGCCACCGCGACGCCGGCGAGCGCGGCCAGCAGCATGGCCCAGACCAGGGCCGGCAGCAGGACCCGCCAGTGGGGCCGGAACGCGGCGAGGACCTCCTCGTCACGTCCGAGGAGGCGCTGCGGATAGCGCATCTGGCCCCCGGGGTGAGATTCGACTCGGCTGACGGGACCAGAGCCTAGGGTCTCGAGACCTCGAGACCCGTGCCTCGTGCGGGCCGTGGGGCCAACCGGCGGGGGGAACGTGCCGCTCGGCCCTGTCGCGTGGTCCGCCCGGCCGGGATGATGCGGGCGAGGGCAGGAGCCCACCCGAGACCCAAGGAGTCTGAACATGGCCAAGATCGTCGTCGGGATCGACGCCTCGCAGCACGCCAGGCGCGCCGTACGGTGGGCGGTCGACGAGGCCCGGCTGCGCGGAGCGGACCTGGAGATCGTCCACGCCATCCACCAGCCGGACATCGCCGCAATGCCCGCGGTGCTGCCGATGCCGACCCACGAGCAGCTCGAGGCCGCCGGCAACGAACTGGTCGACGAACTGCTCGCCGAGGTGGACACCGCAGGGGTCACCGTGGAGCGCTATGTGCACTCCGGGGGCGCCGCCGGGGTCCTGTGCCAGCGGGCGGCGGACGCGGAGCTCGTCGTGGTCGGCGCGCGCGGTCTGGGTGGGTTCCGGGGCCTGTTGTTGGGTTCGGTGACCCAGCAGGTGGTCGCGCACTCGCCCCGGCCCGTCGTGGTGGTCGTGCCCGAGGAGCGTTGAGCCCGCACCTCGCCGGTGACCGGGCGTGCCGGCGGGGGAACGAAGGTCCGGCCCGGACAGTCGGTCGGGCGGCCGCTGCGGGTAGGGTCTCTCGATGCCAACCCACCCGAAGGAGACGGCCCGTGTCGCGTTCCGCGACCCGCGACCTCGCCCGCGGCGACGTGCACCTCGGTGAACTGACCAGCCTGCTGGCCGACCGCTACGGCGAGCGGGAGGCGGTCGAGGACCCCGGCGCCACGCCGGGTCTCGACCATGGTCCGCGGCGGACGTTCGCACAGATCGAGGACGCCACCGCCCGGCTCGCCGCCGCGCACCGGACCCACGGCCGTCGGTCGGGTGATCGCGTCCTGGTGATCGTCGACAACCGCCTCGACATCGCCCTGCACGTCTTCGCCCTGGCGCGGCTCGGCGCGGTCCCGGTCCCGGTCAACCACCGGCTCACGGCCCGTGAGGTCGCGGCCGTGGTCGAGGCCAGCGGGGCCGTGGCCGCGATCGTCGACGCCGGCCTCGAGGACCTCCTCGGTGACGACGTGGACGCGGTGACCACCCCGGAACTGGGTGAACACCTCCAGCGCCGACCCGGCGACCGCGTCGGCGCACCGGACGACCTCGACCCCCGGGCGGTCGCGGTGCTGCTGACCACCTCCGGGACCACCGGCCTGCCCAAGGCGGCTGCGCTGACCAGCCAGGGGCTGCTGGCCAGCCTCGGACGGGCCGTGCTCGCCCCGGTGGGCCGTGGGCGCCGCGGACGCGCCGGCCGCGACCGGGTCCTGGCCTCCCTGCCGCTCACGCACGTGATGGGCCTGTCCACGCTGCTGGGCACCCTGTGCGCCGGGGTGCCGCTCGTGCGCCGCGACCGGTTCCACGCCGAGGAGTCCCTCGACCTGATCGAGGAGCAACGGATCAACCTGTTCGTGGGCGTGCCCACGATGTACGCCGACCTGGAACGTGCCGGCGCCGCCGAGCGCGACCTGTCCACCGTGCAGGCCTGGGTCTCGTCCGCCGACGTGCTGCCCCCCGACCGGGCACGACGCTTCCAGGGCTTCGGTGCCATCGCCCGTGTCCGGGGTCGGCGCATCGGGACCGCAGCCTTCGTGGACATCTACGGGATGGTGGAGCTCTCCGGGGGCGCCGCGGTGCGCCTCTACCCGCCCACGCTCAGCGCTCGCCCCTGGCTGCCCTCCTTCGGCGTCAAGCTGCCGGGGATGCGGGTCCGGGCGGTGGACGCCGACGGCGAACCGGTCCGGCCCGGACGGATCGGGGAACTGCAGTTCCGCGGTGGCGGCGTGCTGCGCGGCTACGAGGGGCGCGACGACGTCGGTCCCGACCAGCAGGGCTGGTTCTCGACCGGCGACCACGGCCGGGTGTGGCCGGGGGGCATCTTCCAGTTCGCCGGTCGTGACAAGGACCGCCTCAAGGTGGGCGGGTTCTCGGTGTTCCCCGCGGAGGTCGAACTCGAACTGCGCGAGGCGCCCGGGGTACGGGACGTGGCGCTGGTGGGCGTCCCCGACGATCGGCTCGGCGAGCGCCCGGTGGCCGTGGTCGTCGCCGAGGAGGGCTTCGACGCCGAGGAGTTCCTCGCCTGGACCAAGGAGTACGTCGCCGGGTACCGCCGTCCGACCCGGGTGGTCGAGACCGACGAACTGCCGCGTGGCAACCATGGCAAGATCGACCGGTCCACGGCCACCGACCTCGCGGTCTCCGAACTCGAGGGTGCACCGTGAGCGAACCCCTGTACCTCCCGATCGACCATCCGGGGCTCGACGGGGTGACCGCCGCCGTGCACACGCCGTCGCGTCGCCGCGGACCTGCCGTCCTGCTCACCCACGGGGCGGGGGGCGACCTCGACGGGGACGGGCTGGTGGCGCTGGCCGAGGTCCTGGCCGACCTCGGCTGCCGGGTGGTGCGCACCAACCTGCCGCACCGCGAGGCGGGCGCGAAGCCCGCGCCGCGCGCCGACCGTTCCGTTGCCCCCTACCGGCAGATCGTCGAGCGGGTCCGTGAGCAGTTCCCACGCGAGTCGAGGTGGGTGCTCGGCGGCAAGTCCTACGGCGGCCGGGTCGCGTCGATGGCGGCCGCCGAGGGGCTGGCGTGCGAGGCGCTGCTCTTCTACGGCTACCCACTCCACCCGCCGGGAAAGACCGAGCAGCTGCGGGTCTCCCACTGGCCCTCGGTGCCGGTGCCGTGCCTGTTCCTGCAGGGCGACCGGGACACCTACTGTGACCTGGACCTGCTCGAACAGAACGTCACCAAGCTGCCGCGGCGTGCCACCATCGCCGTGGTGCCGGGCGCGGACCACCACCTCGAACAGCGGGCGAAGCACTCACCGGACGGCACCGCCCGGGGGGCGGCCGAGGTGATCCCCGGGCTGCGCGAGGACCTTCGCAGCTGGCTGACCAGCCTCGAGTGACGAGGGAGGGGCCGGCGTGCTCACCGAGTTCAGGGAGTTCATCAGCCGCGGCAGCTTCATCGAGCTCGCGGTCGCGTTCGTCATGGGGATCGCCTTCCAGGGGGTGATCTCCGTGCTCACCGACCGCGTGATCACCCCGGCGATCGCCACGGTCTTCGGCCAGCCCGACCTCGATGCGCTGCTGACCTTCGGGGCGATCGATCCGGAGACGGGGATGCCCGTCGGCAGCGTCGGTGCCCTGCTGACCGCGCTGTTGAACTTCCTGCTGGTCGCCGTCGCCCTGTTCCTGGTCGTCAAGGCCTACAACCGCATGCAGCGGCGCCGGCCCGAGGAACCCGAACCAGAGGCCGACCCCGAGGACGTCGTGCTGCTGCGCGAGATCCGCGACGCTCTGCGCGGGCGTTCCTGACCCGCCACGGGCCCGGGGCGGCCGACCCCCGGCATCCCGGGCGCCCGGTGGGTGGCGTGCGCCTGGCATGGCGCCGCGCGACCGATCCGAAGCTCGCAGCGTCGAGGTGCCGATACCCGGGCGGGACGGAATTGCGCCGGCTACCGCCGGTGCAGTGCGGCCGGAGAGGCACCCATGGGCACGGCGACACCGGGGACGTCCGGGCGTGAGGTGCGGGCGGAGGCCATGGCCGGGCGCGACAACGGACAGTGGCGGCCCGGGTCGATGCCGCCCGACGAGTCGGACACGGCCGTGATCGCCACCGACCTCGCCGGGCTGGTGACGGCGTGGAACCCCGGCGCGGAACAGCTCCACGGCTGGACCGCCGCCGAAGCGGTCGGCGTACCCATCCTCCGGCTGCTCGGGCAGGAGCAGGCCACCCAGCAGATCCGGGCGATCAGCGACAGCGTCGGCGACGGCCTGTGCACGCTCGACCACGACGGCCTGGTCACCTACGTCAATCCGCCGGGCCTGCGGATGCTGCGCACCTCGCTGGAGACGGTGCGCGGCGCCGCGGTCCTGGACTGGCTCCATCTCGGGGACGCCGGGCGTGCACGGAGCGCGGCCCGGAGCCCGGCCCACTCCGCCCGTACGGTGTCCGCCCGACTCGTCCGTGCCGACGACACCGAGTTGCCGGTCGAGTACGTCGCCACCCCGTTGGCCGCCTCCGACGCGGTCCGGGCCTCGGGCTGGGTCGTGGTCTTCCGGGACCTGAGCGACCGGGTCGCCCGCGAGGACGAGCTCGCCCTACAGGTCGAACAGGTCGCCTGGCTCACCCGCATCCGCGGCGCGCTGGACCACGACGGGTTCGTGCTGGACGCCCAACCGATCGTCGACCTGCGCACCGGTCGGACCATGCAGCACGAGCTGCTGCTGCGCATGCGCGACCCCGACCGACCCGGTGCGCTGATCCTGCCGTCCGAGTTCCTGCCCACCGCGGAGGCGCTGGGGGTCGCCCCGGCGATCGACCGCTGGGTCCTGGCCCGTGGCTTCGAGTTCGCCGCCCACGGTCACCCCGTCGAGATGAACCTGTCGGCCACCTCGTTGGAGGACGCCACCCTGCCCCACCTGATCGAAGCGCTGTTGTACGAGAGCGGTGCGGACCCGGGCGACATCGTCTTCGAGATCACCGAGACCGCCCTGCTCGAGAACGACGTGACCGCCCGGTACTTCGCCGACCGGATGCGCCAGATCGGTTGCCGCCTGGCGCTCGACGACTTCGGGACGGGCTACGGCGGCTTCACCTACCTCAAGCACTATCCGCTCGACTACCTCAAGATCGACATCGAGTTCGTGCGCGACGCGGTGACCAGTTCGGCCAGCCGTCACGTCATCGAATCGGTCATCAGCCTCGCGCGCGCCTTCGGGCTGCGGACCATCGCGGAGGGCGTCGAGGACGAGGCCACCCTGCAGCTCCTGCGCGACCTGGACGTCGACCTCGCGCAGGGCTACCTGTTCGGTCGACCCGTGCCCGCAGCACCCGTGTTCCCCCCAGGCGAGAGGCACCACCCGTGAGCGACACCGTCAACGAGCGCGACCACGAGATCGAGGCGCAGGGGGAGCTCGACCGCGACCAGGCGATCTCCGATCTGAGCCAGGCGGTCGCCGACCGTGAGCAGCAGGCGAGCGACATCGAGCAGGACCGCACCGATCGTCGGCGCGCCGAACTGCAGGGCGGTGCCGAGCCCGGGGCACCCGGACCGGATGCTGGCCTGCCGGCCGTCGTCGCCTCCCAGGGAAGACGCGACGCCCACCAGCAGGTCCTCGACGACGGGCAGGCGGCGCGCGACCGTGAACAGGTCACCCTCGACACCCAGCAGGACGACCTCGACGAATCCGGCGGCGTCCCGCTCGACGCGGCCGAGCGGCGCTTCCGGGCCGCCGAGAGCCGTGCGGTGGCCGCCGAATCCCGGGCCGAGGCCGCGCTGCGCCGGGCCCGGTTGACCCGGGAGCGTGCGCTGGCGACCGCCAGGCTCGATGACGTCGCCGGCGGTGCTGGCTGACCGCCCCGCCGGGGCCGGTGGCGGTCGCCGGTCAGGCGGGGGGCTGCCGGTCCTCGTCCTCGGCCGCGTCGGCGTCCTCCGCGCCGTCGGTGGGCGCCTTGGGGACACCGAAGTCGCCGGTGCGGCGGGCCGCCTCCCGTTCCAGGGCCCGTTCGACCGCCCGTCGGGCGGCCGCGTGCATCGCGCCCTCGGACTCGCTCTCCCGCGACCCCCGCGAGCCCGGTCGCACGTGACCCTGCTCGCGCGCGGTGGCGCTGACGGCCTCGGCGACCGCGGGCGCCACGGAGCGGTCGAACGGCGAGGGGATGACGTAGTCGGGGGCGAGTTCGTCGCCCACGATGCCGGCGATGGCCTCGGCCGCCGCGACCTTCATCTCGTCGGTCACGCGGGTGGCCGCGGCGTCGAGCAGGCCCCGGAACAGCCCCGGGAAACACAGCACGTTGTTGATCTGGTTCGGGAAGTCCGAACGTCCCGTGGCCATGACCTTCACGTGGCCCGCGGCCACGTCCGGGTGGATCTCCGGCGTGGGGTTGGCCATGGCGAACACCATCGGTTGGTCCGCCATGGTCTCGACCAGCTCCAGCGGCAGTGACTCGGGTCCCGACACGCCGATGAAGACGTCCGCACCGGCCAGCGCCTCGGCCTGGCCACCCGTGACCCCACGGGGGTTGACCTGCTTGGCCAGGCGGAAGCGGATCGGGTCGGTCCCGCGACGCTTGGGCTCGATGATGCCCTCGCGGTCGACGGGCACGATGTCGTCGATCCCGGCGGCCCGCAACAGGTTGATGATCGCCACGCCGGCGGCGCCGATGCCCTGGACCACCACCCGCAGGTCGGTCAGCTCCTTGCCGACGACCTTCGTCGCGTTCATCAGGGCGGCCAGCACGACCACGGCGGTGCCGTGCTGGTCGTCGTGGAAGACGGGGATGTCGAGGCGCTGGCGCAGCTTGCCCTCGATCTCGAAGCAGCGCGGGGCGGAGATGTCCTCGAGGTTGATGCCGCCGAAGCCCTGGGCGATGCGCACCACCGTGTCGACGAACAGGTCGGGGTCCTGCTCGTCGACCAGCAGGGGGTAGGCGTCGACCCCGCCGAAGGACTTCAACAGCATCGCCTTGCCCTCCATGACGGGCAGTGAGGCGAGCGGACCGATGTCGCCCAGGCCGAGGACGGCCGAACCGTCGGTGATCACCGCGACGGAGTTCGAGCGGATCGTGAGCTGGTAGGCGGCCACCGGGTCGTCGGCGATCATCCGGCAGACCTTGGCCACCCCGGGGGTGTAGACCAGGGCGAGGTCCTCGGGCCCGGTGACGTCCCGGGTGGTCTCGACCGTGATCTTGCCGCCCTGGTGGGCCAGCAGCACGTCGTCGACGATGGCCAGCAGTTCGACGCCGGGGAGTTCGACCATCGCGACCGCGAGCTCGTCGCCGTGCTGCTCGTCACGGGTGTCGACGGTGACGTCGCGGAAGACCACGTGGCGCTGTTCGTGGGTGCGCTCGGTGGCGACGACCTCGCCGCCGAGGTCATCGATGGTGCTGGTGACCAGGCCGAGCATGCCCGGAGCGTTCTCCAGGGCGAGCCGGAACGTGATGCGCTGTTGCAGCGGGGGCACGCGGTCCTCCGGTGGGCCGTGGGCGACCGGGGACCGATGGGGCCTTCAGCCGGCGCCGCGACCCGCAGGGGTTGACGGGACGGCCGCGCGGGGCGCGGATGTGGGGCTCGCGCGGCGAGCGCGAGGATAGACCCCTGACCGTGCAGGGTCGTGATCCGTGCACGCCGGGAGCGGCGAGGACCGTCGCGACCGCGGTGTGTGGCATCATCGCGGCCGGCAATCCGCCCCGGTGCCCGCCCACCGGGCCCCGGGCCCGGCCGCCCTCGACGCCCCCGACCCACCATGTGGAGCCCGCATGTCCGCCGACGTCGCCCAGACCTCGATCGACACCATCCGCACCCTGGCGATCGACGCCGTGCAGCAGGCCAACTCCGGCCACCCCGGTATGCCCATGGGGTGCGCGCCGATGGCCTACCTGCTGTTCGGCGAGGTGATGCGCCACGACCCGGCCGACCCGGTGTGGGCCGACCGCGACCGGTTCGTGCTCTCGGCCGGCCACGGGTCGATGCTGCTGTACGCCGCGTTGCACCTGTCCGGCTACGACCAGCCGACGCTGGAGGACATCAAGCGCTTCCGCCAACTCGACGGCCCCACCGCGGGCCACCCGGAGAACTTCCTGCTCCCGGGTGTGGAGACCACCACCGGCCCGCTGGGGCAGGGCTTCGCCAACGGGGTCGGCATGGCCCTGGCCGCCGAACGCCTGGCCGCGGAGTTCAACCGTCCCGGTCACGACATCGTCGACCACACCGTCTACGGCATCGTCTCCGACGGTGACCTCATGGAGGGCGTCGCGGCGGAGGCCGCGTCGCTGGCCGGCCACCTGCGCCTGGGCCGGCTCGTCTACCTCTACGACGACAACGCGATCACGATCGACGGGGCCACCGACATCGCGTTCAGCGAGGACGTCGGCGCGCGCTTCGAGGCCTACGGCTGGCACGTGCAGCGGGTCGAGGACGGCAACGACCTCGAGGGGATCCGTACGGCGATCAAGACGGCGCAGGCCGACGACCGTCCGAGCCTGATCTCGGTGCGCACGGTCATCGGGTACGGCTCGCCGAACAAGGCGGGGACCTCGGCGTCGCACGGCGCGGCCCTGGGTGACGACGAGGTCGCGGCCACCAAGCGCGAACTGGGCTGGCCCCACGACGAGCCGTTCACCGTGCCCGACGAGGTGCGCGCCCACTTCGACCGGCGCGAGGCCGGCGCGCAGGTCCACGCCGACTGGAACGAGCGCTTCGCCGCCTACCGGGAGGCACACCCCGACCTGGCCGCCGAGTTCGAGCGTCGGGTGATCCGCGGCGAACTGCCCGAGGGCTGGGCCGACGCGCTCCCGACCCTGGACGCCGACGACGCCACCCGCAAGCACTCGGGGGCGGTCATCAACGCGCTGGCCGGCGTGCTGCCCGAACTGCTGGGCGGGTCGGCCGACCTCGCCGCCTCCAACAACACCGACGTCAAGGGCGGCGGGGACTTCTCCGCCGACGACCGGCTGGGGCGCAACCTGCGCTTCGGGGTGCGCGAGCACGCGATGGCCTCGATCGCCAACGGCATGAGCCTGCATGGCGGGATCATCCCCTACGCCGCGACGTTCCTGATCTTCACCGACTACGCCCGCCCGGCGATCCGCCTGTCGGCCCTGATGGGCCGCAGGGTCGTCTGGGTCATGACCCACGACTCCATCGGGCTGGGTGAGGACGGGCCCACCCACCAGCCGATCGAGCACCTCGCCTCGCTGCGGGCCATCCCCAACCTCGACGTGTTCCGTCCCGCCGACGGCACGGAGACCGTCGGTGCCTGGAAGGCCGCGCTCGAGAGCGACCGCCCCAGCGTGCTGGCGCTCACCCGGCAGGGGCTGCCCCACCTCGGGCCCCGCGACGACCACGCGGTCGAGCGCGGCGCCTACGTCCTGCGCGACCTGCACGAGGGCGACCCGCAGGCCATCCTGTTGGCCACCGGGTCCGAGGTGCATCTCGCCCTGGAGGCCGCTGAACTGCTGGCCGACGAGGGGGTGGCCGTACGGGTCGTCTCGATGCCCTCCTGGGAGCGTTTCGCGGCCCAGGACCGCGCCTACCGCGACGAGGTGCTGCCGCCGGCCGTTCGTGCGCGGGTGGCCGTCGAGGCCGGTGTGCCACAGGGCTGGGAGCGCTGGGTCGGCGAGGACGGCGAGATCATCGCCATGGAACGCTTCGGCGCCTCCGCCCCCGCAGGGGACCTGTTCGAGGCCTTCGGCTTCACCCCGGCCAACATCGCCGCCGTCGCGCGCGACGTCGTCTCGCGGCAGGGCTGATGGGGGAGGCGGTCGAACCCTTCCGTATCGAGGCGTCCGACGCCGACCTGGCCGACCTCGGCGAGCGCCTGCGCCGCACGCGTTGGCCGGAGCCGGAGCCCGTCGACGACACCTCGCAGGGGGTGCCGCTCGACTTCGTCCAGCGGCTGTGCGCCTACTGGGAGCAGGAGTACGACTGGCGGGAGCGTGAACGGCGGTTGAACGCCTGGCCGCAGTTCCGTACGAACATCGACGGTCTGGGCATCCACTTCGTGCACGCCCGCTCGCCCGAACCCGACGCCACCCCGTTGCTGCTGACCCACGGCTGGCCGGGCTCGATCGTGGAGTTCCAGAAGGTCCTCGGCCCGCTCACCGACCCGGTCGCGCACGGCGGCGAGGCCGACGACGCCTTCGAGGTCATCGCTCCCTCGCTGCCCGGGTTCGGCTTCAGCGACAAGCCCACCGAGACCGGCTGGGGGGTGGAGCGCATCGCCCGCGCCTGGGCCGTGCTGATGGCCCGTCTCGGCCACACCCGCTACGTCGCCCAGGGCGGCGACTGGGGCTCGATGGTCACCACCGAGCTCGCCGGCGTGGACCCCGACCACTGCGCCGGCATCCACCTCAACATGGCGATCGCGCTGCCCACCGAGGAGGACCTCGCCGACCTCACCGAGGCGGAACAGTCCGCGCTGGCCGGCTTCGACCACTACCAGAAGTGGGACTCGGGCTACTCCAAGCAGCAGTCGACACGGCCCCAGACGCTGGGCTACGGCCTGGTGGACTCGCCGGCGGGCCAGGCCGCCTGGATCCTGGAGAAGTTCTGGGAGTGGACCGACCACGACGGCGACCCCGAGGACGTGCTCACCCGCGACGAGCTGCTCGACAACGTGATGCTGTACTGGCTGCCCGCCACCGGTGCCTCCTCGGCGCGGCTGTACTGGGAGAGCTTCACCCGCCAGTCGTTCGCCGAGGTCACCGCGCCCACCGCGATCTCGGTGTTCCCGGGCGAGATCTTCCGCACGTCACGGCGTTGGGCCGAACGGCGCTACACCGACCTGCGCTCCTTCACCGAGGTCGACCGGGGCGGGCACTTCGCGGCCTTCGAACAGCCTGAACGTTTCGTCGCCGAGGTGCGTGCCGCCTTCCGCACGATGCGCTGACCCCACCCTGGTGTGGGTCGGGCCGGCGTGCACCGCCGACGTCCGTGGCCGCGGAAAGGTTCAGCCGCCCTTCTTCCCCATGCGCGCGAGGTTGGCCGCCTCGGCGCTCTTGGCCCGGCGGATCCAGAACCAGCAGATGCTGGCCAGGAACAGGGTGCCGAGCACCCCGTTGACGGCCGCCGCCTGCCAGCCGGCGCGCAACTGCACCAGGCCGATCACGGGGCCCACGACCCAGGCCCATTTCCAGAACCGCTGCTGCTGGCGTGCGACACCGACGGCCAGCGGGGCGTGCTTGCGCTTCTCGACGGCCTGGCCCTTGTTCACCGCGCGGATGATGCTGCGCCGCTCGGCGGTGTCCAGGCCGGCGAACCGACGGCGGTGCTCGTCGCGGTCGGGGATGTTGGCCACGGCGTGCTCCTGGTGCGGATGGCGCGAGCCTACGACCTCGTCGCGGAAAACCCTGCAGCACGCCGGGGGCGGCGCCCGCCGTCCCCGGGGTGTCCGGATCGCCACCCGTGGCCGGACTGCCGGCCTCGGCCGGGACACGTCTTCCGGGCCCTGGACGGAGGTGGCCTACGCTCGTCGTCGACCCGACCAGGAGTGCGCACGGATGTCGATCGTCAAGATCAATGCCCTGACGGTGCCCGAGGGCATGGGCGAGATCCTCGAGGAGCGGTTCGCCGCCCGCGCCGGCGAGGTGGAGAAGGTCGACGGCTTCGAGTCCTTCGAGCTGCTGCGGCCGACCGAGGGCATCGACAAGTATCTCGTGGTCACCCGTTGGGCCGACGAGGATTCGTTTCTGGCATGGATGAACAGTCCCGCCTTCCAGCGGGGCCACGCCCGTGCGGGCGGCGCGGCGGGGGAGGGCGACGCCCCGGCGGCCGAGGGCACCCCGGAGGGCACGGGTCGTGACGATGCGCAGACCGGCCACCACGCCGGGCACGGCGACGGCACCGGGTCGGGCGACGACGGCGAGGCGTCGCCGAGGCCCGCCGCGAGCGGCGCGGAGCTGTGGGGCTTCGAGATCGTGACCAGCGCGACCAAGCAGGAGTAGCGCGCGGGCGCGACCCGGGCGGTCACAGCTCCAGGGTCTCGTCGAGCCAGTCGAGGGTGACCTCCAGCGGGGCCCGCCAGTCGTCCTCGAGCATGAGGTTGTGGCCCATGCCGCGGAACAGCCGGGCCTGCGTGCCGAACACCCGGGCGGTGCGCACGACCTCGAACGGCGGGACGAGGCGGTCCTCGCCGCCGCCCAGCACCAGCACCGGACACCGCACGTCGCGGACCCTGCGGGGCAGTACGAGCTGGTGGGTGGCCAGCAGCGACTCCGGGCCGGTCCGGTCGGTGTAGCGCCGGGCGGTGCGCTCGTCGGTGGCCGGCCCGTACATGGTGCTCGGCCGGAAGTCCGGTTCGGCGCCCACGATGGCGCGTGCGAGCGCGCCCGGGTCGTGGCGCAGCAGGGTCGGCAGGCTCCAGGCGTGGTGGCCCGGGGGCACGGAGGCGACCAGCACCGCGGCCCGGGCGGAGCGGTAGCGCTCGGCGACGTGCTGGGCGAGCAGGCCGCCCATCGAGTGGCCGACGAGCACCGGCGGCTGTGGCAACTCCGTGATCGTCTGCAGCACGTCGTGTTCGTAGAAGCGCAAGGGGGTGCGGTCGAGTCGCTCGCCACCCTCGCTGGCGCCGTGGCCGCGCAGGCTCACCGCGTAGCACGGCCAGCCCCGGGCCGCGGCCGCCGGCATCCAGTGCTCCTGCCAGCACCACGCGCCGTGCCAGGCGCCGTGGATGAACAGCAGCGGGGGCTTGTCGGTCGGTGTATCGGGCAGGACCTCGATGACCTCGCGGCGGACCGCGGGTGCCGGAAAGGTCCAGTCCCGGCGGCGCAGCACGGGCTCACGGCGTGCGTCGGGACCGTGGGAGAAGGGCAGTCGCATGGGTGGGGCTCCCTCGTCGCGCCGGAGGACTTCGGTTCCTGCCGGGCCGGCGGCTCGGCGGTGGTCAGGCGTTGGCCAGGGTGTGGACCTCGTCGGCGAGGGCCTCGATGTACTCGGCGTGCTCCACCTCGACGTAGTGGCGGGTGGAATCGATCAGGTGCACGCCGCGGTCGCTGCGCTCACCGGCGTGCTCGCGGACCCGCTGCAGATAGGCGTTCGCCGCCGCCGGGTCACGCCGCTTGAGGTCGAGGAACTCCGCGATCATCACCGTCTGCCAGTGCACGAGACAGAACTGTCCGGAGTCGGGCTGGATGAGCCCGGCGATGAAGAGGTCGTCGCGGTCGGGGGTGAAGACGTTGCGGAACAGCACCGGGCGCCCGTCGCGCCACTGCAGCAGCTCGTCGTCGAGGAACGGGAACCGGATCAGGTAGCCGGTGGCGAACACGACGAGGTCGGCGGTGACCGAGGTGCCGTCGGTGAAGACGACCTCGTCCCCGTCGAAGCGCTCGATGTCGGGGCGCGGGGTGATCTTGCCGTGGCTGATGTAGTACAGCAGCTGCTGGTTGACGATCGGGTGGGTCTCGAGCATCCGGTGGTCGGGGGTGGGCAGGCCCACGCGCTCGTAGCGGCCGACGACGGTCTTGGCGGTGGTCTCGAACAGCCACTGGACCACGCGGGTGGGCAGGCGCAGGCCGAAGACGATGTCGGACACCTGGTCGGAGGGCTTGCCCATCGTGTACTTGGGGGCGTACCAGTAGGCACGGCGGGTCGAGTGCTGGGTAGAGGCGGCGCGGATGCCCGCCTCGACGGCGATGTCGCAGCCGGTGTTGCCCGCGCCCACCACGACGACCCGTCGGCCGTCGAGCTGGTCGGAGCTCTTGTACTCCGCCGAGTGGATGATCTCGCCGGTGAAGGTGTCCTGGCCGGGATAGGTGGGTTGCTTGGGGAACCAGTTGTGGCCGTTGGCGACCACCACCTCGGCGTAGTGGCGGGTCTCGGTGCCCTCCGGGCCGGCGAGCTCGACCTCGAAGCCGCCACCCGGGCGGGGCTCGCAGCGCTGCAGCGACGTCTCGAACTCGATGATCGAGTCGAGGCCGAAGTGGTGCGCGTAGCGGCGCAGGTAGGCCAGGACCTGGGAGTGGTGCAGGTAGTCGGGGGCGTCGTCGGGCATCGGGAAGTCGGGGTACTGGGTGAAGGGCTTCGACGAGATCATCTGGGTCGACTCGTAGACCCGGCTGCCCGACTTGCCGAAGTTCCAGTTGCCCCCGAGGTCGTCCTCGCGTTCGACGACGTCGACGGCCAGGCCGCGCTCACGGAGGTTCTTGGCGGCGGCGAGTCCGGAGCTGCCCGCGCCGACCACCAGTACCCGCTCGAAGTGCTCGGCCATGGGGCCCTCCCGTGTGTGTCGGTGTGGCTGGTCGTGGCGTTGCGGTCCGCATCATGTCATGCAGATCGTCGCCGCCACTGTTCGACGGCCGCGACGAGCTGCTCACGCCGCGCCGCGGGGACGAACGCCGCACGGGCGGCGGCCACCTGCAGGTCGGCCAGCCCGTCGTCGTCGAGGGCCAGCAACCGCTGCGCGTGGGCGAGCTCGTCGCTGAAGGTGGTGGCGAAGAACGGCGGGTCGTCACTGCCGATCACCACCGTCAGCCCCGCCCCGTGCAGTCGGGGCAGGGGATGGGTGTCGAGCGTCGGCGTCAGCCGGAGCGCCACGTTGGAGGAGGGGCACACCTCCAGCGGTATCTGCGCGGTGGCCAGTCGCCGGGTCAGCTCCTCGTCGTCGATGGTCGCGATGCCGTGGCCGATGCGGTCGGCCCCGAGCTCGTCGACGGCGGCGCGGACGTTGCCGGCGTCCCCGGTCTCGCCGGCGTGCACGGTCAGCCCCAGCCCGAGCCGGTCCGCCGCCGTGCGCAGGAGAGTGAACTCGCCCTCGGGCACGGAGCCCTCCGACCCGCTCAAGCCCAGCCCGACGATCGGCGCGTCGGCCTGTTCGACCAGGCGCACGGTGTGTGCCGCCGCCGCGGGGCCGCCGTCGCGCACCACGTCGACGATCAGCCCCACCTCGACGTCGGGAGCGGCGGCGAACCCGTCCCGCAGCGCCGCCCACATCGCGTGGGGCTCCATGCCCGCCTCGATGTGCGTGGCGGCCGTGAAGGTCACCTCGGTGTGGACGATGCCCTGTTCGGCCTGCCCGGTCGCGAACCCGGCGGCCACCTCGGCGAGGTCCTCGGGGGTGCGAACCTGTGCGCTGGTGGCCAGGAAGGTGCGCAGGAAGTGATCGAATCCGTCGTAGCGCGCCGGGTACGCCCCGTCCTCGAGCATCAGGACCTCGTCCGGCTCGTGCCCGTGGCGCCGGGCGAGACAGGCGGCCAAGGCCGGGGTGATGGCGCCCTCGAGGTGGACGTGGAGCTCGATCTTGGGCAGCGCATGCCCCCGGGTCGACAACCGGTGCGGGTCTGGGGCCACGGGACCTCCGGGGCGGGCTGGCGTGCCGGGAGGCTACTGAAGCCGCGGGTGGGGGTGGCCTGGCCCGGTCGGCCCGTCGACCCTGGCGGGCCCGCCGGTCTGCGCGCGCAACGTACGGATCGCTCCGCTGTGAGCGCGCAACGCTCGTGGGCGGCGGTGCCGGCAGGAGCCCCGCGCCCGGTGTCGAAGTCCTGTGACGACCCCCCGAGTCCGGTCCGGGGA
>SLRZ01000010.1 GCA_007130695.1 Nitriliruptoraceae bacterium
CCTGGACCATGGACGTCAACCCGCCGGGCAGATCCTTGTGCCGTACATGCTCGTCGTCATCCGGGTTGCGATTCGCCGTCGGGGCGACGACGGTGTTCGCCCGGCTGCACACGCCCCGCGCCGGCTCCTCGCCGAATGGTATTCTGCACGGCCATCACAGGAGGCCTCGCCATCGCCCACCCCCACGGAACATTCGCCATGACCAAGCCTGCCTCGCGAACACCCGTGATTCTCGACACCGACATCGGCAGCGACATCGACGACACCTGGGCCCTGGCGATGATGCTCAAGTGCCCCGAACTCGACGTGCGCCTGGTCAGCACCTGCACCAACGACACCGTCGCCCGGGCGCGCATCGTCGCCAAGCTGCTGGAGACCGCCGGCCGCACCGACATCCCCATCGCCGTGGGCACCAACTTCCACAACAACCGCTACGACCACCAGGAGGCGTGGGTGGCCGGCTACGAGCTGGCCGACTACCCGGGCCTGGTGCACGAGGATGGCGTCGACGCGATTATCCGCACGATCATGGATTCGCCCACGCCGGTGACGCTGGTGTGCATCGGCCCGTTGCCGAACATCGGCGAGGCGCTGCGTCGTGAGCCGGCGATCGCCACCAACGCCCGCTTCGTGGGCATGCACGGCTCCGTCCGGCGCGGCTACGGCGACAAGCCCGAAATCAGCGCCGAGTGCAACGTCGTCAACCACACGCCCGATTGCCAGCAGGCGTTCACCGCGGCCTGGGACATGACCATCACACCCCTGGATACCTGCGGTCTGGTGCGCCTCGACGGCGAGCACTACCAGGCGATCCGCCACAGCGACGACCCGCTGCTCATGGCGCTGATGGACAACTACCGCCTCTGGCTTGAGGCCATCGACGGGCGATCCGAGAGCTTCGAGACCCAAAGCTCGACGCTTTTCGACACCGTAGCGGTACACCTGGCCTTCACGACACGGCACCTGGTGATGCAGCGGCTGCCGATTCGCGTGACGGATGACGGCTACACGGTGATCGACCAGCAGGCGGGCAAGCCGATGCAGGTGGCGACGCAATGGGCCGACCTTGAGGCGTTCCGCAGCGAACTCGTCGAGCGGCTGACGTCGCCGACGATCCTGCCGACGTGATGCGCGGTGGGCATCGTCGCCGGGTGAGTCTGTGGGTATGCCCGGCCTCGCGAAGATGATCCTGCTGGGCGAGGAGGACAACGATCCGAATCATCCGCAACTGGCCACGAGCCCACAGGCGATGGCGCAGGGTGAGCACCGCCTGACGCGCGGGCATCACTTTCTCGAGCAGGGCCAGCTCAAGGTCGAGAACCTCGGCGCGCCTTTCAACGGGTCGCTTCAGACGGTGCCCGACGTTGCCCACAGCAACTTCGGCATGGCCGGGCCCGCCGCGGTGTGGGTGGCCCTGGGCGATGGCCAGAAGTTGTCGGTCGCCGACGGTGTGGCCGAGGATCTGACCGCCGCGTACGCAAGCCACTTCGAGTTCCGGATCGTCTACCAGGGCAAGCGCGTGGAGGTGAGCACCATTGCGGGCAACGCGACCCCGCCCACCGGGGCGCGGACACCAGCCTCGCCCCGCCCGACGCAACCGACGACGACGCGCAGCCCATGACGGCGATGAACCCCGCCTTCGACGGCGCGACCAACGCCGCGCACGCCCACGATCGCGCCGGGATCCGCGCCTGGGCCGAAGCGTGGCGGCCGCATCAAGACGCGGCGATGATGGATCGGCTCGTCAACGCGCCGGGCGCGCTGGGCCCACCCCCTCTCCGATCTTCTCGAGCTCGGCGGTAAGCTCCGTAACAACCGCGCGCGCGTCGCCGAGGATCATGCCGCAGTTCTCGTAATGGTAAAGCTCGTTCTCCACACCCGCGAAACCAGCCGCGAGCGAGCGCTTGACCACGAAGACGGTGCGCGCCTTGTCCACGTCGAGGATCGGCATGCCGTAGATCGGCGAGCTCTCCAGGTGACGCGCCGCGGGGTTCGTCACGTCGTTGGCGCCGATCACCAGCGCCACGTCCGTGCGCTCGAACTCGGGATTGGCCTGCTCCAGATCAAGCAACTGCTCGTAGGGGACGCCCGCCTCGGCGAGCAGCACGTTCATGTGCCCGGGCATCCGCCCCGCCACCGGGTGAATCGCGTACCGGATCGTCACCCCGCGCCCCGCGAGCTCCGCCGCCAGCGACTTGACCGCGTGCTGCGCCTGCGCCACCGCCATGCCGTAGCCCGGCACAATGATCACCTGCTGCGCCGCCTCCATCACCATCGCGGCGTCCTCGGGGGTGAACGTATGAATCTCCCCGCGCTGGTCGGACTCGCCGGCCGCGACCGCGCCGCCCACGCCGCCAAAAAGCACGTTCGCCAGCGAGCGGTTCATCGCCTTGCACATGATGTGCGTGAGGATCAGCCCCGACGCGCCCACCAGCGAGCCGGTGATGATCAGCACGTGGCTGTTGAGCACGAACCCGACCATCGCCGCCGCCAGGCCCGAGTAGCTGTTCAGCAGCGCGACCACCACGGGCATGTCCGCCCCGCCGATGCCGATCAC
>SLRZ01000280.1 GCA_007130695.1 Nitriliruptoraceae bacterium
ATCACCGGTCACTACCCCCAAACGCTCAGCGCCATGCGCGTCGAATTGCTCGGTGACTGGCAACTCCTCCCAGTGGCGCGGGAGGGTGAGAGCGCCCGAAGATGGAACTCGTCGCCGGACCGAAGGCCACGGAATACGACCGGCGCAAGGCACGCTGCAAAGCGCGCAGACGGCGCCTATACCACGCCCAGCGTCGACTCCGACACCTGCCTCGCGCGCTGCATGGTCTAATCTGAAGTTCTCGCCGAAAAATCGCCTCTAATTTTCGAATAGCCCATGTTTCGCAGGGGTTTGATGCTCCACGGGCAGGAAAAGTGTTACCAATGTACCCATGTAAATGTCTTGACTTCTCTGATTTTACAGTTACTATTTTCTGATGCACATCGACGTCGTACCCAACAGAACCTCACGCCCCGCCTATCTGCTGCGGGAAACCTACCGTGAAGACGGCAAGGTCAAGAAGCGCACCGTCGCCAATCTCTCGGCGCTTTCCGATGAGCAGATCCGGATGATCCGAGCTGCCTTGAAGGGCGAATCGCTCTATTCCCCCGACACGCTGTTCAACATCACCGCCTCCCGCGCGCACGGCCATGTCGACGCCGTGCGGACCGCGATGACGAAGCTCGGCATGGCCTCCTTGCTCAACGGCCGCGGTTGCCGCGAGCGGGACTTGGTCATGGCCATGCTGGCGGCGCGGGTGCTGGCGCCGCAGACGAAGCTCGCCACGGCACGCTGGTGGCACACGACCACGTTGCCCGAGGAGTTCAACGTCGGCGACGCCACGGAAACCGATCTCTACGGGGCGCTGGACTGGCTTCTCGAGCGCCAGGACGCCATTCAGAAGAAACTGGCCAAGCGCCATCTCGGCACCAGCAGCCTGGTGCTCTACGACTTGTCGTCGAGTTACTTCGAAGGCTCCACCTGTCCGCTTGCCCAGCGCGGCTATAGCCGCGACGGCAAGAAGGGGACGCTGCAGGTCAACTACGGCCTGCTGGCGGATCGCCGCGGTTGTCCGGTCGCAGTCTCCGTCTATGAGGGCAATACGTCAGACCCGCAGACGTTGATGCCCGAGATCGCTCGCTTGAAGCAGGACTTCAAGGTCGAGGAGCTGGTGATCGTCGGCGACCGGGGAATGATTTCGCAAAAGGCGATCGATGCCCTGTCAGCACAGGAGGGGATCGAGTGGATCACTGCGTTGAAGAGCACATCGATCCGAGCCCTTGTCAGCGAGGGCGCGCTGCAACTGGACCTGTTCGATGAACGCAATCTGTTCGAGATGAGCCACGCAGATTACCCAGGTGAACGCCTGGTGGCTTGCCGTAACCCGGCGCTGGCCGCGCTGCGCGCGCACAAGCGCGAAGATCTGCTCCAGGCGACCGAAGCCCAGCTTGAGAAGATTCGCGCTTCGGTGACCAACGGCCGCATCAAGGGCGAGGCCGACATCGGAGTTCGTGTAGGCAAGGTCGTCAATCGCTACAAGATGGCCAAGCACTTCGAGCTGGACATTCAAGGGCAGGCTTTCGGTTTCGCGCGCAAGACCGAAAGCATTGAGACCGAAGCCCGTCTCGACGGGCTGTATGTAATTCGCACATCGGTGCCCGAAGCCTCAATGGATGCGGCCGAGTGCGTCCGTCAGTACAAGTCGCTGGCACAGGTCGAGCGTGCGTTCCGCACCCTGAAGAGCGTCGACCTGAGAATCCGCCCGATCCACCATCGCCTGGCGGATCGCGTTCGCGCCCACATTCTGCTTTGCGTCCTGGCCTACTATGTCGAATGGCACATGCGGGAAGCCTGGCGCGAGCTGATGTTCTCCGACGAGGACCAGGCGGCAAAGCGCACTCGCGACCCAGTCGCACCGGCCAAGCGCTCGAGCGCGGCGAAGGAAAAAGCCAGCAGCGGGAAGCTGGCAGATGGTACGCCAGCACATAGCTTCTCGACGCTGCTGAAGGAACTTGGGACCATCGTTCGCAACACCTGTGAGGCCAACGTACCCGGCAGCGAAGCGGCGGTCTTCTGCAAGACGACGATGGCCAACGCGAAGCAGCAGCGGGCCCTGGATCTCCTACGCGAAATCAAGGTGTAGCCATAACGCAGCACCATGGTTTTGCATCAAGGAACTGATTCGAATGGGTTTTTTAAATTTCGTTGAAAGAACTTCAGTCTAAAGCTGCTTTCAGTGCGCCTCGTCCCAGTTCAGGCCCCTGCCGACTTCCACGAGCAGCGGCACGGCGAGTTGCGCCGCCCCGGCCATCCGCTCGCGGACCGTCTCACCCAGCGCTTCCGCCGCCTCCTCGGCCACCTCGAACACCAGTTCGTCATGGACCTGCATGATGAGCAGCGCGTCCGGGCGCTTCCGCTGCATCCAGCCGTCGAGGTCGATCATCGCGCGCTTGATGATGTCCGCCGCGGTGCCCTGCATGGGGGCGTTGATCGCCGTCCGCTCGGCCGCCTGCCGGCGCTGCTGGTTCTGGACCCGGATCTCGGGCAGGTAGAGCCGGCGGCCGAACAGGGTCTCGACGAAACCCTGCTCGGCGGCCTGCCGACG
>SLRZ01000182.1 GCA_007130695.1 Nitriliruptoraceae bacterium
ACCCGGAGCCCGGTCAGCAGCCGCACCGGCCCGTCGGGCAGCGCCACCCCCTGCCCGTCGAGCCAGCCGGCGAGCTTGTCCCGCAGGGGCGCGTCGAGCGGGCCGAGGTGGTCGGTGTCGTGCAGGCTCGTCACGGCCGGGCGGTTGTGTCCGAACCCGACGACGGTGCGGTCGAGATCGGCGACCTCGTCGAGGTCGAGCAGCACGTGGTAGACGCCGTAGCGAAACGCGTTGCCCCTCGGTCGGTGGCGCCGGTGGCGCACAGTGCCGACGAACAGGCCGGAGTCGCTCACGAGGGCCACCGCACGCCGAGGCGGTCGGCGACCCGGACCGCCGAGAACAGCCCGTCCTCGTGGAATCCGTAGCGCTGGTAGGCCCCGGCGTAGTAGGTCCGATGGCGTCCGTCGAGCTCCCCGAGGCGCTCCTGGGTGGCGACGCTGGACGTGTCGAACACCGGGTGGCGGTAGTTCATTCGGGCGAGGACCCGGTCGGGGCGTGGCGCCGAGGTGGGGTTGAGGGACACCAGGTAGTCCTGCGGCTCGTCGAGGCCCTGCAGTCGGTTCATGTGGTAGTTCAGGCTGACCTTGCCGTCCCTTTCGCGACAGTCCGCCAGCCGGTAGTTCCACGACGCCCAGGCCCGACGACTCCGGGGCATGAGCTGCCGGTCGGTGTGCAGGTAGGTGTCGTTGTCGGCATAGCCCCAGGCGCCGAGCAGTTCCTTCTCCTGCCGGGTGGGGTCGGCCAACAACCCCAGCGACTGGTCCGCGTGGGAGGCGAGCACCACGACGTCGAAGCGGTGGCTGGATTCGTCGTCGAGGCGCAGCGTGACCCCGTCCGCGTCGCGGGCGATCGTGCGGACCCCGTTGCCGAGATGGATGGCCTCCGCGAACGGGGCGGTCAGGGCCGGCAGGTAGGCGGACGAGCCTCCGACGACCGTGCGCCACTGGTGATGGGTACCGACCCCGAGCAGCCCGTGGTTGGAGAAGAAGCGCAGCAACGTCCCCAACGGCAGGTCGCCCGCCGCCCCGGTCCCCGAGGACCAGATCGCCGAGGCCATCGGCAGCAGGTAGTGGCGGGTGAACCCGTGGCCGAACCCGGCGTCGTCGAGGAAACGCCCCAACGGCACCCGCGCGGCACGGGGGTCGTCGATGAGACGACGTCCGAGCCGATTGAAGCGCTGGATGTCGGCGAGCATGCGCAGGTGCGTGGGGTCCGCGAGGTTGCCGGGCTGGGCGAAGACGCCCCGGGCGTTGCCGGCGTACTCCAACGCACAGCGCTCGCAGCGCAGCGACCACGACATGTCGGAGGGCTGCGTCGCCACCCCCAGTTGCTCGAACAGGCGCACGAGCAGGGGGTAGGTCGCATCGTTGTGGACGATGAAGCCCGTGTCGATGCCGAGCGGGCCGCCGGGGCGATCGACCTCGACGGTGTGGGTGTGCCCGCCGAGGCGATCACGCCGTTCGAAGACGTGCACGTCGTGCCGGGAGGAGAGCAGCCAGGCACTGGCCAACCCGGCGATGCCCGTTCCCACCACTGCGATCCGCATCCGCGACACCCTCCGTCGTCGACCGGACGGTGTTCGGTGCCCGGACCGCCGGGGTTGGGTCCCCGGGCGACGGATGGACGCCGAGCGGGTGTGGCGTGGACCGGAAGGATCCCCGCGACGGGGAAACCGGCCGGGTGGGTCGTGGCCTCCCCCCGTTCGGCCACCACCCACCCGACGGCCGGTCACCTGCCGACGGTGCGGTCGGGTGGGGCGCCACGCGGGCTCCCCACCCGGGGGAATGGTCCCACGCCGAACCCTCAGGGGGAACCGTGGGGCCATGGGTGTTCAAACAGTGGTACTAGCACCACCACTGCGGACGCCCGTGGTGCCCCCGCACTCGTAGAATTCCGTCCGGACGTGTCTCGAGCAGCCCCGAAAGGTCCGGCGACCCCGATGGTGACGCGCCTGCTCATCGCCGAGGACGACTACCTCGTCCGGGAGGGGGCACGGGCGGTCCTGGACGCCGACCCCACCCTCGAGGTCGTCGCGACCGCCGGCGACGCACCGCAGCTCGAGCAGTTGCTCGCCGAGCACACCGTCGACGTCGTGATCCTCGACATCCGGATGCCGCCGACCCACACCACCGAGGGAATCGACCTCGCTCACCGGGTCCGGCACGACTACCCCGGGGTTGGCATCGTCGTCCTGTCACAGCACGACGACCCCGAGTACGCCCTCGAACTGCTCAAGGACGGGTCCGACGGGGTCGCCTACCTGCTCAAGGAACGACTGGGCGACGCCGACCGCCTCGTGCAGGCCATCGAGGAGGTGGTCGCCGGCGGGTCGATGCTCGACCCGCGGATCGTCGAGGCGCTCATGGAGGCACAGCGTCGGCGGACGGCCTCACGCCTGGCCGGACTCACCCCGCGGGAACTCGACGTCCTGGCGCTCATGGCGTCGGGACGCGGCAACCTCGCCATCGCCCGGGAGCTGTCGATCACGGACCGATCGGTCGAGAAGCACACCAATGCGATCTTCCGCAAGCTCGGGCTCTCCGAGGAGATCGACCTCAACCGCCGGGTCGCCGCCGTACTGTTCTTCCTCCAGCGCTCCCTGGTCTGACAGCGGCAGTTCGGCCTCGATCCGGGTGCCCTCAGCGAGTGTGGGGATCACCCGCAGCCGCCCCCCGAGCGCGTTGACGCGGTCGCGCATGTGGAGCAGGCCACTCTGCCGGGTGACCTCGGTGGTGTCGAACCCGGCCCCGTCGTCGGTGACCGTCAGCGACAGTGTCCCGGGTCGGTGGCGGACCACGATCCCCAGCTGCTCGGCCCGCGCGTGTTTGAGCGCGTTGGTGACCGCCTCACTCACGACGAAGTAGGCCCCGGTCTCCACCTCCGGGTCCACACGCGGCAGCGGGTCGGGCTCGACCCGGACCTCGATGGGCACCGCCGATCGGGCCGCCAGGCTGAACAGCGCGCCGCTGAGCCCGCGGTCGCGCAGGATCGCGGGGAAGAGCGCCTGCCCGGTGGCCCGTAACTCGTCGAGGACGTGGTCGATGCGCTCGGCCAGGTCGTCGGCGGCCGTGTCGATCTGACGGGGATCGTCGCGAACCCGGGCCCGGACGAGCCCCACCTGCATCCGTAGCAGCACGAGCTGCTGCTGTATCCCGTCGTGGAGGTCCTGGGCGAGGCGCCGACGCTCGGCGTCCTGCGCGCCGACGATGCGACGGGCGGCGTCCTGGAGCGCGTCCGCCTGTTCGCGGATCACCCGGAGCTGGACGGCCAGGGACCGACGCATCTGTTCCAGTGCGGTGGCCAGGGTCCCGATCTCGTCCCGCCGGTCGGCAGGGAAGGAGGCGTCGAGCTCGCCCCCGGCGATCCGTGTCGCCGTGCCGGTCAGTTCCTGCAGCGGCCGGGTCATCAGCCGCGTGAGGCCGTACGCGAGCAGTGCCGTCATGGCCACCAGCAGTGCACCCATCAGCACCCGTGTACGGGCCAGGCCGGCGTCGAGCGGCGCGAGCGGATCGTCGATCACGAGCCCGATGGCGGCCCGGTGGCTCCACGCCCCCGACGACGACAGCGGGACGTAGCGCACCTGGCGTCCCGGGTCGGTCGACTCCTGGATCTCCTCGTGCCGGCGCCAGTCGCCACTGGGCTCGGCCACCTCGGGGCTGGTCGCGGCCACGAGTTCACCCTCGACCACGATCTCGACCTCGTCCGCCCCGGTCGCCGCACGCAGCCCGTGGGCCCGACGGTCGTCGAGCGGGTAGCCGACGACGAGCAGGAGCCGCTCGGGACCCAGCAGGGCCACGGGCGAGGTGTAGACCAGTCCGTAGCCACCTCCGGACAGGCCGACCACCCGTTGCCGCGAGGTCGTCTCGAGCACCTCGCTCTCGTCCAGCGGCCCGGGTCCGTCCACGCGCCACCTCGAGCTGGACGCCGCCACCAGCTCACCGCTGGTGGCCGACACGACGTCGCCGAGGTCGAGGGCGTTGCTCAGTCGCACCAGCCGCAGGAGCTTGACGAGGTCGACCTCGGGGTGCTCGTTGCTGATCCTCGCCTCCTGCGCCAGCAGCGCCACCGACTGACTCGTGCGCGTCTGCTCCTCACGCAGGAAGCGGTCGAGGACCATTCCCTGCTCGGCCGACAGGACCCGGGTCTGCTCGCGCAGCTCCGCGCGGGTGAGCCTGGTCTCGAGTGCCAGGGTCACCGCCACGGACAACAGGAGCACCACCAGGAAGGCCGCCATCATCTTGGGCAGCAGGGCGACATCGGGCGCGGAGAGCCGGTGCAGCAACCGCCGGAACACGCCCTGACGGGTCATTCCCGGGTCTCCGCCCACTCCTCGGCGTAGCGCTGCACCTCCGCCATGGCCTCGGCGACCTCCTGTCGTCCGGCGAGGGTGTTCTCGAGCGCCTCGCGGAACGCGTCGGCGATCTGCGGGTAGGCGATCAACGGCATCACGTCGGCCTCGGGCAGCTGGGCGACGAACGCCTCGAGGTCGTCGGAACGCTGGAAGAGTTCTTCGTCGAAGACCCGTGAACGCGCGGGCAGCCGCCCCTCCTCCTCGGCGAGCCGGAGCGCCACCTCGTCGCTGGTGAGCCGGAGCGCGAGCTCGAAGGCCAGTTCGGGCTCCGCGGCGCCGTAGGGCACGAAGAGGCTGCTGCCCCCGAGCACCGTGCCGGTGTCGCCGTCCCCCCGCGGCAGCGGCAGCACCTCCACGTCGTCGACATCCACGTCGGCGCGGGCCATCATCGGCAGGTCCCACGACCCGCCCGCGTGCATCGCGACCTGCCCACTGGCGAACAGCTGCACCCCTTCGCTGGCGAGGTCCGGAGCGAAGGGGGACGGGGTCAGCCCCTCCCCGACCAGGGCGGCACGCAGCTCGAGGGCGGCCACCGTGCTCGGGTCGTCGAAGGAGAACTCGGGCTCGCCCGTCGCCTCGTCCACCGTGACGAGTTCCCCGCCGAAGGCGCGGATCCAGCCGTAGGCGGTCCAGCTACTGGCGCCGATGAGCATCGCGTGGGGCGCGACCTCCTGCTCCACCATCCGGCGGGCGACGCCGAGGAAGTCGTCGACGTGCGCGAGCTCGTCGACCCCCACACCCGCCTCCTCGAGGGTCTCGGGACGGACCAGCAGGACCAGGGCATTGGTGTCCAGGGGCACGCCGTAGCGCTCGCCCCGCCAGGTGACGCTCTGCAGGGCCCCGTCGAGGTAGTCGTCGGCCCGCAGATCGTGGTCCTCCCACAACTCGCCGAGTGGCTGCGCGAGGCCGGCGGACGCCGCCGCGAAGGCATGCCAGTGGGCGAGGTCGTAGGCCTGCCCGAGTTCCTGGCTCGCCCCCACCAGGTCCGCGATCTGTGAGAACGGGGAGTCCGTCACCTCGACGCGCACGTGCTCGTGGTCCGCCTCGAACTGTGTGATCACCTCGGTCACCGCGGGTGCCGACGCCCAGTCGTCGGCCATGGCCACCCGCAGGGTCACTGGCTCCACGGAGGAGCCCGCGGCCGTGCACGCACTGAGCAGCACCAGTGCGAGACAGAGGGCGGTCCTCGGCAAGGGGGGCCTTCCACGCGGTGGGCGAAGGTTCGCACAGACCACCACCGAGCGTCCATATCGCGGCCCGTGGCAGGCCATGCGAGTGAGACGCGATCAGCCGACCTCGACCTCGACGGCGTGCCAGCCCTCGGCCCCGTTCGGACGTGGCGGGACGGGGCCCTCCGGCTGGGTCTCTCCCTCCCCGTCGACGGCACGGACCCGCAGCCGGTGGGCACCGCCGTCGAGCGGGATCCGGGTGTGCCACTGCACCCAGGCGTCGTCCGACAGCGGCCGCGAGACCTCCGCCTCCCGCCACCGGCCGTCGACCTCGACCTCGACGCGCTCCACGCCCGTGCGCGCGGTCCAGGCGACGCCGGCGACCACGACCTCGCCCGCCTCGACGGACGAGCCGTCCACGGGGACGTCGATACGCGAGCCGGTCTTGACGGGTGCCTGTTTGTCCCACCCCCGGGGCACCCAGTAGCCCTCCACACCCTCCCAGGGGGTGAGTTCGATCTCGGCGAGCCATTTGGTGGCCGAGACGTACCCGTAGAGGCCCGGGACCACGAGGCGGGCGGGGAAGCCGTGACGCCTCGGCAGCGGGTGGCCGTTCATGCCCACGGCCACGATGGCGTCCCGACCGTCGAGGGCGGCCTCGACCGGGAAGCCCGCCGTGAACCCGTCGACCGCCCGGCCCAGCACCTGCCCGGCGGCCGGATCGAGCCCGGCACGCTCCAGGAGCCGGTCCAGGGGCACCCCGAGCCACCGCGCATTGCCGACCAGCGATCCCCCGACCTCGTTGGAGACGCACGCCAGGGCGCTGTCGACCTCCACCAGGGGCTCGGCGAGCAGGTCGTCGTAGGACAGCTCGACCTCGCGCTCGACCAGGCCGTGGATGCGCAGACTCCAGGTGTCGAGGTCGACCCTCGGGACCGTCAGTGCGGTGTCGATACGGAAGAACTCGTCGTTGGGTGTCAGCAGCGGGGAGATGCCGTCCACCGGCGCCCTGGCCCCGGCGGGTACCTCGCCGAGTGCGCGCGCCGGGCGGGGCAGCTCCACGCCGGCCGGGTCGGTCCCGGTGGTGACCCGGTCCGCCACGATCCTGCCCGTGGCGGCCGTGACCGCGGCCGCGGCCCCGACCCCACCGACCAGGCGCAGGAAGGAGCGACGGGCCACGGGTGGGTCGACCGGGGAGGCCACGGCCGCACGGCGGGTCGCCGAGGGGGACCGCGCCAGCAGCACGTGCAGCACGCCCAGGCCGGCCGCGACGCACACGCTGAGCGCGACCACGACCAGCGCCAGGGCCGTGTCGGGCTGTGCGACGGAGGCGGCCGTGCCGAGGAGTCCGAAGGCGGCGAAGACGACGACGGCGCCCGTGAAGCGGCGGCGGGCGAGCACCCCGGCCAGCGCCCCCACCCCCAGCGCCAGCACGGTGGTCCCGAGCTCCAGCACCGCCTTGTCGGCGGTGCCGAAAACCCGGATCGCCCAGGCCTCGACCGGTTGCGGGGTGAGCGGGATGACCTGTTGGCTCACGGCGGTGACCGGCGACGCGACGCCGGGGACGAGCCCGAGGAGTTCCCCCAGCGCGAGCGCGACCGCGACCGCCGCGGCCCCGGCCAGTGCCGCGGGACGTCGGGAGGCGCTCGGGGACATGGCGACCTTTCGGCTGCCCACCCGTTCGGTGCCCTGCGCCTCCCGGACGGGTCGACATCGTCGACGGTAGCCGTCGGCCGGACCGTGGGGCGGCGCCGAGGCCCACCGGGCGAAGTAGGGTGAGCGCCACGACCGACACGGGTGGACCTGCGGAATGACCTCGGGCTCGAGCGAACCGTCGCCGGACCCATTGGAGGTCCAACGGGGCGAGTGGCACCGCCGCACGCGCCTGCGTGACGGCACCCGGGTGCTGGTGCGTCAGATCCGACCCTCCGACCGCGACCGGCTCGCGGAGGGGTTCCGCCGCCTGTCCCCGGCCTCTCGCTACCTGCGCTTCCACTCCCACGTGGCGGACTTCACGGGGCCACAACTGGACTACCTCACCCGGGTCGACCACGTGGACCACGAGGCCCTGGTGGCCGTCGACCTCGACCGTCCGGAGGTCCCGGGCATCGGCGTCGCGCGCTACATCCGCGAGGCCTACGAGCGCGAGGTGGCCGAAGCGGCGGTCACCGTCGCCGACGAATACCACGGGCAGGGTGCCGGAACCCTGCTGCTCGGGGCCCTGTCGGCACGCGCCCGGGAACAGGGGGTGCGCGTCTTCCGCAACTACGTGCTGGCCGACAACGAGGCGATGCTCGAGGTCTTCGACCAGCTCGGCGCCGACCGCGAACTCGAGACCGAGCAGCTGTGGCGTGTCGATCTCGCCCTGCCCGAGCACGAGGACGACCTCCCGGACTCCGCGGCCGGGCGGGCCTTCATGGCCGCGGCCCGCGACGGTTTCCACCTCTCGAGCCTGCTGCCACCGATCTGGGGGCGCCGGACCCGAACCGAGGGCCGCAGCGGCGGCAGCGACGAGGCACAGGGCATCGAGGCCGAGCTGGCCTCGATGCGGGGCGAACTGGACACCTGGCTCGCCGACCGGGAGCGACGCCGGGCGTCGTGGCCCTCACCGGAGGGCGGGCAGGCGCCCGAGCAGTAACGTTCGCGGGATGCGTCACAACCACGCCCGCTCCGAGCTCACACGCCGCCTGCCCCGACTGCTCCTCGGGCTGGTCCTGTGCGGGCTGGGGATCGCCTCGATGGTCGCCGCGGATCTCGGGCTCGGGCCCTGGGACGTGCTGCACCAGGGGATCTCCCGGCGCACCTCGATCCCGATCGGGACCGTCAACATCCTCGTGGGCCTGGGGGTGCTGTGCGCCTGGCTCCCGCTGCGTGAACGCCCCGGGGTCGGCACCGTGTGCAACGTGGTGGTGATCGGTGTCGTCATCGACCTCACCCTGCTGGTGCTGACCACCCCGGACAGCCTTGTGCTGCGCACCGTGATGATGCTCGCCGGGCCCGTCCTGTTCGGTGTCGGGTCGGGCTTCTACATCGGCGCGGGCCTCGGACCCGGGCCGCGGGACGGGTTGATGACGGGCCTGTCCCGGCGCTACCGCTGGCCGGTGGGGCCGGTGCGCGCCGCGCTGGAACTCACGGTGCTGGGCTCCGGGTGGCTGCTGGGCGGTACCGTCGGTGCCGGCACGGTCGTGTTCGCCCTGGGGATCGGCCCGATGGTGCAGTTCTCGCTGCGCCGCTGGGGCGTGCCGGACGCCGCCGCCCCCCAGCCACCCCCGGCGACCCGTTCGGCGCGGTGAGCGCCGGGCGTCCGTCCACGGATCAGCGGCAGAGCTTGCTGATCGTCGGATAGGGGTTGACCCAGCTGCCGTCCACCCGGCGACCGAGGTGGTTGTGCGGCGGCGTGCTCCGGGCGTTGCCGGTGTTGCCGACGGTCCCGACCTCCTGGCCGGCCGACACCGTCGAACCCACCTGCAGTCCGCTGGAGATGGACTCGAGGTGCGCGTTGTACCACTCGCTGCCGTCCCGGGTCCGGTAGGTGAGCGTGATGCCACCGAGGCCACCCGAGGCCTCGTTGGCGTTCATCCGGACGACGACGCCGTCGTCGATGGCGATGACCGGACGCCCCCGGTTGGCGAAGATGTCGTTGCCCTGGTGGGTGCGTCCCCCCGAGCGCGGGTAGCCCCAATCGTTGGAGAAGTCCCGGCCGGCGACCGCCCCCTGCACGGGGCAGTAGCCACCCTCGACGTCCGGCCCACCCCCCGCACCGGAGGTGCCGGAGGAGGATCCACCGTCGCGGGCGGCCCGGCGCTGCTCGGCGGCCCGGCGCCGTTCCTCCTCGAGGCGCTGCTCCTCGGCCCGGCGTTCACGCAGTGCGGTCTCGAGCTCCGCCTGCCGCCCGGCGGCACGCTCGAGGAGCTCCTCGGTCTGCTGTTCGTCCAGCCGCAGGGTCGCGACCACGCGTTCCTGGGACACCTCCTCGGTCGCCACCTCGGCGGTGAGCTCCTCCGCCTGCTCCCGCAGATCCTCGACGAGCCGCAGGGTGCTGGCGGCGTCGGCGGCCGCCTGACTGGCACGCGCGCGGGAGCGGGCCGCCTCGTCCTCGCGCTCCTGGCGCTGCTGGCGCAGGTCGAGGACGTTCTGCACGGTCTCGTCCTGGGCATCCACCACCGTGCGCAGCTGCTTCATCCCGACGCTGAAGTCGTTGGGGTCGTCGGCCCGTCGCAGGACCTCGATCATCATCGCGCCGCGGGTCGCGCCGGCCGTGCCGTACTTGAAGCCCTCGACGAGCTGGTCGGCGAGCACGTCCTCTTCGAAGTCGAGCGCCTCCTGGGCCCGGACCACCTGCCGCTCGGCGCGCTCATGGTCCTCGGTCGCGGCCTGCCGGACGTCCTCGGCGTCGGTGAGGGCTTCCTCGGCGAGCGCCACCTGGCCCTCGGCCTGCTGCAGCCGGCCCCGGGCGTCGGCGAGGCGGGCCCCGATCTCGGCGAGCTCCTCCTCCGCGGCGGCACGGTCGCTGCGGACGTCGTCGAGTTCCTCCTCGAGGCCCTCGGCCTCGTCCCGTGCGCCGTCGAGATCGCGCTCGAGCTCACTCGAGGACTGCGCGAGCGCCTGGAACGGCGTGAGCAGCATCGCGGCGACGGCCGCGGCGAGCAGGACGCGGTGGCGCACAGAACCTCCAGGCCGAAGAC
>SLRZ01000084.1 GCA_007130695.1 Nitriliruptoraceae bacterium
GGTCGGCCAGGTCATCGCCGTCGTCGGCGATTCCGACGAAGCCCCCGCCGACGACGGCGACCAGGACCAGTCCGACGACACCGAGGACGGTGACGACGCCGGCGACGACCAGGACGCCGGCGGTGAGGACGACGAGCACGGTGGCAAGGCCGAGGCTGACGGCGACCAGGGCGAGGACGACAGCAAGGACCGGACTGACGACGGCGACAAGAGCGCCGGTGGCGGAGCTCGCGAGGGCGGCGTGTCCGACGGCGGCGAGGCCGGCTCGGCGGGCAGCAAGGCGCTGACGAGCCCGCTGGTCCGCAAGCTGCTGCGCGAGGCGGGCCTCGGTCCCGAGGACGTCCGCGGGAGCGGACCGGGCGGCCGCATCACCCGTGAGGACGCCGAACGCGCGATCGATGCCGGGGGCGAGGGCGGCGGCCCGTCACCCTCGAAGGAACAGGCCGACGACGCCGGGACCGGTGAGCCCCGACGCGGTGGCGTGGTGCCCCCGCCCGCGGTGCCGGCGGCCACCGAACGTGAGCGGCCGCAGGCGTCTCCGACGCAGGTGGACTTCGAGGGGCAGCGTGAGGTCACCCAGGACCTGTCGCGCGTGCGCAAGGCCATCGCCAAGTCGATGATGGACTCGCTGCAGAACACCGCCCAGCTCACCGCGGCGGTCGAGGTCGACCTGACGGCCATCATGAACCTGCGCGCCGCGGTCAAGGACGACTTCAAGGCCCGCGAGGGTGCATCGCTGTCCCCCCTGCCGATGATCGCCCGTGCGGTCTGCATGACGCTGCCGCGCCACCCGGCGATCAACTCCTCCATCGACACCGAGGCCGGGACCGCGACCTTCCACCGCTACATCAACCTCGGGATCGCAGTGGACACCCCGCGGGGCCTACTGGTGCCCAACATCAAGGACGCCCAGGACCTCACCGTGCCGGGCCTCGCCCGCAGCATCGGCGACCTCGCCTCACGGACCCGGGACAAGAAGCTCCAGCCCGACGAGATCTCGGGGGGCACCTTCACCATCACCAACACCGGGTCGGTCGGCACGCTGTTCGACACGCCGATCCTCAACCCCCCGCAGGTGGCGATCCTCGCCGCCTGCGCCATCGAGAAGCGACCGGTGGTCGTCTCCGACGCCTACGGCGACTCGATCGCGATCCGGTGGATGAGCTACCTGTGCATGACCTACGACCACCGGATGGTCGACGGCGCCGACACCGGCCGGTTCCTGCAGGACCTCAAGTACGTACTCGAGACCCACGACTTCTCCGACGAACTCGGGCAGTAGGCCCGCCCGTCGAAAGGTGCCAGCGGTGACCCGGCGACTCGGTGATCCGCGGCGGCTGCGGGCCGAGGCGGCCTCGCCCGTCACCGTCGTGCACGCCGGTTCGGTGCCCTACCTCACCGCCTGGGACTGGCAGCACGATCTCGCCCGGCGCCGGAGCGCGGACGAGATCGGCGACGTCCTCCTGCTGCTCGAACACCCCCGCGTCTACACCCTGGGGCGGCGCGCCGACGAGACGAATCTGGTGTTCGACGCCGCTGAACGTGACCGCCGCGGCATCGACCTGCACCGCATCGACCGTGGCGGCGACGTGACCTACCACGGGCCGGGGCAACTGGTCGGCTACCCGATCTGGCGGCTCGACGGGCCACGGGTGGTCGACCACGTGCGTGCGCTGGAGGCGATCAACATCGCGGTGGCCGCGAGCTTCGGGATCGACGCGCAACGCATCGAGGGGCTCTCGGGCGTGTGGGTCGGCGGCGCCAAGCTCACCGCCGTCGGGGTGCACGTCACCGCGAAGGCCGTCACGACCCACGGTTGGGCGACGAACGTGACGACCGACCTCGACGATTTCACCGGGATCGTGCCGTGCGGCATCGCCGACCGGCCGGTCACCTCCCTCGAGCGACTCGGCGTGCACACCGACCTCGCCGAGGTCGAGCGACGCACCGCGGACGCGGTCGGGGAGATCCTCGGTGCCGGGGTCGACCTCCGACACGCCGAGGACCTCGGGCTGCTGGCCCCCTACTGACACGGCTCGGCGCCCACGGGGCCGGGAGCGGAGGTCCGAGGGGTTTCAGGCGAGAGGTTCGACCGGGTACCGACCGGCGATGAGCTCGACGACCAGGTCCCCCACCACGTCCGGGTGGTCGGACCCGCCGCGCGCCGAGGCCTCCTGGAGCAGCGCCGCGGCGTCGACCGGCACCCGTCCCGTCAGGCCGAGCCACCAGCCGTCGCCACCGTCACGGACCACGGTCTGCAGCCAGCGCGCGAGTGCCGCGCCGCCGACCTCACGGGCGACCCCGTCGAGGATGCCCCGCGCGGCGGTGATGAACAGCTCCACTGGCGACACGCCGATCCATCCGTCGGGGCCGACCACCACCGCGGGGTCGGGCCCGGCGGTGGCCGCGTAGCCGTCGGTGGCGACCCGCACCATCGCCTCGACCTCGTCGGCGCGCACGTGGCGGGGGGTGCCGACCGGTGCCACCTCGGCGTGCAGGTCGACTGCGCCGTCGCGGTGTTCGGCGGCCCGCGCCAGCAACGCCCCGGCCAGCCGCACCGTCCGGTCGTGCGTCGCCCCGCTGGCCGGGCCACCCTCGAGCAGGGCATCGAGGTCGAAGGTGGGCTCCAGTGCCTCGCGGTCGGCGGGGTCGGTGACGAGCACGTCGAGCAGTGGACGACCGGAGGGCGTCTCGGCCCGGGCCGTGATGAGCGCGTCGATCCGGGCGGCCAGGGCACGCAGTTCGGCGTCGCCCCTGCCCCGCAAACGTGTGCGCGGATCGAGCCCCAGCGGGTCGGCGACCGCATCGACGGCGATCGTCCGATCCGCTGTCGCCGGATCGCGGACGATCCACCGGGCCGCCGAGGGCGCGGCGGCGGCCGCCCGTTCCGCGGCGTCGCGCGCCCGGGCCCGCCGCCGGTCACCGGCGGGGCGGTCCTCGTCCCGTCCTGCCTGCGCCACCTCGACCTCTTTCACGGTTCCGGGCCGGTTGCGGACCCGGTTCGTGCCACGCTCCGGCACCGGAGGCTAACGCAGGGCACCGGCCCCGCGGCCCGGTCGGCGGCACCCGCGCGGACGGGCGGGCAGGCCCCGTCAGCGCCGGGCTCCTCCTCGCTACCCTCGTGCCCACGGGCGGCAGCTCGCCGTTCGTACGTCGACGCTTCGAGGCAGCCCGTGGCCGCCAGCACGACCCGCACCGGTCCCTCCGAGCCCGTGATCCCCGACGGTGCCCAGCGCCTCTCCGTGCTGCCGCGCGAACGGGTCCAACGTGCCGGCACGGTCCGGCGGAGCGTCGACACCTCCCTGCAGCAGGGCCGCAAGCCCGAGTGGCTGAAGGTCAAGGCGAGCTACGGGGAGAACTTCCGCGACCTGACCTCCCTCATGGAGGGGCTCGAACTCAACACCGTGTGCGCGCAGGCGGCCTGCCCCAACATCTACGAGTGCTGGGAAATGCGGGAGGCCACCTTCCTGATCGGCGGTGAGGACTGCACCCGCCGCTGCGGCTTCTGCCAGATCAAGACGGGCAAGCCCAAGGGCTACGACGTCGACGAACCCCGCCGGGTCGCCGAGGCGGTCGAGCACCTCGGGCTGCGGTTCGCCGTGGTCACGATGGTCGCCCGTGACGACCTCGACGACGGCGGGGCGTGGCTGGTGGCCGAGACCATCCGCCAGATCCGTACGCGCACCCCCGATGTCGGCATCGAGGTGTTGCCCAGCGACTTCGGCTACGGGCAGCAGCCCGAGAAGGGCGCGCTCGCCCTCGAGCAGGTGGTGGACGCCGAACCGGACGTCTTCGCGTTCAACCTGGAGACGACGCGGCGGCTGTTCCCCGTGATCCGGCCGGCCTTCGACTACGACCGCGGCCTGGAGTTCCTGCGCCGGGCCCGCGACCGTTTCCCGGCCACGACCGCGATCAAGTCCAACATCATCGCGGGCATGGGCGAGACCGACGACGAGATCCGGGAGTGCCTGCGCGACCTGAAGGCCGCCGGGGTCGACCTCGTCACCATCGGCCAGTACCTGCAGCCCTCCGCGCAGCACCTCCACCTCGACCGGTACGTCACCCCCGAGCAGTTCGCCGCCTTCCGTGACTACGGCGTCGGGGAACTCGGCTTCAGCCACGTCGAGTCCGGCCCGCTGGTCCGCTCCAGCTACCACGCAGGACAGCAGGCACAGGATGCCGACGCCTGGTCCCCCGCCGCCCACCAGCCCGGCGGCACGGCACCCTCACGCCCGGGCTGCTGAGCCCGAGGGAGGATCAGCCCCGGCCCACGTCACCGGCGTCGCCGGCGTCGGTGCCACCACCGTGCTCACCGGCCTCCTCGGCGTCCGGGACCGTCTCGTCGTCGGTGGCCGCCGCCCGCCGGCCGCCGGCCGCGGCCGCGGCGATCGCCCGGCGTCGGGTCTCGACGGACGGGACCCCGTCCTCCCAGGCGTCGACGCCGCCGTCACGGAGCGAGAAGGACTGGTCCGTGCGCAGCCACAGGGTGCGTTGCGGGAACGGGATCTCGACGTCGGCGACGTCGAAGGCGACCTTGATCCGTCGACGCAGTTCACGGGTGATGGCCCACTGTGCGCCGGGGCGGGTCTTGATGACCAGGCGCAGCACCACGCTGTCGGCTCCGAGATCCTGCACCCCCCACATCTCGGGGTCACCGAGGAAGTCCTCGACGTGCTCGGGCTCCCGGGCCATCTGGGTCGCCACTCCCTCGATGATCTCGCTGGCCGCGTCGATGTCCGTGCCGTAGGAGATGTCCACGTCAAGCAGCGCGCGGGCCCATTCCTGGCTCATGTTGCCGATGCGGGCGATCTCGCCGTTGGGCACGTGCCAGAGCGTCCCGGTCACGTCGCGGATCCGGGTGGTGCGCAGGCTGATGCCCTCGACCACGCCGACCGCCTCGCCGGCGTCGACGACGTCGCCGACGCCGTACTGGTCCTCGATGAGCATGAAGACCCCGGAGAAGAAGTCCTTCACGAGGTCCTGGGCCCCGAAGCCGATGGCCACGCCGACGATGCCGGCACCTGCGATCAACGGTCCGATCTCCAGCCCGATCTCGCCGAGGGCCATGATGCCGGCCATACCCCAGATCACCACGCCCACGATGCTCGACACCAGCGCGCCCACCGCATCGGCCCGCTGGGCACGGCGCTCGGTGGTCACGGGGTCGCCCTCGGACAGGCCGACCTTGCGGCGCAGGTCGTTCCGCCGTGACTGCGAGGGGTTGCGGGATCGTGCGACCGCGCGCCGGATCAGACGCCTGGCGATCACCCAGACCACCTCTGCGACCACCACGATGAGCAGGAGGCCCAGCAAGGTGCTGAGCACCGACTCGAGCAGTTGGGCCGACCACTCGTAGTCGAGCACGTCCGGCAGTTGCGCGAGCAACCCGGCGGGAGGGGCGAACTCGGCGGCGTCGGTGGGCACGGCGGACACGGCTCCTCCAGCAGATGGGTGGACACGGACACCCTAGAGGGGTGTTCGGTCTCCCCCGGCGTGGGGATGCCCCCGGGTCAGGGCTGCTCTTCGAGGTCGCCGAGGATGAGTTCCTGACTCATCTCCGCCTCCTCGGGCATACGCGACCCGCGGCCCTTCGCCGGGCCCTCCTTGCCCCGGATCGAGGCGGCCACCGCGGCCTTGCGGGCGCGCTCGTTGAGCCTGGGAGCCTCCCAGATCGGCACGCCCGCGTCCCCCAGGGCGACCGGCTGCTCGGTGCGCAACCACACCGTCCGCTGCGCGAACGGGATCTCGACCCCCGCGGCATCCAGCGCCGCCTTGATCCGTCGACGCAGTTCCCGCAGCAGCTTGACGTGCAGGCCCGCCTGCGTCTTGATGACCAGCCGGATGTCGACGCTGTCGGGGCCGAGTTCCTGGACCCCCCAGATCTCCGGCTCGTCGAGGAACATGTCCTCGTACTCCTCCTCGTGCGCCATCGCGGAGGCCACGCGCTGGATGATGTCACTGGCGGCGTCCACGTCGGTGTTGTAGGCCACCGAGACGTCGAGCACGGCCCGCGACCACTCCTGGCTCATGTTGCCCACCCGCAGGATCTCACCGTTGGGCACGTGCCACAGGGTGCCGTTCAGGTCGCGGATCCGGGTCGAGCGCAGGGAGATCCCCTCGACGACACCCATCATCTCGCCGGCGTCGATGAAGTCGCCGACCCCGTACTGGTCCTCGACGAGCATGAAGACACCGGAGATGAAGTCCCGGACCAGCCCCTGCGCACCGAAACCAAGGGCGAGACCGATGATGCCGGCACCGGCGATCAGCGGTCCCAGGGAGATCCCGAAGGTGCCGAGCACCATGAACCCGGCGGTGACCAGGATCACGACCCGGGCGAGACTGCCGGCCAGCGCACCCAGGGCATCGGCCCGCTGGGCCCGTCGCAGGCTCTGCTGCGGCCGGCCCTCGTCCATCGCCGGACGCCGCCGGGACCACCGGCGGTCCGCCTCGGGGTCCTTGACGTGCACGATCGCGTGCCGGATCCCCCGGCGGACCAGGACCAGCAGCAGGCCCGCCACCACGATGATCACCAGGATCTGCAGCGCGGGTTCGAGGGCGTTGCCGACGGCCCAGACGAGCAGATCACTGTCCGTCTGCTGTTCCAGCCACTCGGTCAACGGCCGTTCCACCTCGCCGCCGAAGACCTCCTCGGCGGAGATGTCCCCTGGCGTCTCCAACCCACCCAACAAGCGCGGTACCGGTCCGAGCCATCCCATGGCACACCTCCGTCACGTCGCCCGGCAGCCTATTGCGACTGCGGTCGACCACCGCCACCGTCTGTCGGCCGACCACGTAACGAGCGCGTAACGTGGTCGACACGGCGCAGAGACAGCCGCTCCGTACGGTCCCGTCCCGCATGACCGCCGAAACCGGCTCGAGCCGTGCTCGGCCGGGCGGGGCGCCGACCGAGTCCCAACCGCGGCCCAACAGCCGCGGTCGAGCGTCGAAGAGGCGCACGAACGGGCCGAGGGCCGCGTCGGTCACGTGCCCCGCCCACCAACCACAGACCACCAGCGACCCACCCGGGTCGCCGGAACACGCAAGGAGCGTACGTTGGGTAGCTCACCGCAGAACGGCAAGGATGTCGTCGACCTCATCGAGGCCGAGGGCTACGAGTTCGTCGACTTCCGATTCGTCGACCTCCCCGGACTCGTCCAGCACTTCACGGTCCCGGTCTCCTCGATCGACGAGGACGTCTTCAGCAACGGGCTGTACTTCGACGGTTCGTCCGTCCGGGGATTCCAGGGTATCCAGGAGTCGGACATGCTCCTGATCCCGGATGTCCCCACGGCCCAGGAGGACATGTTCCGGAGGCGCAAGACCCTCATGATCTACTGCCACGTTCACGACGCGATCACCGGTGAGTCCTACTCCCGTGACCCGCGCAACGTGGTGCGCAAGGCCGAGGCCTACCTGAAGTCCACCGGCATCGCCGACACGGTCTTCATGGGCCCCGAGGCCGAGTTCTTCATCTTCGACTCGATCCGCTTCTCCGGCCAGCCCCACGAGTCCTTCTACTCGATCGACTCCGTCGAGGGCCCGTGGAACACCGGCAAGGAGGAGGAGGGCGGCAACCTCGGCTACAAGCCGCGCCAGAAGCAGGGCTACTTCCCCACCCCGCCGATGGACCACCAGGCGGATATCCGCGCCGAGATGTCGGTCAACCTCGAGAAGGCCGGCATCCAGGTCGAACTCCAGCACCACGAGGTCGGCGCCGGTGGCCAGGCGGAGATCAACATCCGCTTCGACGAGATGGCCGCGATGGCCGACAAGCTGATGACGTTCAAGTACATCATCAAGAACACGGCGCTGGCCGAGGGCAAGACGGTCACCTTCATGCCCAAGCCGATCTTCGGGGACAATGGCTCCGGAATGCACACCCACATGTCGCTGTGGGCGGACGGCGAGCCGCTGTTCCACGACGAAGCCGGCTACGGCCAGCTCTCCGACATCGCCCGCTGGTACATCGGCGGCATCCTCAAGCACGCTCCCTCGGTGCTGGCCTTCACCAACCCGACGACCAACTCCTACCGGCGCCTGGTGCCCGGCTACGAGGCTCCGGTCAACCTCGTCTACTCCGCCCGCAACCGCTCGGCCGCGGTCCGGATCCCGATCGCCGGGGACAGCCCCAAGGCCAAGCGGATCGAGTTCCGCGTCCCCGACCCGTCCTGCAACCCCTACCTCGCGTTCACCGCGATGCTGATGGCCGGCCTCGACGGGGTCCGCAACAAGATCGAGCCGCCGGACCCGGTCGACAAGGACATCTACGACCTGCCCCCCGAGGAGCTCGAGAGCCTGCCGAGCGTCCCGCGCAGCCTCGAGGAGGCGCTGCAGGGTCTGCAGGAGGACCACGAGTTCCTGCTCGAGGGTGGCGTCTTCACCGAGGACCTCATCGAGAAGTGGATCGAGTACAAGATGGAGGAGGAGGTCGCGCAGGTCGGTCTGCGTCCGCACCCCCACGAGTTCCAGCTGTACTACGACATCTAGGACCTACCCCGCTGCGAGGACCGAGCACCGCCGCTGCACGAGGGCGCGGGCTCGGTCCTCGCCACGTTGATCGACCTCGGTGAGCTCGGGGATACTGTCCCTGACGCCAACGGGGGCGTCGTCCGGAGACCAGTCACCCATGCGCTCCCACCCACCCTTCGGTGGTCTCGGCGGCCCACCAGCCGAACCCGGCACGGTGTACATCGTGGGGGGTGGCCCCGGGGACCCCGGCCACCTCACCCTCCGGGCCGCCACGTTGCTCGCCAGCTGCGATGTCGTGGCCCACGACCATCTCTCCCCGCCCGAGGCCCTGGAGCTGGTACCCGACCACGCGGACCGGATCCTCGTCGGCCGGCGGTCGGGCGCTCCGGGTTACGAACGCGAAGAACTCGACGCACTGTTGTTGGCACGGGCCGCCGCGGGCGATGCCGTGGTGCGACTGAAGGGCGGCGACCCCTTCGTGTTCGGGCGCGGCGGCGAAGAGGCGAGCGCCTGTGTCGCGGCCGGTCAGCCCTTCGAGGTCGTGTCGGGGGTGAGTTCACCGATCGCGGTTCCGGGGGCCGCGGGTATCCCCGTCACCCATCGCGTCGTCTCGCGCGGCTTCGCGGTCGTCACCGGCCACCAGGCCGCGGGTGATGACGGGGCCGGCACAGATGCCGCCGCACTCGCCGCCTTTCCCGGGACGCTGGTGCTGCTGATGGGCCACGCCCGCCTTCGAGACCTGGCCGAGGCGTTGATCGCCAATGGACGCCCACCGCAGACCCCGGCCGCGGTGGTCTCGGCGGGCACGCTGCCCTCACAGCTGTCCGTGCGGGCCACCCTGGCCACCATCGCCGACGAGGCCGAGGCGGCCGAAGCCCCCACCCCCGCCGTCATCGTCATCGGCGACGTGGTCGCACTCGCCGAGGATCTCTCCCAGCGCGAACAGCGGCCACTCCATGGCCTGAAGGTCCTGCTGCCACGCCTTTCCCGGGACCCGTCCAGCCTCGCCGCCCACCTCCGCCACGCCGGTGCGGCGGTGACCCAGCTCCCACTCGCCGAGGAGCGGGCACCGGACCCGGCGACGTTCTCACGGCTCGCGGTCGACGTGCGCGAGGGCCGTGTCGGCACCCTGGTCGTCCTGGACGTTCGTGGGCTTGAGCGACTGCTCGACGCCCTCCTGGACCTGGGAGCCGACACGCGGTGTCTCGCCCCGGTCCGACTGGTTGCCGTGGGTGAGACGACCGCCCACCGGCTCACCCGCGACCACGGTCTGGCCCCCGACCGGGCCTTCCCCACCAGCGCCGACCTGCGGGACTCGCGCGATGCGCTCCCGGAGCCCACGGTCGTGCTCGCGCCCCCCGGCGACGACCACGGCCTGGCCGAGGCCATCGGGGCGCGCGCGGTCGCCTCCGCGCGCTTGGAACCGGTCGACGTCGAGGCGCTACCCGACGGCGACGTGGTCATCCTGCCGGCGTCACGCCTCGTCTCCCGCCTGCTCGAGCAGCCCGGCTCCGACACGCTCCCCCTCATCAGCCTCGGCCCGTCCACCAGCGCGGCGGTGCGGGCGCAGGGGCGCGACGTCGACGCCGAGGCCGCTGAACCCACGGCCGATGCCCTGATCGCGGCGTTGCGCCCCTTTGCGCCAGGTGCCCGTTAGCTGCCCTCCGTGACGGCTGGGCCACGATCCCGACCACGTTGGCGCCCCGGACGTCCGTGAGGACGGAC
>SLRZ01000099.1 GCA_007130695.1 Nitriliruptoraceae bacterium
CCGAGCCCGCCCCCGAGCCGGACCCCGACGAAGCGCCCCCGGCCCCTGACTCCGGGAACCCGGAGCCCGGAGCGGACGTCCCGGAGGTCCCTCTGGTCGACCGGACGGAGCTCGTGGCCCGGGTGGAGACGCTCATCGCCCAGACGCTGGGCGAGCTCGGGGACGCGGAGCTCGGGGTGCTGATCGTCGACCCCGAGGGCCGGTCCGTGGGGGCCCACCAGGCCGAACAGCCGATGCTGCCCGCCTCCACCATGAAGCTGGTCACGGCGGCGGCGATCCTGCGCACGCTCGGACCCGAGGCCCGGCTCACCACCACCGTGGAGACGACCGCCGCGATCGACGGGGACGGGGTGCTGCGTGGTGACCTCCACCTGTCGGGGACCGGGGACCCGCTGCTGGCCACACCCGAGTACGGCCGCTGGATCTATCCGGCCCGTCCCCGCACGCCGATGGAGGTCCTGGCCGACGACCTCGTCGACGCCGGCCTGACGCGGTTGCGTGGTGACGTCCTCGGCTACGCCGACCGCTACGTCGGCCCCACCACCGCCGAAGGGTGGATCGAGACCTACTTCAACGACTTCGACGCCCGCTACGTCGGGGGGCTCACTGCCGACGCGGGGATCGAGAGCCGCATCTCCTGGTCGGGGGAGCGACCGGATCCGGATGACGCGGGCACCCGGCCCAGCCGGGTGATCCTCGAACTCGCCGACGACCCCGCACGCAACGCCGCCCTCCTGCTGATCCGCATGCTCGAGCACCGGGGGGTCCGCGTCGATGGCACGGCCCGGGCGGAGGTGCCGGACCAGCCCGCCGTCGGTCGGCTCACCCAGGTCGAGAGCCCGCCCATGGCCGACCAGCTCCGCTTCATGGTCCAGCGCAGCGACAACCACCTCGCCGACACCCTGCTGCACCTCGCCGGTCGCGTGCGGACGGGGGAGGGCTCATGGGAGCGGGGGGAGCGCGCCGCCCTGCAGGTGCTCGACCTCCTCGAGGTCGACCGCAGTGGTGTCCGCCTCGCCGACGGGTCCGGGCTGTCCCGTGACGACCGCCTCACCGCGCGCTCACTCGTCGAACTGGACCGGGCCATGACCGCAGGACGCCACGGCGAGACCTGGCAGTCCCTCATGGCGGTGGCTGGGGAGAGCGGCACGCTCAGCACTCGCCTGCGTGGCACGCCGGCCCAGGGCCGGCTGTTGGCCAAGACGGGCAGCCTGCGCGACGTGTCCTCCCTCTCCGGCTTCGTGCACGACGACGCCGGCAAGCGTCACCACTTCGCCATCATCGCCAACCGGGCGCGCGGAACCGACCGGGCCGTGATCCGGGCCTTCGCGGACGAACTGAGCCTGCTGCTGACCGCCGACCTCCTCGACTGTGCGGTGCGGTCGGACTCCTCCGAGAGCGACGGGCCCCTCGGTCGGGCACCGATCGCCATCGCCTGCTGACCCTCGCTCCGCACCTCGGATAGTGGACGGGCTAGTCCATCGTGATGGTGTATCGCATCACCAAAACCACCCAGAGGAGGCAGGGACCCGCGCCGGTGCGGCCCGTAGTGTCCCGCGTGATCGCCCAGGTCCGTGCACACCTGCGTACGGACGATCTCGATCCGATGGGGAGCCTGAAGAATGTCGCGAATCCGTAGCCTGCTGGTCGGGCTCGTTGCAATGAGCCTGCTGGTCCTGGCCGCTCCGGTCGCCGCTGACACGACGAACGACGTCTTCGTCGGAGAATCCAGTGCCGACGGAGTGAGCATCTCCGTGATGGGGACGCCCGCACTCGATCTGGCGGCCACCGCCGCCGCTGCGACCGAAGGTGAGGCCGCGGCCTCCGCCGTCGCCGCCGCACTGGGTGGCGAGGCGATCGGCGAGCGACTGGCCTCCTCCGAGGGTGCGACCGTCAGCGACCCCGGCGACCCGGACGAGGTGTGTGAGATCTCACTGCCCGACGAATTCGCCGCCGTCCTGGCCCTCGACCTGCTCTGTGCCGAAGCCGAGGCGACCGGCGACGTCCCCGCCGCCTGGGGCGACGCCAGCGTCGGCGACGTCGACGTCCTGCCCCTGGGGCCCGAGGCGCTCGCCGAGATCATCGACGTCCTGCGCGACCTCGACCTCGACGGTGTCCTCCAGGAGGTCACCGAACCCGTCGCCGACGGGCTCGACGAGTACGTGGGCGACGTCTTCGACCAGCTCCACGCCGGTTGTGAAGAGGCACTCGGCGCTCTCGAACTCGACGACAGCGTCCTCGACCCCATCCTCGAGATCTTCGACCCGATCACCGACGAGCTCCCCGAGGACCTCGACGCACTCACCGCGCTGCTGCGGGACCTCGACGAGGTCATCGACCTGCCGAGCGAGTGTGAGGCACTCCTCGGGCTCCTCGACAGCGGCGACAACGGGCTGCCCGTCGTCGGCGACATCGGTTCACTCCTCGACGCGCTCGAGGGGCAGGGTGGCGCCTTCCTCGACGTCCAGCTCATGGGCAGCTCCAGCGATGTCGAACGTGACGGGGAGATC
>SLRZ01000169.1 GCA_007130695.1 Nitriliruptoraceae bacterium
CCACCCGCACCTCGCCGAAGGGCTCCGCGACGTGCTGGTGCAACCGGACCGGCCCGGCCTCGAGCCCCGTGTCGCCGGGGTCCTGCGGCAGCGGCAGGGCATGGTCCACCGTCGCGATCAGTTCGCGCCCCTCACCGACGAGGCAGGCCCACAACCATGCCACGCCCTCGTTGGGGTAGAGCGAATAGCGCACGTAGCCGCCCAGCCGTCCGTCGCTGGTGGCGAAGTCGAGGTACCAGGACTCGTTCCACAACTCGACGTCGGGGTCGGGTGCGTGGCGCCCCTCGTCCTGGGGCGTGAGCGGTTCTGGCAGGTCCTCGGACGGCATCGAATGCTCCTGGTGGGGCCGGCGAGCCGGCTCGGGTGGTTTCTACGGCCGGGCGGACAGCAGGTCGTCGATGATGCGGTTGGCGGTGCTGAGCTGGGCCATGGGGTCGTCGTGGTCGAGTAGGCCCCAGGTCTTGAACAGCACCGCCAGGCGCGCCCAGATGACCGAGAACCGGAAGGCGGCCAGCACCTCGTAGTATTCGAGGTGGTGCAGGCTGCGGCCGCTGCGCTGTTCGTAGCGCCGGATGGTCTCCTCGCGCGAGGGCAGGCCGGGGAGACGCTCCACGCCCGCCTGCAACGCGTGGTGGTGGTCCATGAACAGCGTCCAGGCGACGTCCAGGTCGGGTTCGGCGAGCGTGGCCATCTCCCAGTCGAGGATCGCCGCGGGGGTCAGGTCGTCGTCGAAGATGATGTTGCCGATGCGGGCATCGCCCCACGCCAGGACCGGTGGCTGCTCGTCGGGGAGGTTCTCGCGCAGCCAGTCGCGGGCCCGACGGGCGGCGGGGACCGGCTCGTCCTGTTCGACCCAGTCCAGGAAGTGGGCGTAGTACCCCAGCTCCTGTTCGGCGGGGGTGTCGCCGAGCTCCGGACGGCGCAGGAAGTCGAGCGTGCCGTCGCCGGTGCCCACCGCGTGCACCGCAACGATGCTGTCCACCCCGCCCCACCACACCCGCGCACGCTCCGCGTGGTCGAGTCCGGCCAGCCAGCCGCCCGCGTGGTAGGGCGGGTTGTCGCCGGGCACCCGTCCCTCGATCCGTTCCATGACGAAGAAGGGCGCCCCGAGCAGGTCGGTGTCGGGTTCGTGGCCCAGCACGCGGGGGACCCGGACGTCGCTGTGGTCGGCGAGCCATCGCAGCACCCGGTACTGACGGTCGAACCCGGAGGTGGGGAACAGGTGGTACCCGGTGGGCGCGACCCGGACCGCCAGGCCCCGCCGACCCGGGTCCGGCCCGCCGTCGACGGCGACCTCGAGCAGCAGGGTCTCGTTGCTGAAGCCGGTCGCGTCGGGGGCGCGGATGTCGAGCACGGTGAGGTCCGAGACCTCGGGCAGGACGGCGGTGAGCCAGTCGCCCAGCCGCCGGGCAGCGGTCGCCAGGTCACGCTGCTGCGGGATACCCAAGGTCGATCTCCCTCTCGCCCCGCTGAAGGCCGGCGGCAGGCAGAACCTAGTGCCGCACGTGGTGGCGGGGGCGGATCGTCTCCTTTCACCCCTTCCCACTGGCCCGGTCGGCTACCGACGGGCGGGTGACTACGCTCGAGTCGCTGCAGGCGTGCGGCGTCCGGCGTCGTACCCTTCCCGGCCGGCGTCTCGTGAAGGTCCGCGCGACGCCCGACCGTCCGACGACCCGATGGGTGCACCGTGTCCACATCGCTGTCCCACCTGCGCACGCTGGAGTCCGAGGCGATCCATGCCATGCGCGAGGTCGCGGCCGAGTGTGAGCGGCCCGTCCTGCTGTTCAGCGGCGGCAAGGACTCGCTGATCCTCCTACGTCTCGCGGAGAAGGCGTTCCGGCCGGCACGCTTCCCCTTCCCGATCATGCACGTCGACACCGGCCATAACTTCCCCGAGGCGATCGAGTTCCGCGACCGCAAGGTGGAGGAACTCGGCGAGCGCCTGATCGTGGCGCACGTCCAGGACTCGATCGACGCGGGCCGGGTGGTGGAGGAGACCGGACCACGGGCCAGCCGCAACCGGCTGCAGACGGTCACGCTGCTCGACGCGCTGCACGAGCACGGATTCGATGCGGCCTTCGGCGGGGCACGTCGCGACGAGGAGCGCGCCCGCGCCAAGGAGCGCATCTTCAGCCACCGTGACGAGTTCGGCCAGTGGGACCCCAAGAACCAGCGTCCCGAACTGTGGAGCCTCTACAACGGCCGGGTGAAGAGGGGCGAGAACCTGCGCGTGTTCCCGATCTCGAACTGGACGGAGCTGGACGTCTGGCAGTACATCGTGGCCGAGGGCCTCGAGCTGCCGCCCGTCTACTTCGCCCACGAACGCGAGGTCTTCGAACGCGACGGGATGCTCTACGCGGTCAACCCCTACATCGAACTGATGGAGGGCGAGGAACCGTTCGTGGAGCAGGTGCGCTTCCGCACGATGGGGGACATGACCTGCACCGGCGCGGTGCGCTCCGACGCCGGCGACCTCGAGAAGGTCATCGCGGAGGTCGCCGCCGCCCGGCTGACCGAACGCGGTGCGACCCGGGCCGACGACCGCGTCTCGGAGGCCGCCATGGAGGACCGCAAGCGAGAGGGCTACTTCTGATGGCATCCCAGCCGCGCCCCGAGCACGGGGCGACAGACCCACGCAACGCACCCGGGGTGATCGGCACTCGCGAGCTCCTCGTCGAGGACACCGACCACACCGGCATGGACCTGCTGCGTCTGGCCACGGCGGGCAGCGTCGACGACGGCAAGTCCACGCTCATCGGGCGGCTGCTGTACGACTCCAAGACGGTGTTCGTCGACCAGATGGAGGCCGTGGAGTCCACCAGCCGTGCCAAGGGCGACGAGCGGGTCAACCTCGCGCTGCTCACCGACGGCCTGCGTTCGGAGCGCGAGCAGGGCATCACCATCGACGTGGCCTACCGCTACTTCACGACCCCGCGGCGCAAGTTCATCATCGCCGACACGCCCGGTCACGTGCAGTACACCCGCAACATGGTCACCGGCGCGTCGACCGCCAACCTCGCGATCGTGCTCGTCGACGCCCGGCACGGGCTGACCGAGCAGTCGCGACGCCACGCATTCATCGCCTCGCTGCTGCGCATCCCGCACCTGGTGCTGGCGGTGAACAAGATGGACCTCGTCGACTTCTCCGAGGAGCGCTTCGAGGAGATCCGCCAGGAGTTCACCGAGTTCTCCGGCAACCTGCAGATCCCCGACGTCACGTTCATCCCCATGTCGGCCCTGCTCGGCGACAACGTGGTCGAACGCTCGACGAACATGCCCTGGTACCAGGGCACGCCGCTGCTCTACCACCTCGAACACGTCCACATCGCCAGCGACCACAACCTCGTCGACCCCCGCTTCCCGGTCCAGTGGGTGATCCGGCCCCAGTCCGAGCAGTACCCCGACTACCGCGGGTTCGCGGGGCAGGTCGCCGGCGGGCACCTGCGGGTCGGTGACTCGGTGGTCGCGCTGCCGAGCGGCCTGGAGTCGCGTATCGCGGCGATCGACACCGTCGACGGGGAGATCGAGGAGGCCTTCCCGCCGATGTCGGTCACGGTCCGCCTCGAGGACGACATCGACGTCTCCCGGGGCACCATGCTGGCGCGTCCGAGCAACCGTCCCACGGTCGGGCAGGACGTCGAGGCCATGGTGTGCTGGATGTCGGACCGGGAACTCGCGCCACGGTCGATGTACGCGCTCAAGCACACGTCCAACAACGTCCGCGCCATGGTCACCGACGTCGTCTACCGACTCGACGTGAACACCACCCACCGTGACGAGTCGATCCACACCCTGGGGCTGAACGACATCGGTCGGGTCAAGCTGCGGTGCACCGCACCGCTGGCCTACGACGCATACGCGCGCAACCGCTACACGGGGTCCTTCATCCTCATCGACGAGGCGACGAACGTGACCGTCGGCGGGGGCATGCTGCGCGGGGCGTCCTGACCGACCACCAGCGGCCGTGAAGCCCCCCGCGAGGTCATCGACCATGTCCACGTCCAGTCCGAGGCGCCCGTCGGGCAGCCTGGCGCGACGCCTGCTCGCCTGGGGCGGGGAGGTCCGCCGCGACCTGCCCTGGCGCCTTACCCGTGACCCGTGGGCGGTGCTGATCAGCGAACTGATGCTCCAGCAGACGCAGGTGTCGCGGGTCGTGCCGCGCTACGAGGCCTTCCTCGAGCGCTTCCCGACCCCGGCGGCGTGCGCCGAGGCCCCGGTCTCGGAGGTGCTGCGGCGCTGGGAGGGGCTCGGCTACAACCGGCGCGCCCTGCACCTGCACGCGGCGGCCCGGCGGATCACCGCCGACCACGGTGGAGCCCTGCCCGAGGACCTGGCCGCCCTGCAGGCCCTGCCCGGGGTGGGGCCCTACACGGCCCGGGCCGTGCTCGCGTTCGCGTTCGAACGCGACCACGGGGTCGTGGACACCAACGCGGCACGGTTCCTCGCGCGCGCCGTGGCCGGTCGCCGGCTGGCCGTGAGGGAGGCGCAGGACCTCGCCGACGAACTGGTGCCGCTGGGCCGTGGTTGGGAGTGGAACCAGTCGGTGCTGGACCTGGGCGCGCAGGTCTGTGTCAAGCGCCGACCGAGGTGCGAGGCGTGTCCGCTGCGCCACTCCTGCGCCTGGGCGCGGGCCGGGTTCGCCGAGCCCGACCCCGCGGAAGGCAGTGCGGGCACCTCGGGACGGCAGTCGACCTTCGCGGGCTCGGACCGGCAGGGACGCGGACGCCTGGTCCAGGCGTTGCGGACCGGACCGATCGAACTGGACCGGCTCGCCGACGCCGCCGGATGGCCGGAGGACCCCGCACGGGCGCAGGGGGTCGCCGACGCGCTGGTCGGCGAGGGGCTCGCCGAGGTGGTCGACGGACAGCTGGCCCTGCCGGGGTGACGCCGGCGTTCGGCCGTTCCTGGAGGGTGGCGCCGGCCGTGGGTCCTCGGCGGCCGTGTCACCGCCGGGGCGTAGTCTTCCGGGACGCGGGCGCAGGCGCCCGCGGCACCCCCGGAGGAGTCCACGTTGCAGGTGTCGTCCCTGGTCGAGCAGGCGCTCGCCGCCGCCGGTGGGCAGGCGACGGTCAGGGACATCGTGGCGGCGTTGCGGGCGGCCGGCCACGCCCGGGTGCCACGGTCGCTGGTGGAGCGGACCCTGGCCGGCGACGCCCGGTTCGTGGACGACGGCGCGGATCTACGCACCGTGTGGCGCCTGGGCGAGCCGGAGCCGGCGCCCCCCGCCGACGCCGTCGCCGGGGACGGACGGCAGCGGCTGGCCGACCTCGAGCTGCGTGACTGGCAGGTCCGGGCGCTGGCGGCGTGGTCGGCGACCTGTCGCGGCGTGGTGGAGGCGGTCACGGGAACCGGCAAGACGCGCCTGGCGCTGGCGGCGATCGCGACCGTGCTGGCGCGCGGCGGACGCTGCCTGGTGATCGTGCCCACCCTGGAGCTGCAGGAGCAGTGGAACCGCGAGCTACGGGCGCTGGTCCCCGGGGCCCGCATCGGCCGGCTGGGTGGGGGTGGTGACGACGACCTGCACGGGTGCGACGTGCTGGTCGCCACGCCGCACTCGGCCGCAGCCGTGCCGGTGGACCTCCCGGCCGGGGTCACCGGGCTCCTCGTCGCCGACGAGGCGCACCGCTACGGCGCCCCGCACTGGGCCGCGGCGCTGCACGAGGCCTTCGACCTCCGGCTGGCGTTGACCGCCACCTACGAGCGCGGCGACGAGGGGATCGAGGACGTGCTGCGGCCCTACTTCGGGGAAGTGGTCTTCCGCTACGGCCTGTCGGACGCGGTCGCCGACGGTTCCATCGCCCCGTTCCGGATCGCCCTGGTGGGCGTCCCGCTCGCGGCCGACGAGCAGGAGCGCCACGACGCGTTCGAGGCACGGATCCGCCGTCTGCACCACCAGCTCGTCGGCGTCCACGGGTTGTCGAAGGAGCCGGCCGCCCGTTTCGCCGCGGTGACGGCGATCATCGCGGAGGCGGACCGCACCGGCCGGCAGGGACCCCAGGTCGCGGCCTGCCGCGAGTACCTCGCGTTGGTGCGTCAGCGCCGGGAGGTGGCGTCACAGGCCCGCGCGAAGCTCGAGGCCTGCCGGGTCGCGGCCCCCGGGCTGGTCGGGCGCCGGACGCTGGTGTTCGCCGACACGGTCGAACAGGCCGGGGCCGCGGCGTCGGTGCTCGCCGCGCAAGGTCTGCGGGCGGAGACGGTCCACGGCGAGCTGCCGGGCGACAAACGCCGGATCCGGATGCACCAGTTCCGCCGGGGGGCGCTCGACGTTCTCGTCGCGCCGAGGGTGCTCGACGAGGGCGTTGACGTACCCGACGCCGACGTGGCCCTGGTGCTGGCGGCCTTCCGGACCCGCCGTCAGCTCCTCCAGCGCCTGGGGCGCGTGCTGCGCCGCAAGGACGACGGCCGCCATGCCCGGCTGGTGCTGCTGCACGCGCAGGGCACCGCGGAGGACCCCGCCCGCGGTGGCCACCGCGATTTCCTGGAATCCGCCCGGCCGGTGGCGACGGACTGCACGACGTTCGACGGGCCCGCCGCGCTGGGCGGGTGGCTCACGGAGCCGGCCCGGGTGCGCTGAGCGTGCGGGGACGGGCCGTCGGGGCGGCCGGGGGCAGGCGAACGGTCGTGATGGATCCGCGGGTGGGTCCTATCCGTGCGTTACCCTGTGCGCGGCGGCCGCGCGAGGTGCCGGATTCCGGGACCGGCGTGCGGGACACGACACGCCCCGTGGGGCGTGAGGGAGGACGAGAGCGGTGCCCGAGCCCACACGGGACGCTGGGCTCCGCGCCGTCCTCACGAACCTGGCGCCCGGTTCGATCCTGCGGGAGGGCATCGAACGGGTCATCCGTGCGGGTCGTGGCGCCCTGGTCGTCATCGGCTGGACCCCCGAGGTCGAGCCCCTGGTCTCCGGCGGCTTCGTCATCGACATCGCCGCGACCTCGCAGCGCATCGCCGAGCTCGCCAAGATGGACGGCGCGCTGATCCTCGACGAGCGCGCCACCCGGATCCTGCGCGCCAACGTCCATCTCGTACCCGACCCGTCGATCCACACCTCGGAGACCGGGACCCGGCACCGCTCCGCCGAGCGCGTCGCCCGGCAGACGCGCCAGCCCGTCATCTCGGTGTCCGAGTCGATGGGCATGGTCACCCTCTATCTGCGGGACAACAAGCGCGTGGTCGAGGACGTCTCCGCGCTGCTGTTCCGGGCGAACCAGGCGCTGTCGACCCTGGAGCGTTACCGCTCCCGCCTCGACGAGGTCTCGGCGACACTGTCGGCCCGGGAGGTCGAGGACGCGGTCGCCGTGCGCGATGTCGTGCTCGCGCTCCAACGCGCGGAGATGATGCGTCGCATCGCCCAGGAGGTCGAGGAGCACGTCGCGGAGCTCGGCACGGAGGGGCGGCTCATCCAGCTCCAGCTCGACGAGCTCGTGGCCGCGACCGGTGGGGAGCGTGAGCTGGTGGTGCGCGACTACCTGGGCGACCGGCGCCGGAAGCTGTCGAGGGTGCTCGAGGACATCGCCGAGATCGGCACCGACGACCTGCTGGACGCCGAGCGCATCGCGGAGATCCTGGCGTACGAGGGCGACGAACTCGACCGTGCGGTGACCCCCCGCGGCTACCGGCTGCTGTCGCGGGTGCCCCGGCTGCCCGCCTCGATCATCGAGCGCCTCGTGGAGCAGTTCGGCAGCCTGCCCCGCATCATGGAGGCGACCATCGCGGAGCTCGACGAGGTGGAGGGCGTGGGCGAGACCCGTGCCCGGGCCATCCAGGACGGGCTGCGGCGCCTGGCCGAGGCCACGCTGCTCGAGCGCTACGTCTGACCCGCCCGTTCGGCCCCTGCCTGAACGGCCATACCGGTGCCAGAACCGGGGTCTGACCTGCAGCGACGTCGTTTCGGAGCGGTTGAGCGGGGGGTGCCCTTGTGATAGGGTCACGGGTCGATGCGTTGCAACGTGCCGAGGTTGTGGAGGGATCAGGACAGCACCGGAGTTTTCGGGTGTGCAGACCTCCGGCACGGAGTTCGCTGCGCCCCGTTCCCCGGGAAAGAGGCACGTCGCCCCGGCATTCGCACGCTCGCGAGTCCACCAGCCCGTTCGGGAACCAGGAGCACCACCACATGGCCTACAGCGTCGGCGACACCGTCATCTACCCCCACCACGGCGCGGCGGTCATCGAGAAGAAGGAGGAGAGGGAACTCAAGGGTGAGACCCGCGAGTACCTCGTCCTCCGCCTGACCTACGGCGACCTCACGCTGATGGTGCCCGCGGACTCCTGCGAAGAGGTCGGCATCCGCAACGTGGTGTCGAAGAAGGAGGTCGAGCAGGTCCTCGACGTCCTTCGCCAGCCGGAGGGCAAGGCCGCCGGCAACTGGTCGCGTCGTTTCAAGGCCAACTACGAGAAGCTGCGCTCGGGCGACATCTACCAGGTGGCCGAGGTCGTGCGGAACCTCGCGACCCGCGAGAAGGACAAGGGCCTGTCGGCGGGTGAGAAGCGCATGCTCACCAAGGCCAAGCAGATCCTGCTCTCCGAGCTGGCCGTGGCCATCAAGAAAGACGAGGAGAAGGCCGAGGAGCTCGTCGAGAAGACCCTCGCGGACGCCCACGCCTGAACGCCGCAACACGACAACCGCCCGGTCCCACGAGCCGGGCGGTTTCTCATGGGTCCGCTCCGAGTGGTGACGCCGGACGCCCGCCGGCGCCCGGCGCCATAGGCTCGCAGTGCCAGGAGGGGGACGCATGACCCGGATCGCGCACATGGGCCAGGTGATGGCCGAGGTCGTGCGCCTCGCCGTGGTGCTGCTGTTGACCGCCGCCGGCTTCGCCCTCGGGCCGGGTGTGGACGGTTTCCTCGACGTCGACGACGTGGAGGCGACCCGGCTGATCACCTCCGTGCTGGGGGCGCTGACCGGGTACGTGCTCGGTGGCGTCACGGGTCGGGCCCTGGTCCGCGGCGTGGACACCGCGGTGCAGCGGCTCGAACGGGTCTCCGCCGTGCAGCTGATCGCCGGTGGGATCGGGGCCGGACTCGGTGCGCTGGTGGGCCTGGTGCTCCTACTGCCGATGACCGTGCTGCCCTACACCTCCATCACCGTGCCGGTCACCCTGATCGTGGGGCTGTTGCTGGCCTACGCCGGCGCCCGGCTCGGCGCCCTGCGGGGCCCCGACCTCGGCCGTTACGTCGGGATGCGCGGGCGCCTGGACGTCAGCACCCCGTCCCGGGGTGCCGGGGTGAAGCTGGTGGACACCTCGGCGCTGATCGACGGACGCGTGATCGAGGTCGCCCGGGTCGGGTTCCTGGAGGGGACCCTGGTGATCCCGACGTTCGTGCTGCACGAGTTGCAGTCCCTGGCGGACGCCGCAGATCCCCGCCGCCGGCGGCTGGGCCAGCGCGGGTTGAAGGCGATCACCACCCTGCAGGACGAGGGGCTGCTCGCGGTCGAGATCAGCCACGAGGACGTTGAACGCTTCACCGAGGTCGACGCGAAGCTCGCCGAGCTGGCACGGACCCGCCGTGCGGCCCTGCTGACGTGCGATGGCAACCTGGCCCGCGTCGCGGAGATCAGCGGGGTCCGGGTCCTCAATCTGCACGTGCTGGCTGACGCGGTGCGGCCGCCCGTGCTGCCGGGAGACCGGGTCTCGGTCCGCATGGTCAAGCCGGGTCGGGAGGCGGGACAGGGTGTCGGCTACCTCGACGACGGCACGATGGTGGTCGTCGAGGCCGGCGCGACCGCCGTCGGACGGGACCTCGAGATCGACGTCACCTCGATCGTGCAGAGCCGCAAGGGACGGATGCTGTTCGGCGCCCCTGCGGAGTCCGAGGCGTGAGGCTCGCGGCGCTGCTCGTGGCGGCCGGCAGGGGCGTCCGCCTCGGCGACCGGGGCCCCAAGGCGCTCGTCCGCCTCGGCGCACGGACGCTCCTCGAGCACGCACTGTCCGGCCTGGCCGACGCCGGTGTCGAGGACGTCGTCGTCGTCCACCCGTCCGGGGAGGCGGACCGCTTCGCGCCGCTGGCCCCCGGCGCCCGGCTGGCCGTCGGTGGTGACACCCGGACGGCCAGCGTCCGGGAGG
>SLRZ01000013.1 GCA_007130695.1 Nitriliruptoraceae bacterium
GAAGCCCGCACCGGCGATCACCACCATCGACAGCACGATGACGACCGCGAGGTTGGCGCCGACGCGCCCGAAGAAGCCGCTCACGGCAGCCCCCGTGGTGCGGGTCGCCGGGGTTCGACGCGGTGCTCTGCACTGCCCTCGGCCTGTTCGACCTTGCGGCGGCGCTCCTCGGCGGTCGTGCGCTGCTCCTCGGTCTCGGCCCGGTAGGGCGTCACGCCGTCGGGATAGCCGTGGCAGCCCACGTGGAAGAGGGTGCACTCGTCGATGACGTAGTCGGGGTGCGGCTGGTTGGGCTCCCCGGGGTTGGGCGGGTCGCAGGCGTTGGCAGGGTTGTCGTCCTCGTCGTGGACGCCGCAGATACTGAAGTCGTTGAGGACCTGGGAGTGCTCGGCCAGCACGCCGCCGGGCACGTGCAGGTTGTGCCGCGGCAGCCACAGCAGCAGTCGTTCGAGGGCCTGGTCGATGCGCAGGACCTCGCCGCTGAAGCGGCTGAGCCGTGCCAGCAGGTCGTCGAGACTGCCGCGGTTGTCGCCGACGATCCGGGCCCCGACCTCGGCGGTGGACGACAGCTCGTCCAGTGCCCCGATGAGCCGTTCCTCCTCCTCGACGAGAACGTCGGTGAGCTCGGCGAGGTCGTCCAGCGCCCCCGCGTGCAGTTCCGCGTCCGGCGCCAGCGTCGCGGTCAGTCGTTCGGAGGCGTCGAGGAAGTCGGCCAGTTCCTGCCGGCCGCCCTCGAGCTGGCCCACGTAGTCACCCGCCTCGTCGATGAGTTCCCCCAGCCGCTGCCCACGACCGTCGAACGTGCGGTGGCCCACCTCGACGATGTGGGCGATCCGGTCGGCGGACAGCGCCCCCAGGATCTCGCTGCCGGCCTCGACCACCAGCTCGATGTCCTGCTCGAAGACCCCCGGCAGCTGCGCGCCCGCGGTGAGCTCCCCACCCTCCTCGGGCTCGGCGACGAGGTCCACGTAGCGCTCGCCGAGCACCGCCGTCATGCGCAGCACCGCGACCGCCCGCTCCGGGAGTTCCTCGCCGGCGTCGAGACGCAGGGTCACCCGGGCACGGTGGTCACGGGTGAGTCGGATCTCGCTGACCGTGCCGACCGGGACGTCCCCGAACCGCACGTCGGCGCGCTCCACCAGGTCGCCCACCTCGTCATAGGTGGCGGTGAGCTCGATGGTGTCGTCCGCGAACAGCCGCGGCAGCAGGAAGGCCGCCAGGCCCACCGCCACCAGGCCCATCACGAGACGCGGGATCCAGTCGGCGCTCATCGGCCACCCACCAGTCCGCGGCCCAGCAGCTGATCGAGTGCCCCACTCCCGCCGTCCCGACCGTCGGGGGCCGACCCGTCGAGGGCGTCACCGGCGTCGTCGAGCACGCCGTCGCCGTCGGGGGCCACCTCGTCGGGTTCGGAGGGGCTGCGGATCTCGTCCTCGAGCTCGGGGACCCGTTCGACGGCGCCCTCGACGGCCTCCGCGAACGGCACCCCGGGCTCCTCACCGTCGGGGATCTCACACGGCAGCAGCGGATCGAGACAGACCCGCACCGGCATCTCGGAGCTCCAGAACTCCGTCGAGGCGCAGTCGGGCAGGCCGGCACGCTCGCACAGCCCCGCGAACCGGTTCGCGAGCCGTTCGGAGATCAGGCGGGGGAAGTCCTCGGCCTGGTTCACCAGCGGCAGCCAGTTGCGTTCCCGGTCGAAGACCCGTTCCGCGTGCCGGTAGAGCTCGGCCTGCCCCCGCACCGCGCGTCCCAGCTCGTGCTGGTTGCGGTCGACGGTCCGACCGACCCGGGTCAGGACCTCCACGCCGGCGCCGAGCCGCTCGCCCTGGGTGGCCAGCAGGTCCTCCACCTCGATCAGCAGCCTGGCGCTCTCGGCCAGCGCGAGGTCGATGGTGTCGCGTTCGTCGGCGAGCGTGCCGGTCAGCTGGGCGTAGTCGCTCAGCAGCGCCCGTAGCTCGGCGTCCCGGCTCCCCAGGGTCTCGGTCAGGTCCGCGACCCCGACCAGCAGGTCGACGAGGTCGTCGTCGTGCTCGTGGAGGACCGCCACCGCCTCGGCCGTGGTCTCCAGGGTCGCTCCGAGCTCCTCGCCCTGCCCCACCAGGGTCTCCGCGACGTTGACCAGGAAGCGGTCGACCTCCTCCGGCGGCAGTCCCTCCAGGAACTGCGCCAGGGAGGCGAGCAGCTCATCGAACTCGGCCGGTACGGCGGTTCGCTCGATCGGGATGGTGTCCCCCGCCTCGAGCCGCGGACCGGAGGTGTAGGCCGGGTCGAGCTGGATGAAACGCTCCCCGAGCACGGTCCCCTGCACCAGCTTGGCGGTGGCGTCGGCGGGGACCGCGACGTCGCGGTCGACCCGCACGGTGGCCACGACCGTCTCGCCCCCCTCGGGGCTCACGAGCCGCTCGACCCGCCCGACCTCGACCCCCAGCACCTTCACCGGGGAGCCGACGAACAGGTTGTGGCTGCGCGCGAGTTCCACGTCGAACTCGTCCCCACCGCCTGACTGGCAGGCGGTGCCCAGCACGGCCACCAGGACGAGCCCGGCGAGCAGGGGGAGCCATCGACGCGGCGAGCGCTTCACGACGCACCTCCCGGCCGGGGAGCGCCGAGGAACCGTTCGAGTGCGCTGCGGCTGCCGGCACCGCCTGCCCCGGGCCCGTCGTCTCCGCCGTCGTCGGGAAGGAGCCCGCCCGGGTCCGGCACCGGCGGCTCCGGCAGGGCGGTGTCGTCGGGGAGGTCGTCGCCCGCCCGGCCCTGCTCCTCGGGCGGGCACTCCGGTCCGGGCCCGAGCAGTTCGTCGAGAACCTGGTCGAGCATGCCCCCGCAGCCCGCGAACTGCTCCACACCGATCTCGCCGACGCCGGTCGTGAAGATGTTGCCCCAGTAGGGGTTGTCCTGGCCCTGACTCTGCCCGACGCTGGCGAAGCCCTCGAAGGCCGCGCCGCCGTAGCCGAGCGTGTGCGCGAGGTCGACCTGGTGCTCGTCCACGGTCGCGAGCAGTCCGGCGACGTCGTCGAGGATCTGCTCGATCCGCGCGCGCTCGTCACCGAGCAGGTCGGCGGTCGTGGACGAGAACGTCGCGGTGGAACGCACGAACTGCAGCAGCTCGTCCCGTCGGGCGTTGAGCTGCCCGACCGTCTGTCCCATCCCGTCGATGGTGCGCAAGAGGTCGGTGTCGGTGGCGTTCAGCACGTCGAGCAGGTCCCCGGTGTCCTCGAGGAAGGTGCCCAGTTCCTCGCGGTTGTCCTCGACCACGCCGCCGACGCGCTGCAGCCCGTCGAGCAGACGCTCGACCTCCTCGTGCTGGCCCTCGGTGACGTCGGCGAGGCTGGTGAACAGCCGGGCCGCCGCCTCGGTGTCGGAGTCCTCGAGGAAGGCCACGGTCTCGTCGGTCACGTCCGGCAGATCCACGAGCGCGTCGGTGCGTTCCAGCGGGATCCTCGGCTCCTGTTCGTCGTTGAGCAGCCGGCCCCAGTCACCGCCGGTGTCCAGCGCGATGGCCCGGGCGCCCAGGGCGTTGGTGGTGGCGACGCGGGCCCGGGTGTCGACGGGCAGGTCCTCGGCGGTGCGCACGGTGATCTCCACGAGCTCGCCGACGATCTCGACGCCCATGACCTGACCGACGCGCACGCCGGCGATCTGGACGGGCGCGCCGGACTCGACCCGGTCCGCGTCGGCGAACTCGAGGACGATGTCGTCACCCCGGGCCAGCGCGCCGGCCTGCAACGTGACCGCGTAGATCGTGCCGCCCAGCAGCAGGACGCCGATCACGAGCCCGGTGACGAAGTGGGAGCGCTCGATGAGCATCAGCCACCGCCTCGGAGGGTGTCGCCGCGTTCACCGCGGGGTTCGAGCTCCGCGCCGCGCTCGGCGGAGATCTCCTCCTCGCCCTGCGAGACCAACGGGGCCCGGATGTTGAACCACTCCCCCCACCGCGAGATGCGGTGGTACTGGATGATCGCCGGGCCGGTGCTGTCGAGGATCCGCAGGACGTCGTCGTGCTGCGCGTCGAGGATTCCGGTGATCCGTTCGACGTCGGTGAGCAGCGCGCGGATCGTCGTGTCGTTGTCATCGACGAGGGCGTCGAGTTCGTCCTGCGCCTCGGCGAGGGCGGTCACCGCGTCCAGCAGCACGTCGGTGCGCTGGGAGAGGCCCTCCCCGAGGTCGGCGGCGTCGGCGAGTACGCGCTCGAGCGCGTCGCGGCGCTCCACATAGGCGTCGGCGAGGGTGGCCCCGTCACGCAGGGCCGTGGCCACCGCCTCATCGCGGCTGGCGACCACGTCGAGGACCTCGGCCGCCTCGTGGAGCAGCTGTTGGACCCGGGGTTCCCGACCCTCGAGGGCCGTGCCGAGCTCCCGCAGCAGCTGGTTCGACAGCTCGACGTCGATGGCCGACAGCATCGGGTTGGCGCGGGCCAGGAACGTGTCGAGGTCGGCCGGCGGGCGGGTCTGCTCCAGACCGAAGCGGTGGCCCTCCTCGACGACGGTCTCGCCGGCGGTCTCGAGGTCGAGCAGTCGGGTGCCGAGCGCGTTCTTCCACCGGACCCGCACGACGGTCTCGTCGCCGAGTTCCACGTGGTCGTCGACGGCGAAGGTGACGACCGCGTTGCCCCGGTCGACGTCGATGTCCTCGACCTTGCCGACCTTGACGCCGGAGATCTTGACCTCGTCGTCGACGAGCAGCCCGCCGACGTTCGTGACGACGGCCTCGTAGGAGTCCCGGGGGGCGAACCAGGCAACGTTGCCGATCATCGTGATCAGCCAGGCGAGGCACGCCAGGCACACCACCGTGAAGGCGAGGAACTTGACGGACAACCCGAGCGTGGAGGTCACGGCGCCTCCTGGACGGCACATCCGGGGGCGGCCTCGGCGAGCTGGGGCGGCAGCTGCTCGCACAGCAGCAGGAACTGGCCCTCCTCGCCGATGAAGGCACGGAACAGCGCGAACTCCGAGCCGTCGTCGAGATGCCCACCGTGCTGGCCGAACGCCAGCGAGTAGCGGTACAGGCCGTAGGTCATCGACCCGATCTGGTGCATCCGCGGATCCACGATCGCCCCGAGCTCGTCGCCCACGGCCAACAGCTGCCCGAAGGTCTCCTCCTCCACACGCAGGAACTCGCCGAGGGTCGCGGTGAACGGACCGACGCTGTCGATGGTTGCCGTCAGTGCTTCGCGGTTGTCCACCAGGGGCGCGATCCCGCCGGGCAGGGCCTCCGCCAGCCTGGTCAACTCCCCGCCGGTGTCGGCGAGCGCGTCCATGGCCCGGGCGGCGTCGCCCATCCGCTCGAGCTGGTCCGGTGCGGTGCGGGAGAGGAAGGCCGTCAGCTCCGCGCCGGTCTCGATGCCCTCCCCGAACCGCTCCGCGTCGTCGTGATCGAAGGCCGCCAGGGCGTCGATGAGGGCCGCGAGCTTGTCGTCGTCCACGTCGCGCAACAGCGTCCCGAGCTGGTCGATCACGGCCACGGGTTCGGTCGGGACCAGCTCCCCGGGAGTGGTCAGGACCTGGCCCGCCTCGAGCCAGGGCGCCTCGACGCGGCGGTCGGTGCGCAGTTCGACCTGCTTCTCCCCGAGGAAGGTCTTCGGGGTGACCACCGGGACGACGTCGTCGGGCAGTCGAGGTTCGGGGCGCAGTTCGATCGTCGCGGTGACGGCACCGGTGTCGTCGATACGTACTTCGCTGACCTGTCCGACGTTGACGCCGCGCAGCTTGACGTCACTGCCGCTGCGCAGGCCCGTGCCGGCCCGGCCGAGCTCGGCCTCGACCTCGTAGGCGCCGGCGGTGGTGAACCGGACGTCGAGGGCGAGCGCGAGCAGGGCGAGCAGGAGCACGGCCGACGCCGTCCCCACGATCCGTCGTGCCACGACCGGATCCGCACGCACCCGTGGTGGTCCTCTCCCTCACCGCGTGCCCACCCGGCTTCTCCCTGTCCGGGGGGTCTCTGTGCCCAACGAGTTGGAGTCCGCCGGGGCACGGGTGCGAGCGCTTCGATGCACGCCACGGACGCGGCGAATGGCCCCCCGACCGCGCCGGCCGGGAGGTCAGACGGGGGTGGGGCTCCCGCCCGGCCCACCGGAACCGGCCCCCGGTGCGCCGCTGGTCCCGCGGGCGAGGTTGGCGAACTTCGTGAGGTGGTCGAGGAACGCGAGTCGGACCACGCCGGTGCGCCCGTTGCGGTGCTTGGCGATGATCAGCTCGGCGATACCGCGGTCGGGGCTCTCGTCGTCGTAGACCTCGTCGCGGTAGATGAAACCGACGATGTCCGCATCCTGTTCGATCGAGCCCGATTCGCGGAGGTCGGCGAGCATGGGCCGCTTGTCCGTTCGTGACTCGGGTTGACGGGAGAGCTGCGAGAGCGCGATGACCGGGACGTCGAGCTCCTTGGCCAGCATCTTCAGTCCACGGGAGATCTCGGCGACCTCCTGCTGTCGGGAATCCACCCGGCGGTGGGACTGCATCAGCTGCAGGTAGTCGACGATCACGAGGTCCAGTCCGTGGCGCTGCTTGAGCCGTCGGCACTTGGCCCGGATCTCCATGAGCGAGATCGACGGCGTGTCGTCGATGAACAGCGGAGCTTCGGAGAGCTTGCCGAGCGCGTCGCCGAGCTTTCGCCAGTCGGTGTCCTCGAGCCGTCCGGTCCGCAGCTTGGAGGAGTCGATCTTCGCCTCGCTCGACAGCAGGCGGTTGACGATCTCCATCTTCGACATCTCGAGGCTGAAGATGATCGAGGGCCGCCGCGCCTCCACGGACACGAACTGCGACAGATTCAGGCAGAGGCTGGACTTTCCCATCGCCGGGCGTGCCGCGATGATGATGAGGTTCTGCGGCTGCAGCCCGGCGGTGATGCGGTCGAGGTCGTCGAACCCGGTGGGCAGGCCGGTGACCTCGCTGCCGCGTTCCGCGAGCTGTTCGATCTGTTCGAACGATTCGTTGAGCAGCTCCTTGAGCTGCGAGTACTCGTTGACCGAACCGGTCTGGGAGACCTCGTAGACGAGACTCTCCGCCTTGTCGATGACGGTGGCGGCGTCCTCGGTGGCTTCGTAACCGAGCCGGGCGACGCTGGTGCCGGCGTCGATGAGCCGACGCAGCAGCGCCTTCTCCCGCACGATGCCCGCGTAGTGCGCCGCGTTCGCCGCGGTGGGCACGGCCACGGTCAGGTCGAGCAGTGCGGCGGCTCCACCGACCTCGTCGAGCCGGTCGCGGCGTGCCAACCAGTCGGTGATGGTGACGGTGTCGACGGGCTCGCCCTGGGCGAACAGGGTCTGGATCGCCTCGAACACGGTCCGGTGGGCGTTGCGGTAGAAGTCCCCCGAATCGAGGATCTCGAGGGCCTCACCGGAGGCCGTGCGCGACAACATGGCCGCACCGAGGACGGAGACCTCGGCCTCCAGCGAGTGCGGGGGCACGCGGTCGTAGCCACCCCCGCGGGGGGCGGTACGTGCCGCCGCCGAGCCGTTGCCCGAGGGCGGCTCGCTGGGGGGCGGCGGGACCTCGCCGCTCATGGACCCACCGGAGCGGTCCGCTCCCGGGTCGAGTCGGTGATGGCCTCGCCGTCCCCCACGCGTGCGCTCCTGCTAGGCCCCTGCGGTCTCGTCGTCACCTTCGGTGACCGCCCCGTCGGGGTCCTGATCGGTGCCGGACTCGCTGCCGGCCTCCTCGCGCTGTGCCTCGAGGAGCGCCTGCTGCTGCTCGTACTCCTCCGCAGCCTCGAGGGCCTGCTCGGCGAGCACGTCGGCGTCGGTCTCGGAGCCCTCGGCCGCCTCGGCCGCCGCCTCCTCGATCTCGTCCTCGTCGACCGGCGGAGCCTCTACGCCGACGATGCCCTCGATGTCGACGACCTCGACGGTGACGTCGGCGACGACCTGGGGGTGCACCCGGACCGGGACCTCGTAGGTCCCGATCTCCTTGTAGGTGCCACGGATCTCGATGCGCTTGACGGGGATGTCGTGGCCCCGTTCCTTGAGCACGCGGGCGATGTCGTGCGCCGAGACCGAGCCGTAGAGGTGGCCGCGCTCGTCGACGCGGGCCTCGATACGCAGCGTGCGAGACTCGAGGGTCTGCTTGTGCTGCTCGGCGTCCCCGACCGTCTCGGCCTCCTTGGCCTTGCGGGAGCGGGTGATGGCCTCGGCCTCCTTCATCGCCCCACGCGTGGCCAGGATCGCCATGCCGCGGGGAATGAGGTAGTTGCGGCCGTAGCCGTCCTTGACGTCGACCACGTCGCCAGGCAGGCCGACGTTGTCGACCTCGTCCTTGAGGATGACCTTCATCTCATCGCTCCTAGCGAACGGTGTAGGGGATCAACGCCATCTCGCGGGCGTTCTTGACCGCGGCGGCGAGCTGCTTCTGGCACTTGGCGCAGGCACCGGAGGTGCGACGCGCCTTGATCTTCGCCCGCTCGTTCAGGAACGGCTTGAGCAGCGAGAGATCCTTGTAGTCGATGTACTCGATGCCCTGGCTGCAGATCGGGCAGGGCTTGTCCTTCTTGGGCTTTCGGACCTTCTTGGGATTCGGGTTCGCCATCGGTGGTCGTACTCCTGGTGTCGACCGTTCGGATCAGAACGGGACGTCGTCGTCTGAGGGGGGTGGGGGGGCGCTGCTGTCCTGACCGCCCTGGGAACCGCCACCGCCACCGGCGCCGGACCCGGAGGTCTTGGAGATGCTGGTCCGTGCCCAGCGCAGGCTGGGGGCGACCTCGTCCGCCTCGATCTCGGTGACCCAGACGGTCTGCCCCTCACGGTTCTCGTAGTTGCGGACCTTCAGCCGGCCGATCACGATCACCCGGTCGCCCTTGGAGAGCGACTCGGCGACGTTCTCGGCCATGTCACGCCAGCAGTTGGCGTTGAGGAAGGTGGTCTCCTCCTGCTGCTGCCCGTCGCGGCCGGTCCAGCGGCGGTTGGAGGCCACCCGGAACGAGCACACCGGCGCACCCGACGGCGTGAACCGCAGGTCCGGGTCGTCGGTGAGGTTCCCGATGAAGGTGATGAAGTTGCTCTCGAACGCCATGGTTTGGCTCCTGCCTGGGCGCTGGTGACCAGCGCCGTGGTCGTCGGTGTCCTTGTCGGAGGACGAAGCCGACGTCTAGGCGCTGCGGCGGACGCGCACCTCAGGACGGACGGTCTTGAACCGCACCACGTCGTCGGAGATCTTCAACCGGCGCTCGACCTCTGCGACGGCCTCCCCGGTGGCTTCCAGGTCGAGCACGCCGTAGAAGCCGTGGTCCCGCTTCTCGATCTCGTAGCCGAGCTTGCGACGGCCCCACCAGGCCGCCTCGTGGACCGTGCCGCCCTCATTGGCGAGCAGGTCCTGGACCCAGGAGAACGAAGCCTGTGCGGCTTCCTCTTCCAGGGTGTCGGTGATCAACACCATCAGTTCATAGCGGCGCATGCGCACCTCCTGTGGTCATTCCGCCCGCACCGGTCGATGCGCGCGGGTCACCGGGATCCGGTGACTCGGGGCCCCCGCGGACGTGGTCGGCGCGCCTTGGGCGATACGACCACCGGTGGGGGCAGGGGTGCCTCTATGGGAACTCGCCGGCACCACGCAGGGGCGGTACCGCCGTCCGAACGCGAAAAAATGCACCCGGACGCACGAGTTCGGATCAAGGTATCCCACGGCCTGTCCTCCGACAACACGGGACCCTACGCGCGCGGTGTGACGCGGTGTCCAGGGTGGCGCCGGCCCCTGTGGACATCCGCGGCCGGTGTGCTGCGACGTCCGTGGCGGTCGTCGCCGTCGGGGGCCACGGTCACGACCGCGCCAGCCTCCCCGCCATCGTCCAGGGGCGCGGGATCTGCAGGGTCCTCGTCGGCGTCCACCGGCGATGCGGTCGCCGCCACCAGGACGGCGAGGAGCAGGCCCACCAGTGACCCCGCGCCCGTCCTCACGAGAACGGGTCCAGGGGCCGCCGGACCGTAGCGTCCGCACGCATCAGTCAACAGCGGCGACCCGTGGCAGCAGTTCGGCGAACAGGCGCACCCGTGGCTCGAGGTCGGCGACCTCGACGTGTTCGTGTTCGGCATGTGCCCCGTCACCCC
>SLRZ01000037.1 GCA_007130695.1 Nitriliruptoraceae bacterium
ACGGGTCGGCGACCCGGTGGTAGCCCCGCTCCTCCCAGTAGCCCGGAACGTCGCGCTCGGTGAGCCGCAGCTCGAAGACCCACTTCACGCTCTTCCAGCCGTAGCGGGCCGGCACGACCAGCCGTAACGGCCCGCCGTGCGCACGCGCCAACGGCCGGCCGTCGTGGGCCCAGGCGAGCAGGACGTCCTCGGCGCGGACCGCCTCGAGATCGAGGTCGGCGCTGTAGGCCGGGTACCCGCTGGCCACGAGGTGGGTCGCCTCCGGGCGGGGGCCGGCCAGCGCCAACACGTCGGCCGCCCGCACCCCGGTCCAGGTGTTGTCCAGCCGGCTCCAGCCCGTCACACAGTGGAAGTCGCTGGTGTCGGTCACCGTCGGTAGGCGCTCGTGCAGGTCTCTCACCCTCAGCCGCACCCGGTCACGGACCCGGCCGGTGACCACCAGCGACCAGTCGCCCTCGTCATCGACCTCGGGGGCCGTGCCCACGTGCAGCACCGGCCACCCGGCGGTGAGGTGCTGACCGGGCGGCACGCGGGTGGGGTCCTCCACCGAGGTGGGGGCCGGGGCCACACCGGGTGTCGGGCCCGTCATCGCCTCGACCTCCTCGCGGTCGAGGTCGCCCATGCGCCGGGCCACCTGCTCGGCCAGATCGAGCTGGACGTGCGCGTCGTCCACGTGGTCGAGCAGGTCCCGTGCCCTGGAGAGCAATTCGGCCGCTCGGACGCGGGCGGCCTCGGGCGCGACGCGGCCGGGGCCGGCCTTGCGGGCCTCGTCGGAGCGGCGCAGCAGGCCGCCGATCTCCTGTTCGGGACGCGGTTCGATGGGCGTACCCCCGGGTTCTCTTCGTCCTCCGGGCCGCGCCGGGAGCGGCCACCCGGTCAGCGGAGCGGGCCGTGCATTGCACCACATCCGGCCCAGCTCGCCCGCCCCGGCCGGACGCAGGATCGCACGACCTTCCCACCCAGGCAGGGACCGGGCGAGCGGAACGGGAACACAGAGGGCAGGATGTGCGCGCCCGGGAGAGGCGCCGACGACGAGGAGTGGGGCATGGCGGAGCTGCAGGCCAGCTACAAGGTGGTCGACCGTCAGATCGGGCTGCTCGGCGGCACCGTGCTGCTGGTCGGCACGGTCATCGGGATGAGTGTCTTCCTGCTTCCCGGTGAACTGATCGGCGAGGCCGGGCCGAGCATCATCTACGCGCTGCTGCTCACCGCGATCCCCATGGTCTTCTCCGTCCTGCTGCTCCTGCAGCTCGGCGGGGCCCTGCCGGTGGCGGGTGGGTTGTACGTCTACGCCTCCCGGCTGGTCAGCCCGTTCTGGGGCTTCATCACGATCTGGCTGGTCATCCCCGCGATCTGGTCGGTCCTGCTGTTCACCGCCATCGGCTTCGCGCAGTTCACCAACGTGCTGCTGCCCTTCACCACCCCGGAACCGATCCTGGTCGCCGGGGTCCTGATCGCGTTCATCGCGCTCAACCTGCGGGGCATCACCCTGGTCGCCTGGGTCCAGCTGGTGATGGTCGGGCTGATCCTGCTCGGGTTCCTGTCCTTCATCGTGCCCGGCCTGTTCCAGGTCGAAGCGGCCAACTACACGCCGGTCTTCCCGCAGGGCACGGAGCCCTTCATCCTCGCCGTCGTCTCGCTCTACATCCCGTTCCAGGGCTTCTCCATGATCGTGGAGCTCGGCGAGGAGCTCAAGGACCCGATCAAGAACATCCCGAGGGTGCTGATCCTCGGGATGGGGATCGCGGTCCTGCTGTCGCTGCTGCTGGTGGTGGTCTTCGTCGGGCTCGACCGCTGGGACGTGCTGGGCGCCTACGAGCAGGGCGGCGTGGCCGAGGCGGCCGGGGACTACCTGGCCCCCGGGATCGGGGTCGTGGTGGCGATCGTCGCCATTCTCGGTGCGTTCACGACGCTGAACGCGCTGATCACCTCCTACTCGCGCACGCTCATGCGTGCCGGGCGGGACGAGGTCCTGAGCCCGAAGATGGCCGACATCCACCCCAAAGCGCAGGTCCCGCACCGGGCCATCCTCGTACTGACCATCCCCCCGGTCCTGCTCGCCCCGTTCGAGATCGCCCCCGTGCTCCTGTCGGTCTTCCTCGCGCTGATCATCCTGTTCGGCAGCTTCGTCTCCTCGCTCGCGCTGTGGAACCTCCCCAAGCGCTACCCGGAGGCCTACGAGCACTCGATCTACAAGTTGCCGATGTGGCTGCTGAAGACCGCCGCCATCGGCAGCGCGGTGTCCGCGGCGCTGTTCTGGCTCGCGATCTTCATCCAGGCGGTCCCGATCATCGTCGGCATCCTGGTGATCGCCCTCGCTGGCTACGGCTACTACCGCTACCGCCGGTCGGTCTACGCCAGGGACGGCATCGACCTCGACGCGCGCCTGTCGGTCCTGCACAGCCAGGAGTCCGAGGACGCCGGCGTGACCACCCCGGCTCCCGACGAGCTCGCACCCGACCCCATCGACGCCGGCGGACCACCGGCGACACCGGCCACCAGTGAGCAGGCACCGCCCGCACCGGCACGGCAGGGGCCGCCGCCGAGGAAGGTCACGGTCCGCACCCCGCCACCGAGCCAGCGACGCTCCGAGCGCGACGCCGGGCACGGGCCCGAGGCGGAAGAGCTCGCGGCAGGGGTCAAGGGGCTGGGGACCACGACAGCCCAGGCGCTCCTCGACCACTTCGGCAGCCTCGAGGCGGTGCGTGCCGCGGACGAGGAGGAGCTGACCGAGGTCCGCGGTGTCGGGCCCAGACTCGCCCAGACCATCACCGAGGAGCTGTAGCCGCGGTCCCGGGCGGCCCGGACGGGCGCTCTCGGGTCCCACGACCGGGGGGAAGGCTCAGGCCCCGGTCCGGCCGGACAGTGCCTCGCGGGTCGCCGGAATCTCGTCGACGCACACCGCTGCGACCCCGAGACCGACGACCTCGGCGGCCTGGGCCGGACGCACCCCCCAGACCAGGGCCTCACAGCCGTGCTGCCCGGCCACGGCCAGCGCCTGGTGGACCCGGTCCGGGGTCTCCCACGGCAGACCGGGGATGTCCGCGATGCCCATCGTCGCCACGTGTGGGGCGACCACCTCGGCCCCCAGCGTCACCGCCGAAGCGACGAGCTCGCGCAGGGTCGTGAAGGGCATGCTCAGCAGGCCGACCGGCACGTCGGGGGCGACCTGTCTGGCCTGCAGCAGCGCCGCGGGACTGAAACTCGTCAGCACCAGCGGCCGGTCCGCGTACTGCGCGGCGCGTGCGGCGACGAGCCCGGCGGTCGACGCCGAGGCCGGCGCACCGGCGTCGGCCAGTGCGACCTTCACCTCGAGGTCGACACCCAACCCTGCGGGCAGTGCGTCGAGCAGTTCGTCGAACCCGGTCAGTCCCTGCGCCCGGCACTCGGCGAGCGTGCAACCGTCGACCGGGCGCCCGTCGGCCAACACCGGGTCGTGGTGGAGGACCAGTTGTCCGTCGACCGTCAAGCGGGCGTCGATCTCGACCCAGTCGGCCCCCTGCTCGTGGGCCGCGAGGCAACTGGCCACCGAGTTCTCCGGCAGACCGCTGACGTCGAGTTGACCGGCACCACGGTGCCCGATCACCACGGGGGGCTCGGCGAAGACCGTCATGTGCCGGCCGCCGCGTCGAGGGCCCGTTCGGCGTCCGCTTCGTAACTGCTGCGAGCGAGCATGCTGATCAACCCTCCGAGGATCATCGGGAGTAGGAGACCACCGAACGCGACCCGAAGCGACCCGGTCGCGTCGGAGATCACGCCCACCAGCAGGGGCCCGAACGCCCCGAAGGTCGTGAAGATCCCGAGCAGGCTGAAACCGACACCCCGCTGGTGGGCGGGCAGGCAGTCCGCAATCGCGGCCTGCAGGTTGGGGATCGCGACCGACATCACGGTGGCGGACAGGAAGAGGAAGCCGGACTGGAGGGGCAGCGTCGGCCCGAGCAGGGCGACCACACCGATGACGGAACCGATGACCAGCGATCCGGCGCCGGCGAGGACACGGCCTCCCGTGACCGTCCCGTGCCAGCGCTCCCCGAGCCAGCCACCGATCCAGGTGCCGAGCACGACGCCGGGGGTGGTGACCCCGGCCGCGACGAGGGCCGCCGCCGCGACGTCCAGGCCGAACTCGCGGTGGTAGAAGGTCGGCAGCCAGAACAGGATGCCGAACAGGGCGAAGAAGAGCGTGGCCAGGCCCGTGTAGAGGATGACCACCGAACGGATCCGCACGACGACCTTGATCTGCTCCCACAGGGCCCGCACACCGGGGGGTTGTTCGAGCACGGCCGGTCCGCTGGCGGTGGTCCCGCCGTCAGGGGCCGTCGAAGCGGCGTTCCGGGTCGCGGCCGCGGCCGCGTCCGCCTCACCGCGTCGGGGCTCGGGCAGGCGGTGACACCACCAGGCCACCACCAGACCGGGCACGATGATGAGCAGGAAGACCGCCCGCCAGCCCAGCCACTGACCCACGAGGCCGCCGTAGATGGTCCCGAGTCCGACGCCCGCGAAGGTCACCATCCGGTGCCAGCCCATGACCTTGGCCCGGACCTGCACCGCGTAGTAGTCGGCCAGGAGGCTGACCTGCGAGGGGTTGTCGATGCTGTCGGCGGCCGCCAACGCGAGCCGGGTGGCGTAGAACATCGCGAAGCTGATCGCCAGGGCGGAGCCCAGGGTGATGACCGACCAGCCCGCCACCACGATCGCCAGCAGTCGCTTGCGGTTGGCCCGGTCGGCGAGGTAGCCGGCGGGGAGGGCGACCGCGGTGCCCATGATCGAGATCGCCGCCGACAGCGACCCGGCGGCGGTGTCGGAGAAACTCCACTCGGCCTGCAGCAGCGGCAGGATCGCCCCGAGCACGCTGGATTCGAGCCGGTCGACCAGGCTCACGGAGATGATGACCACCAGCGGCCACCAGCCGTAGGGGGCCCGCCGGTCGGCCGCCGCGCGCTGTGCCGCTCGCGCCGGGCGCGCAGCAACCTCCGCCATCGTGCTCTCCCTCCCGGAACCCGCGCGCACCCTACCGGCCACGGGCCGAACAGTGACATCGAACGATGTCGCGCTCTCTAGCCATTCCCGGTGGCGACGCCCTCGAGGACCGACCGGGCCGTGCCGCCGAGATCCGCATCGAGCTCGTCCTTCTCGACCCACTTGTCGACCTCGTCGCGGAGCTTGCCGGCCTTTTCCGGTCGGGCCGACGGGTCCTCGTCGAGGAGGTCGTCGAGCTTCTTCAGCAGGTCCTCACCCTTGTCTCCCCACGCCGGCAGGTCCCGGGCGACCTCGCCGAACAGTTCGCCGAGCTCGGCCGCCGCGGGTCCGGCCGGCCGACCGAGTGGTTCGAGGTGCCCGAGCGCCTCGTGCCCGGTCGCCCGGTCGAGTTCACCGTCCGCCAGCCACTCGGCGACGTCCTTCATCAGGTCACGGGCGTCCTCGCGTCGGTCGTCGGCGCCCTCCTCCCCGCGGACCTCGAGCAGCCCCTCGAGCAGATCGTCACCACGTTCGCCGGCCGCGGCGGGTTCCCGGGCGAGGTCGGCCACGAGGTCGCCGAGATCCCGCGGGGGCGGGTCCGCGACGTCGGCCCCGGCTCCGACGTCCGGGTCCCCGTCGCCGCCGAGCGCGTTCACCAGGCCCACCCCGAGCACCACCGCGGCCATGGCCACCGCGGCCAGGAGCCAACCGCGCCTGCGCTGAACCGTCGCGGTACCGGCCGGGGGCAGCCACCCCCGTCCTGTCGACGCACCCTCGCCCAACGGGTCGGTCGGGGCCCTGCTCTCCGTGTGGGAGCCGGTCCCCGGCATCGGCACGATCCCCGGCGTGGCGTCCGCCGCCCGGAGCTCCGAGGCCATGACGGCGGCGTCGGGGGGACGGTCCCCGGGTGCCTTGCGCAACGCACGTTCGACGACCGCGGCGATCCCCGGCGGCACCCCGGGAGCCACGTCGGCCAGCGGGGGCACGGGGTCGCGCTGGTGTGCCAGCGCGACCCCGAGGGCGCTCTCCGAGTCGAACGGGGGCCGCCCGGCGAGGCACTCGTAGAGGACCGCCCCCAGCGAGTACAGGTCGGTCGCCGGCGTGGCGTCCTCGCCCGCCACCTGCTCCGGCGCGACGTAGCGCGGTGTGCCGAGCACCTGACCGGTAGCGGTGAGCCCCGCCGAGGTCGCGTCCAGCGCCTTGGCGATCCCGAAGTCCGCGAGCTTGCAACCCCCGGCGTCGGGAAGCAGCACGTTGGCGGGCTTGACGTCGCGGTGCACCAGGCCCCGGCGATGGGCCGCATGGAGCGCATCGAGGACCGCCGCGCCCACCGCGACCGTCTCCCGGGCCGTGAGCCGCCCCGCCTCCGCCAGTCGGTCGGCCAGCGTGCGACCCTCGACGAGCTCCATGACGATGTAGGCCCGGCCCGCGTCCTCGCCCGCGTCGTGCACCGCGACGACGTTCGGGTGCTGCAGGCCCGCCGCGGCCTGGGCCTCACGCAGCAGGCGCTCCCGGCTGACGGGATCGGCGACGAGGTCCTCGCGGACGAGCTTGACCGCCACGCGCCGGCCCAGCCGGCGGTCGTGGGCGACGAACACACGCGCCATCCCGCCGGCACCGACCACCTCGGCCAGCTCGTAGCGGTCGGCGAGCACGTCCATGGTCGGGGGCCGTTTCCGTTCGGGCACCGCAGCGTAGAACCGTGCCGACACCCGATCCGGCGACCGGACCGGGACCCGGGCATCAGTCCGGGGTGGTGGCCCCGCCTACGTAGCGGTCCAGGAAGAAGGCCATCTCTGCGGCGCAGCGGCGCCCGAACTCGGGCTGGGCGTCGAAGGCGTGCGGCTGCTCGGGGTAGAGGTGCAGCTCGACGGGCACCCCGGCCTCCCGCAGGGTCCGGTGCATGACGAGGCTCGCCTCCACCGGCACCACCTCGTCGGCGTCCCCGTGGATCAGCAGCGTCGGCGGGAACGACCCGGTGACATGGGAGGTCGGGCTGGCCTGGTGCGCGGCCTCGTCGTCCCGATCCCCGCCGCCGGGATCCAACGCTGGCCCGTCGGCCGCCGCGAACATCTGCGTGGGCACCCTTGGCAGCCGGGTGGGCGGATAGATCGCCACGACCGCCGCGACGTCCGTCGGCACGTCCGGATGGCCCCCTTCCCCCTCGAAGGCCTCGTGGCCCGGGGTGCCGGCCGCCAACAGGGCCAGGTGCCCACCCGCCGAGTTGCCCTGGGCCACGATCCGGTCCGGGTCCACCCCGAGTTCCCGGGCGTTGGCACGCAGCCAGCGGATGGCCGCCTTCGTGTCCTCGATCTGCGCGGGCCAGCCGGCCTCACCCGCGAGGCGGTACTCGGCGGCCACGCACACGTAGCCGGCCATGCCCAGTCGGATGCCGTAGCCCCGCAGCTGGGTGCGGTCGCCGCTGCGCCACGCCCCGCCGTGCAGCAGCAGGACACCGGGCGCCGAGGCCGGTCGGGTCGGCGGGGTGTAGACGTCACAGGACAGGTCCCGGCCCCCACCCCGGCCGAAGACCACATCCGGTTCGATCGTGACGCGGCCCTTGCGCTCCATCGACGCTCCCTCCACCTGTCGATCCGGCGTCGACCGGACCTACCGGGTCGGCCCCGGCCACCGGCACCGTAGACGGGCGGCGGACCGGCTCCACCCCCACCTGCGCCGACGTGACCCGTCACGGGAACGCACGCAGGTCGCCGGCCTCGGGCCGCGCGGCACTCCGGCCGGTGGATCTGGCCACAAGGGAGGGTGACGACCACCCGACTGGGCCATTGTGACGGTCACCGAAGCGCACGAGACTGTGCCGGCCACCGCTCTCCGAGGCGCCGGCACGGGCGCGAGGACCGAACCAGTCGTGGAACTGCTCAACGAGTCGCTGCAGTGGCTCCAGAACGCAGCGTTCGTCGTCGTCGCCATCTGGGCCCTGCTGCGCTGGCGGCGTCGCCGGGACGAGGCCAGCCGCTGGCTCGCCGCGACGTTCGCGTCCCTCGGGGCGGTCGTGCTGGTATCGGCCGTGCTGGACCTGCTCCCCGACACGGCCGTTTCCGGCTTCATCGAACGCGGCCTCGTCGCGGTGCTGGTGGTCTTTCCCTACCTGCTGCTGCGCTTCGCCGACGCCTTCGAACCGTTCCCCGCGCGCAGCCGCCGCATCCTCGGGGTCGCGGTCCTCGGACTCGCCGTCACCGGCCTGCTGATCCGGGTCCCCGGACCCGGTGAGACCCGCACTGTGCTGTTCGCGGTCTTCGCGGGCCTCGTGGTTCTCACCTGGGTCAGCGTCCTGCCCCTGGTGGGGCTGCGGTTCTGGCGGGCCGGCCAGCAACAGCCGACCGTGTCCCGGCGCCGGCTGCGCCTGCTGTCGGTGGGCACCGTCTCCCTCACCCTCGCGATCGTGCTCGCCGGGTTGGTTCCGACCCGCACCGAGACCGTATCGCTGGTGACCACCCTCTTCGCGCTCGGTGCGGCGGCGACGTTCCTCCTCGGGTTCGCGCCCCCGTCAGGGCTGCGGCGCCTGTGGCGACAGTCCGAGGAGGAGGCACTGCACGCCGCGGCACTGGGGCTGATGACCACGACCACGGAAGACGAGGTCGCGACCGCGCTGATTCCCCACCTGCGGAAGGTGGTCGCCGCCCGCGGTGTGGCGCTGGTGCATCGCGGTCGCCTGCTGGGCGCGGAGGGGGTCACCGCCCGGGAGGCGGCCGCCGCCGTGCACTACGACGAATCCGGCGCGCTGCAGTGCCGACTCAGCGAGGGCGCCATCCACGTGTGGACCGACACCTACACGCCGTTCTTCGGGGACGACGAGGTGTCACTCTTCGAACGGGTGGGCCTGCTGGCCGACCTCGCCCTCGACCGGGCCGGCCTGCTCGCCAGCGAACGGGCGTCGCGGGCGGCGCTCGAACACGCCAACGCGGAGCTCGAGACCTTCGTGTACAGCGCCTCCCACGACCTCAAGAGCCCCCTGATCGCGATGCTCGGCTACGTCGACCTGCTGATCGAGGAGCACCGCGACCAGCTCGGCGAGGAGGGGCGTTGGTACGTCGACCGGATGGCGACCAACGGCCGCTACATGGAGTCGCTCATCCGCGACCTGCTCGAGCTCTCCCGGGTGGGCCGGATGCAGACCAGCCCCGACCGGGTCGAGCTCGCACCTCTGCTCGCCGACGTGGCCCATGAGGTCACCGAACAGCACCCCGGCCTGCAGGTCGACCTGCAGGCCCTGCCCGTCCTCGAGGTCAACGCCGTCCGGGTCCGCCAACTGTTCACCAATCTCCTGGAGAACGCGGCCCGGCACGGTGGCGACGAGGTCCGGGTCACCGTGGTGGCCGAGCACGACGTCGAGGAGCCGGGGGACGCGGTGGTCGTCGTCAGCGACGACGGCCCGGGGGTGGCCGAGCCCTACCGCGAACTCGTCTTCGGACTGTTCGAGCGACTGACCGCGAACACTCCCGGGACCGGAATCGGACTGGCGATCTGCCGCAAGATCCTGGAGTCGATCGGGGGGCGTATCTGGCTCGGCGATCCCGACGGGGGCGCCGAGTTCCGGCTTCGTTTCCCGCCGGAGACGGTGATCGCCGGGGCGAGCGGAACGACTGACGGGAACGAGACGACCGAGGAGGTCCACGCGTGAAGGAAACCGTTCGCGTCCTGGTGGCTGAGGACAACGAGGACCACCTGTTCTTCATCACCCGCGCGTTGCGGGGCATGGAGAACGTCACCTTCGAGGTGGCCGCGGTGCAGGACGGCGCCGAGGCACTGGACTTCATCTACCAGCGTGGGGGGTTCGTCGGACAGCCGCGTCCGCACCTGATCCTGTTGGACCTCAAGATGCCCCGGGTGCAGGGCCTCGAGGTGCTCGAGGTGCTCAAGAGCGACCCGGAGCTGCGGTCCATCCCGATCGCGGTGCTGACCTCCTCCGACCGCCAGCAGGACGTCGACGCGAGCTACCGCGCCGGCGGCAACACCTACGTGGTCAAGCGGCCGACGTTCTCCGACCTGCGCGAGGAACTCCAGGCGGTCAGCGACTTCTGGACCAACACCGCGGTGCTGCCGCAGCCCCCGAACTGATGGTGATGACGCTGGGGGCTCCGGAACGCGCCGGCCGGCGGCAGCGCATCCGGGTGCTGGTGGTCGAGGACAGCGTCGACCACCGGGAGCTGATCACCCGGCGGCTCGAACGCGCCGGCATGGAGGTCACCGGCGCGGGCGACGCGACCGGGGCGCTCGCGTCCAGCGACGACGTCGACATCGTGCTGCTGGACTACCGCCTGCCCGGCGTGAGCGGCCTGGAGGTGCTCGAGGCGATCCGTGCCCGGCCACATCCGCCGTCGGTCGTGATGGTCACCGGTGCCGGTTCCATCGAGGTCGCGGTGGAGGCGATGCGCGCCGGCGCGCTCAACTACGTCCCCAAGGAACCGGGCTACCTGGAGGCGCTGCCGGAGGTCGTCGAGCGGGCCTGGCGGCACCACGACCTCGCAGCTCGTGCCGCCGAGGTCCAGCGCCTGGCCCTGCTGGTGACCTCGGCCACCGACCGCGACGAACTGTTCCACGAGATCGTCTCGGGTGCGGCCCGCCTGTTGCGCACCGACTCGTGCGCGCTGCTGCTGGCGGAGGGCCACCGGCTGGAATCGGCGACCGTGTTCGGTACGGCGGACGGGGGACTCGAGGACGCCGTCGACCCGGGTGCGGTGGACGGCGACGAGCCCCGACTGGTCGACGGCCGGCTGCTCATCCCGCTGCCGAGCGACACCGGTGAGCCGGTCGGGCTGCTCGCGCTGACCGGCGGTCGGGACGCCTACACCGACGAGGAGCTCGAGCTCGGGAGGGTGTTCGCGTCCTTCGCCGGCATCGCGCTGCGCAACCTGCGTCAGTTCGAACTCGAGCGTCGCCTGGTGACCGAGCTCCAGCAGACCCTCGACGCCAGGCGGGACTTCGTCGCCTCCGTGTCCCACGAGCTGCGGACCCCGCTGACCTCGATCGCCGGGTTCACGTCCACGCTCCAGCAGCACTGGGAGGACTTCGGTGCGGAGCAGCGCACCGATCTGCTGGGCCGGGTCGGCCGCAACGCCGACGAACTGCGCAGAATCGTCGAGGAACTGCTCGACCTGGCCGGCCTCGAGCGTGGCCGCGATCCCCAGACCCGCGTGGAGCCGCTGCTGCTGAGCTCACTGGTCCACCAGACCTGCGAGCAACTCGAGCACATCCTCGAGGGGCGGGAGCTCACCCTCGACATCGCCCCCGTCCGGGTGCAGGCCGACGCCTCCCTGCTGCGCCGGACCCTGGGCAACCTGCTCTCCAACGCCGTGAAGTTCTCCGGGCCGGGTACCGCCATCGACGTCGTCGCCACCGAGGAGGGCGGCGGGAGCGGGCGGGACGGCGAGGCCGGCCAGGTGCGTATCGCGGTCGTCGACCGGGGGATCGGTCTGCCCGAGTGGGAGGCGGCTCGGGTGTTCGACCCCTTCTTCCGGGCCCGCTCGTCGGTGGCCGATGCCATCCGTGGCTCGGGGATCGGGCTCGCACTGGTGCGCGAGTACGTGCGCACGATGGATGGCGACGTCGAGGTCCGGTCGGTACCCGGGCAGGGCTCGACGTTCTCCTTCACCCTGCCGTTGGCCTGAACGGGCCGAGGTCGCTCACCCCACGGCGCCGGCCGCCGCCCTCCCGGCGGTACGGCCCGAGAACAGGCAACCGCCGAGGAAGGTGCCCTCCAGCGAGCGGTACCCGTGCATGCCGCCGCCACCGAAACCGGCGACCTCCCCGGCCGCGTACAGGCCCGGCAACGGCTCGCCCCCGGCCTGCAGCACCCGGCCGTCGAGGTCGGTCTCGAGCCCACCGAGGGTCTTGCGGGTGAGGATGTTCAGGCGCACACCGATCAGGGGCCCGTGGGCCGGGTCGAGGAGGCGGTGCGGCGGCGCCACCCGGATCAGCTTGTCACCGAGGTAGTTGCGCGCCCCGTGCATCGCGACGATCTGGAGGTCCTTGCTGAAGTCGTTGGCGATCTCACGGTCGCGGGCGACCACCTCGTGGCGGACCTGCTCGAAGTCCAGCAGCGGCTCGTCGGTGAGCGCGTTCATACCTCGCACCAGGGCCTGGAGGTTGTCCTCGACCACGAAGTCCGCGCCCTGCTCCTTGAAGGCCTCGACGGGCCCGGGGGCGCCCGACCCGAGACGGTCCAGCAGTCGCCGCACGTCCCGCCCGGTGAGGTCGGGGTTCTGCTCGGAACCCGACAGTGCGAACTCCTTCTCGATGATGCTCTGGGTCAGGACGAACCACGTGTGCTCGTGCCCCGTGGTCATGATGTGCTCGAGCGTGCCGAGGGTGTCGAAGCCCGGCAGGCACGGCACCGGCAGCCGACGCCCGGTGGCGTCGAGCCACAGCGAGGAGGGGCCGGGCAGGATCCGGATCCCGTGGCGGGACCAGATCGGCGCGAAGTTCTCGATGCCCTCGGTGTAGTGCCACATCCGGTCGCGGTTGATCAACCGGCCACCGGCGGACTCGGTGATGGCCAGCATGCGTCCGTCGACGTGGTCGGGGACGCCGGAGAGCAGGTGCTCCGGCGGTGCACCGAGCCGTTCCGGCCAGTTGTCGCGGACCAGGTCGTGGTTGGCCCCGATCCCCCCGGAGGTCACGATGACCGCCTGGGCCGTCAGTTCGAAGTCGTCGATCTCCTGACGGGAGCTCTTCACTCCCCGCTCGACGTGACTGGGGGCGAGGATGCGGCCGCGCACCCCGTCGACCGCGCCGCCGGTGGTGGTCAACTCGTCGACACGGTGACGGAAGCGGAGCTGGACCAGCCCCCGCGCCTCCGCCTCGCGGACCCGCCGCACGAACGGCTCCACCACACCCGGGCCGGTCCCCCAGGTGATGTGGAAGCGGGGAACGGAGTTGCCGTGGCCGTTGGCGAGGTGACCGCCGCGCTCGGCCCAGCCCACGATGGGGAAGAACCGCATGCCCTGGGCGTGGAGCCACGCGCGCTTCTCCCCGGCGGCGAAGTCCACGTAGGCCTCCGCCCACCGGCGTGGCCAGTGGTCCTCCTCGCGGTCGAACCCGGCCGTGCCGAGCCAGTCCTGCCAGGCCAGTTCGTGGGAGTCGCGGATGCGCATCCGACGCTGCTCGGGTGAGTCGACCAGGAACAGACCACCGAACGACCAGTGGGCCTGCCCGCCGAGCCCGGCCTCGGGCTCCTGGTCGACGAGCAGGACTTTGCGTCCGGCGTCGGCCAGCTCCGCCGTGGCGACCAGGCCGGCCAGCCCCGCTCCGACCACGATCACGTCCGCCTGGTAGGTCATGCCACGCTCCTCGGTCTCGTCGGGTCCCGTCGCGACCGGCGGTGCCGACGCGCCGACGCGAGGAGTGGCGACTGTAGGCCACGGCACCCATCTCCCGTGGGGCGGTACGGACCTACCCTGACCCGCTGCACCCCGACCGGGCGTCGCGAGACCGGCCACCACGCGGGCGCCGGCCCGGGCGACTTCCACGCCAGCCATCGCCAGCCACCACACGGAGGGACCATGTCGAGGCGCCGCCCGCCGCCCTTCGGTGGCCTCGCGCTCGGACTGGTGTTCTTCTGCCTGTCGTTGACGCCCTCCCTGGTGCCCCGAAGCTGGCTGGTCCAGGGGGCGGTGACCGGGGTGTCGGCCACCATCGGCTACGCCCTGGGCGTACTGGGGAGCCATCTGACCCGACAGCTGCTGCCGCGGGAACCCCGGCCGCCGATCAAGCGCGCGGCCTGGTGGGCGCTGGGGGTGGGTGGTGCGGCTGCGGCCCTGCTCGCCGTCGTGCTCGCCGGGAACTGGCAACAGCAGTTGCATCTGGTGATGGGGGCGGAGGAGCCCACACAGCCGGCCTACCTCGCCGTGCTCGCAGTGGCCGCGGCGCTGCTGGTCGTCCTCGTCGCGCTGGGGCGGGCGCTGCGCCTCGCCGCCCGGGCCGCCGGCCACCGGCTGCGGCGCTTCGTCCCCCCTCGGGCCGCCGCCCTCACCGGGGCGGCGCTGGTCGCGCTGCTGGTGACGACGTTCACCCAGGAGGTGCTGGTTCGGGGGATGCTCGGTGCCGCCGACACCTCCTTCCAGACGATCGACGAGACGGTCGGCCCGGACCTCGAGGCGCCGACCAGCCCGATGGTGTCGGGAGGCCCGGGCTCCCTGGTGGCGTGGGAGAGCCTCGGCACGCAGGGGCGCAAGTTCGTCGACCGCACGACCGGCGCGGAGGAGCTCGACGCCGTCCTGGCCGGGATCGGGGGGATGGAGGGGATGGCCGAGGGCACGCCACCCCGCGAGCCGATCCGGGTCTACACGGGGCTCGAGACCGAGGAGGACGTCGGCCGGCGTGCCGAGCTCGCCGTCGCCGAACTCGAACGCACCGGCGCGTTCGACCGGGCCGTGCTGTGTGTCGCCGCCGCCACCGGGACGGGCTGGGTGAACCCCGTCGCGATCGCCGCCCTGGAGCACCTGCACGCCGGCGACACCGCCACCGTCTCGATGCAGTACTCCTACCTGCCGAGTTGGCTGTCGTTCGTCGCCGACCGCGAGCGCGCCTCGGAGGCCGGCGCCGCCCTGTTCGACGCGGTCCACGACCGTTGGTCGCAGCTGCCGGCCGACGAGCGACCCGAACTGGTGGTCTACGGCGAAAGCCTGGGTTCCTACGCCGCCGAGTCGGCCTTCGAGGGACTCGCCGACCTGCGGGCACGCACCGACGGCGCCCTGCTGGTCGGCCCGCCGCACTTCAATCCCCTGCGCGCCGAGTTGACGCGCACCCGGGAACCGGACAGCCCGCAGCGCCGACCGGTCGTCGCGGGGGGCCGCACCGTGCGCTTCGCGGGGGTTGCCGACGACCTCCACCGGCCGGACGGGCCGTGGGAGCGACCGCGGGTGGTCTACCTCCAGCAGGCCTCCGACCCGGTGGTGTGGTGGTCGCCGCGCCTGGCCTACCGGGAACCCGACTGGCTGCGCGAGCCCCGGGGTGACGACGTCCTGCGCCGGATGCGCTGGTTCCCGCTGGTGACGTTCTGGCAGCTCTCCGCCGACCTGGTGCACGCCGACGAGGTACCGCCCGGCCACGGTCACGACTACGGGACCAAGGTGGTCGACGGATGGTTGGCCGTGACCCGGCCCGAGGGCTGGGACGACGCGCAGGTCGAGCAGCTACGGGCCCACCTCGGGTGAGAGCGTCCGGCCGACGGTCAGGCGTCGGCCCCCGTGGGCTCGTGGGGGTCGTCCTCCGCCGCGGCCGCCAGTGCCCGGGCGGCGTCGCCTTCGTAGGTCCCGCGGGCGAACATCGTCACCACGCCGCCGATGACCATCGGGACCAGCAGGATCCCGAACGCGATGGCCAGGGAGCCGGTCGCATCCGAGATCGCTCCCACCAGCAGCGGCCCGAACGCCCCACCGGTGATGAAGATCCCGAGCATGCTGAAGCCGACGCCCCGCTGGTTGGCGGGCAGCGCGTCGGCGATGGCCGCCTGCAGGTTCGGGATGGCCAACGACATGAAGGTCACCGCGACGAGCAGCGAGGTGACCTGCCACGGCAGTGTCGACGAGTACAGCGCACCGGTGAACACGATGGAGCCCACGATGATGCCCCCCGCACCCACGACGACCCGTGCGCCCTTGAGGCGCCCGTGCCAACGCTCCCCCATGATCCCGCCGGCCCAGGTCCCGCCGACGACGCCGAACAGCGTGATCCCCGCGGTCAGGCTGCCGCCGACCTGGACTTCGAGGCCGAACTCACGCAGGTAGAAGGTCGGCAGCCAGAAGAAGATCCCGTTCAGGGCGAAGAACAGCGACGCCAGGCCCGAGTAGACGAGGACCACGGTCCGTATACGCACGACCGTGCCCAGCTGCGCCCGGAAGGCCGGCCACCCGGGGGGCTGGGTCATGCCCGGGACGGCGTCCGCGGATGCCGCGGCGTCCTGCGACCCCCGGCCGACGTCACCCTCCGCGGACGCGGTGCGGGCCGAGTACCGACCGGCCAGCGCGGCGCGGCGGTCGGCCTCACCACGGCGGGGCTCGTCCAGCCGGTAGCACCACCAGGCCACCACCAGGCCCGGCACGAGAATCGCGTAGAAGACCGCCCGCCAACCGAAGAACCCGCCGACCAGGGCACCGTAGAGCGTGCCCAGTGCGCCGCCGGCGAAGGTCAGCATCCGGTGCCAGCCGAGCACCTTCGGGCGCACCGCCACCGAGTAATAGTCCGTGAGCAGGGTCACCTGCGAGGGGTTGTCGATGCTGTCGGCGGCCGCGAGCACCAGCCTCGTCGCGTAGAACATGGCGAAGCTGATCGCGACCGCCGAGCCGAGGGTGATGACCGACCACAGCGCGACGACGATCGCGAGGAGGTTCTTGCGGTTGGTCCGGTCGGCGAGGTAGCCGGCCGGCAGCGCCACCACGGTGCCGGTGATGGCGATGGCGGCGGAGAGCGACCCGCCGGCGGTGTCCGAGAACGCCCACTCCTCCTGGAGCAGGGGCAGGATCGACGAGATCACGCTCGATTCGAGCCGGTCGACGAGGCTGACCGCCATGATGACCACCAGGGGCCACCAGCCGTAGGGCGCACGGGGGTCGCCCGACGGCCCGGGCCCGGTCTCCCCGGGTCCGGCCTCCTCGGGCCCGTCGACGCCGGGGGCACCACCGGTGACCGCGGGCGACTCGGGAACCGTCCCGGCACCGGGGTCCGGGCGTCCGCCGGCCGCAGGCACGGAGCCGTCGCCGGGCACCCCGGTGTCCGGGGACGGCGTCATCGACTCGTCCTTCATGTCCCGGACCCCCTCTCCCGACGTCCGTGGAACCGGGCGGAAGATACCGGTCAGAATCCGGGGGTGCGTCCGATCGTCTCCGGCGTCAGCCCTCTGCGCGTCGCTGCACCGCCGACGGGGCGATGATGTCCTCGCCCTCGACCGCGCGGTTGAACAGTTCCACGTCCTGCCGGAGATAGTCCGCGAGCCGGTTCGCGTGCAGCATGTCCTTCTCGTAGTACGCGAAGGCGCCCGTGCCACGCACCCGCAGCTCCGCCTGTTCGGCGTCGGTGGCCGTGAACGCGGCCACCATGCTGTCGGGCAGGGCCCGGAACAGATCGGCGATGAGGGTCTCGCCGCTGCCGTCCGGCAGACCGAGATCGACCAGGACCGCGCCGGGGCGGTGGGTCAGGGAGACGTCGAAGCCCTCGGCGGCGGTCGCGCCCGTCGCCACCACCCGGAAGGCCCCGGCCCGCTCCAGATGCACGCGGCAGAGCGCGGTCACCTGGGGGTCGTCGTCGACGATCACCACGCTGCAGAAGGCCGGTTCGGCGGTCAGGAGGGCTGCTCTCGTCGGGAACTCCCGATCGTAGCGCTGCCGGCCCCCCGGACGTCGGGATGACCCGCGGCACCCACCGGTGCCCACCGCATCGACCCGGGCCGGGCGGCCGCACGGCAGCTGCCGACGGCGGCCGGCGGGCCGGACTGCCGCACGGACAGCCGTCGACGACGGCCGGCGGGCGTTAGCCTGACCGTACGTACAGGAGGGGACCCGGGACCAATGACGCTCGTCGAGGTACTGGGTCATCTGCAGCTGCTGGCCTTCACCGGCGCCGCGCTCGCCGCGCTGCGGCAGTGGCGTCGCCAACGCACCTGGCCCGCCGCGTACCTCGCGGGTGCCTTCGGTCTGATCAGCCTGTTCCTGGTGGGTGTCCGGCTCCTGCCCGAACAGGTCACCGGACAGCCGTGGTTCAGCGTCCTGGCCCTGGGCGGCCTCGCGGCCTTCCCGTGGCTGCTGGCCGCCTTCGCCTGGGCGTTCGCGGGCCCCCTACCCCGGTGGCTGAAGCTGGCCGGGCTGGGCGTGCCCGCCCTGATGCTGTGGGCTGCCACGCTGCCGCCGGTGATCGGCGCCGAGACCCGCACGCCCGCACAGGCGGCCTATCTCGCGGTCTTCCTGCTGCTGTGGTCGGTGCTCGCCGTGGCCATGGCGGGGCGGCTGTGGCGGGCCGGGAGCCGCCAGCGGCTCGTGCGGGCGAGAATGCGACTGATGGCCACGGCCGCCCTGCTGCTGACGGTCGCGCTGCTCATCTCGGCCGCCACCGGCGCGGGTTCGTCCCCCACCACCAGCATGGTCACGAGCCTGCTCTCCTTGGCCTCCGCCGGGCTCTTCGTCGCCGGGTTCGCGCCCCCACTGCCCCTGCGGGTGTGGTGGCGGCGCCGTTCGAGCCAGCAGTTCCAACGGATGCAGGTCGCGCTGATCGGCTCGGCCACGCCGCAGGGCGTGGCCGAGGCCGTCGCGCCGATGGTGGCCGACCTGCTCGGTGGCGGGGTACTCATCATCGACGACCGCGGCGAGGTGCTGGCCGCCTCCCAGCTGCCCGACGACGAGGTGGACGAGATCGTCGAGCTGCTGGCCTCCTCGCGCCCGCTGCCCGAGGGCACCAGCACGTTCGACGTCGCCCATGCCTGCATGGTCGTACGCAGCACCCCCTACACCCCGGTGTTCGGACAGGACGAGTACGAGCTGGTGGAGGCCTTCTCCATCCAGCTGCGACTGGCGCTCGAGCGCGCGGAGCTGTACCGCTCGGAGCAGGCGGCCCGCGAGGAGGCGCAGACGACCCGGGCGGACCTCGAGAGCACTCTCTACAGCCTCTCCCATGACCTCAAGAGCCCCAGCCTGGCCATCTCCGGCTTCGCCGACCTGCTTCCGTCCGCCGCCGACGAACAGGAGCGTGAGGAGATGCTGGCCCACATCAAGTCCAGCGCCGGCTACCTCAATCAGCTCGTCGACGCGCTCCTCGAGCTCTCACGCATCGGTCGGACGCAGACGCAGGCCTCGCCCGTCGACCTCGGCGAGACGGCCGCGAGGGTCGCCCGACGGTACGCGGTCTCCCACCCCGAGGCGACCGTCACGGTCGCGGGCACCCTGCCGACGATCGAGATCAACGAGGTCCGCGCGGAGCAGTTGTTCGACAACCTCGTCGGCAACGCCCTCACCCACGGCGGGCGGGCCGACATCACCGTGACCGTGTCCTCACGGCGCACCGACACCGAGGTCGAGCTGATCGTCGCCGACGACGGACGCGGCATCCCCGAGGACGACCGGGAACGGATCTTCGAACTCTTCCAGCGGGGCAGCACCAGCGGTAACCGGGGCAGCGGGGTGGGTCTGGGCATGGTCCGCCGCATCGTGGAGGCGGCGGACGGCACGTTGGAGCTCACCGACAGCGAGGTCGGCGCGCGCTTCGTGGTCCGGTTGCCCGCACGCCTCGTGGTCAGCGGGGACGGGGAGGCACCAGGGTTCGCCGAGCAACCGACGAGCTCTACCCCGGCTTGACGGCCAGGACGGGAACGTCGGCCTGCAGCAGCAGCTCCTGGGAGACGCTGCCGAGCAGCAGCTTGCCGACCCGGGACCGTGACCGCAGCCCGATGACCAGGAGCTCGACCCCGCCGCCGACACACGCCTCGAGCAGCACGTCGGCCACCGACTGTGCCGTCGGGGTCAGCACCTCGGCCCGTGCCTCGACGCCCTCGGCGTCGAGCTCCTCCTCGAGCCGGACGGCGTCACGACGGGCCTGCTCCACCGCCCCCGTCCAGTCGCGGTGGTGCGTCGGGTCGTCCGTGGTCGGCTGACGCAGGACCCGCACCACCCGCAGGTCGGTGCCGCGCAACCTCGCCTCCTCGACCGCCGTGTCCAACGCGGCGTGGCCCTCCGGCGTGTGCGCGTGTCCGACGAGGATGGTCACGGGTGGCTCCTGTCTCGAGATCGGTGCGCTCAGACGTCGGTGGACGTGCCCGGGGCCGGGGGGCGGGGGTCGGCTGCCCGGCGGGCTCCGGCGAGCGTGTGCGGGCCCAGCAGCCGGAGGGAGATGACGAGCCAGGCCGTGCCCATCGCGACGCCCACCAGGACGTCGCTGGGCCAGTGGGCCGCCAGTGCGACACGGGCCAGGGAGTTGGCGACGATCACGACGATGGCCCCGACCACGAATACGGCCCGCAGCCACCGGCGGCGGGTGAACAGCAGCGCGATCCAAAGGACCAGCCCGTAGACCGCGGCGGCTCGCACCGCGTGTCCCGAGGGGAAGGACGAGCTCAGGGTCTCCACGATGGCCTCGTCGGGCCGCACGCGGGTGGTCAACAGCTTGACGGTCCCGGTGACCGAACTCGCACCGCCGAGCACGACGGCCAGTAACAGCCCGAGGTCCCAGCTCCCCCAGCGCCACCGGGCGAATGCCGCCACCATCAGCGCCACCCAGGCGACCGGCAGCAGGTGACCCACATGACTGAGGACCGTTGCGACACTCCGGAGCAGCGGCTCGTCGCCGACCAGGATGCCCCGCACGGACTCCACCTCGGCGGCGATCGGTGTGGCGCCCGCCAGGGCCCAGCCCACCAGCGAGACGAGGAACGCCAACACCAGACCCGACCCGACCCCCCACGCGATGATGCGCGGTTCGAACGGGCTGCGCGCCAGCACGATCCCGCCCTGCTGCGCGGCGAGGCGGTCGGTGTCGTGGGCCGTCCCACGTGGTGGGGCCACGGGTTTCCGCCCCGTCAGAGCGTGGCCGGCCGCGCCGGGGCGTCCTGGATCGAGGCGAGCAGCCACCGTTCCGCCCGGCCCAGGGCGTGACGCATGGTCAGCCCCCGAAAGTCGCGGTGTCGAGCCCGGCCGTCGATGACCACCGACGCGTGGGCGCACGCCACGAGACCAGGGGTGCGGCGGGTGGTCAGGTGCCACCGGGCCAGCGCGCTCACCATGGGGGCCTTCGGGGCCACGTCCGCTCCGCGGAAGAACGGCGTGGATCGCGATCAGTAGGGTGCGTGGGACCGAACATCGACTGTAGCGAGCAGGCCTGGTGAGCGAAACCACCCCGGACCCCGCCGGCCCCGTGCTGGTGGGGCTGGTGGTGGGCGATGAACCGGCCGCATGGCGGGCCGCGGGCTTCACCGTCGAGGACGACGAGGTGCGGCTCGGACGCCTGGTGCTGCGGCTGGTGGGCACCAGTGCGGGCCGGGGCGTGCTGCGCTGGGCCACCGATCCGCCGGTCACCTCATCCTGCGACGGCCTCCAGCCCGCGGAACCGGCCGAGAGACCGGTCGCGACGGCCGCCGCCGGGGCGGAGGCGACGCCCCACACCCCCGCCCACCGCAACGGCGTGGTGGCCCTCGACCACGTGGTGGTCGCCACCGACGACCTCGAACGCACCACCGAAACGCTCGGCGACCTGGGACTGCAGCCGCGGCGCACCGTGGTGGGCATCCGCGGTGACGGCGACGACGAGCTCGCCTACCGGTTCTTCCTCATGGGCACGTGCGTACTCGAGCTCGTGGGCCCGACCCGGCCCGCCGGCGACGGGCCCGCCAGGTTCTCGGGCCTGGCGTTCACCTCGACCTCGTTGGAGGAGCTCGGCGGGCTCGCCGGCGAACCCCGCGACGCGGTCCAGCCGGGCCGGCGAATCGCGACGCTGCGCGGCGAACCGCTCGGCGTCAGCGTTCCCCTGGCGTTCCTCTCCCCCCGACCAGGCCGCTGACAGCAGCGTGTGGCCGCAGGTCAGGCCTCGGCGGGGGGCTCGCGCCAGCGCACCGCCAGCAGATGGCGCGGTGCCTCGACCCCCCGGAGCTCGCGGAGCCCCCGGTCGTCGGTCACGACCCCGGTGCCCGCGTGGTCGGCGACCGGTTCGGTGACCAGGATCTCGTCGGGGCTGGCCGCGTCCGCGACCCGGGAGGCGATGTTGACCATCCGCCCGATCACGTCACCGTCCCCGGCCGCGATGACCTCGCCGGCGTGGGCGCCGATCCGCACGGAGGGGACGGATCGTCCGTCCTCGCGCTGCTCCGCGAGCCTGCGCTGCAGGGCCACCGCGCACCGCACCGCCTCCCGGGGCGAGGGGAAGCGCAGCAGGAAGCCGTCCCCCTGGGTACCCACCTCCTCGCCATGGTGTTCGCGCACCAGGGAACGAACCGTGCGCCGGTGCTCGGCGACCAGTTCGCTGTAGACCTCGTCACCCAGTTCGTCGGCGAGCCGGGTGCTGCCGGAGATGTCGGTGAACATCGCGGTGATCCATCTCGGCCCGGTCGCCGGCTCGGCCCGCTTGCGCCGAAGGCGTCGACGACGTCGGCGCCGCACCAGCACCGTCACCCCACCGTGCAACAGGAGGAATGGGAGCCACATGGCGGCGACCCAGGCCGGCCACAGGCCGTGTTCCTGGGCGCTGGTCAGCGGCCTCGCCAGAGCCTCCGGTGAACCGCCGGTGAGCAGCCACAGCAGGACCAGCAGCAGGTTGACGGCCACGTAGACCGCCGCGTGGATGCCAAACAGCGTCATGGCGACAGAGCGTAGGCGAGGGTGCGCCCGTCACCCGGTTCCCCGACCGCCCCGATCTGCAGGGTCGCGACGGCCGCCGCCGTCAGCCGTCGGGGAACAGTTCGACGATCCGCTCGGGCGGGCGGGCCACCACGGCCCGCGACCCGCGCACCACGATCGGCCGCTCGAGCAGGATCGGATGCGCGACGATCGCCTCCAGCAGCGCGTCACGGTCCGCGCCGTCGAGCCCGAGTTCGCGGTAGAGGCGTTCCTTCGTGCGCATCACCTGACGTGGGTCCTCCACCTCCAGCCGCCCGAGCAGTTCCTCGACCTCCGGTCTCGTGGGGGGCTGGTCGAGGTAGCGCCGCACCTCGACGTCGACCCCCCGCTCGTCGAGCAGGCCGCAGGCGCTGCGGGACTTCGAGCAGCGCGGGTTGTGCCAGACGGTGACCTCGTCCACGTTCGCCTCCATCCCCCGAGACGACCCCGGGGCGCGGACACGCTAACGGGTCCAGCGGACACCGGAAGGTGCTCGGCGCGGCCTCCCTGACTACGCTTCGCACCCCGAAGGGATCCGAAAGGCGCCACTGCGATGTCCACCACCACCATGTCCATTGAGGAAGTCCACGACGCGCTCACCGCGGAAGGACAGATGTTCGAGATGGAGGAGGTGGAGGTCCGCGGGGTGCCGATTCGTGCCTGGAAGCACGCCCCGGAGAATCTCGCCCAGATCCTCCTGCTCTCGAGCGGCTACGGCGACAAGGACTTCCTCGTCTACGAGGACGACCGCTGGAGCTTCGACCGCCACTTCCGTACCGCGACCCACCTCGCACACGTCCTGCGCGACCGCTACGGCGTGGAGAAGGGCGACCGGGTCGCCGTGGCGATGCGCAACTTCCCCGAGTGGCCCGTGGCCTTCTTCGGCGCCTCCGCGGCGGGGGCGATCGCGACCCCGCTCAACGCCTGGTGGACCCAGCACGAGATGTCCTACGGCCTGTCCGACTCCGGCGCCAAGGTGCTCATCTGCGACGGCGAGCGCCTCGAGCGCATCGCCCCGGAACTCGAGAACTTCCCCGACCTGCACGTGATCGTGGTCCGCGAGGAGGGCGTCGAGATCCCCGAGGGCGTCGACCGGCTCGACGACGTACTCGGCGAGATCCCGGCCGAGGTCGCTCTGCCCGAGGTCGAGATGGGCCCCGAGGACGACGCCACCCTGTTCTACACCTCCGGGACCACCGGCAACCCCAAGGGCGTGCTCGGCACGCAGCGCAACATCTGTGGCGGGCTGATCAGCCTCGCCTTCGTCCGCGAACGCGGCGCGATGCGCTCGAACACCTCGAGCGAGGCGGAGATGGGCGACGACGGGCAGAACTGCAGTCTGCTGTCCATCCCGTTCTTCCACGCCACCGGCTGCCACTCGGTGCTGCTCGGCAACCTCGCCGCCGGCGGCAAGCTCGTGATGATGCGCAAGTGGGACCCGGTCCGGGCCATGGAGCTGATGGAGCGCGAGGGCGTCACCCAGTTCGGTGGCGTGCCGTCGGTCGTGTGGCAGGTCATCGAGCACCCCGACTTCGACAAGTACGACCTCTCGGCGCTGAAGGGCATCGGCTACGGCGGTGCACCGGCCGCACCCGAGCTGGTCCGCAAGATCGAGGAGATGTTCCCGGGCCGCGGGGCGAGCAACGGCTACGGCCTGACCGAGACCTCCGCGATCTCCACGATGAACGCCGGGGTCGACTACCTCCAGCGACCCGACAGCATCGGGGTGCCCATCCCGGTGTGCGACGTGAAGGTCATCGACCCCCACGGGGATCCGCTGCCCCCCGGCGAGGTCGGCGAGCTGTGCATCAAGGGCCCCAACGTGGTCAAGGGCTACTGGAACAAGCCCGAGGCCACGTCGGACGCCTTCCGTGACGGGTGGCTGCACACCGGTGACCTCGCGCGCCAGGACGACGAGGGCTTCATCTACCTCGTCGACCGGGCCAAGGACATGGTGATCCGCGGCGGCGAGAACATCTCCTCACAGGAGGTCGAAGCCGCGCTGTACGAACACCCGGCGGTCACCGACGCCGCCGTCATCGGCATCCCCCACCACGTGCTGGGCGAGGAGGTCGGCGCGGTCGTGCACACCGCCCCCGGCATGAGCGCAACCGAGGACGAACTGCAGGAGTTCGTCAGCAACAAACTCGCGCGCTTCAAGGTGCCGGTCAAGATCTGGTTCTTCGAGGAGCCGCTGCCGCGAAGCCCGCAGGGCAAGCTGCAGAAGCGGCAGCTGAAGGACGAACTGCTCGGTGACGAGTCCGCGACCGCCTAGAACCGTCGGCCCCGTCACGTGACCGGCCCCGTGCCTGACGCACGGGGCCGTGCTCCATCCCCTCCACGATGGGATCACGAGGCGTGCTCGAGCTGACCGACCTGCACAAGCGCTACGGCGACGTCCTGGCGCTCGACGGGATGTGCCTGACGGCACGACCGGGGCGTCTGCTGGGCTTCCTCGGCCCGAACGGGTCGGGCAAGACCACCACGATGCGCGCGGTCTTCGGCCTGGTACAGCTCGAGGACGGCCGGGTGCGCTGGCACGGAGCGCCCATCGATGCCGCCGCCCGTCTCGGGTTCGGCTACATGCCCGAACAGCGGGGGCTGTACCCCCGGATGGCGATCGGGCCGCAGCTGAGGTATCTCGCGCGCCTCCACGGACTGGGACGCCACGAGGCGGAGGCGGCCGCGCGGCGGTGGCTGGACGAGCTCGGCCTCGGGGAACGGTACGGGGATCCGCTGGCGGCGCTGTCACACGGCAACCAGCAGCGCACCCAGCTCGCCGCCGCCCTGGTGCACGAGCCGGAGCTGCTCGTCCTCGACGAGCCCTTCAGCGGACTCGACCCGCTGGGCGTGCAGTCGATGAGCCGGGTCCTGCGGGAACGGGCCGGGCAGGGTGCGACCGTGGTCTTCTCCAGCCACCAGCTCGACCTCGTCGAGGAACTGTGCGACGACGTCGTGATCGTCGCCGGGGGCCGCGACCGGCTGGCCGGATCGCTCGAGGACGTCCGTGCGGCGGGGACGCACCAGCGGGCCGAGATCCGCCTGACCGGCGGACGGGCCCCGCAGACGGTGCCGGAGGTCGAGCAGGTCGATGAACGTAACGGGCTGCGACGCCTGCGGGTCCCCGCCGGCGTCGACGCCAAGCTCCTGCTGGAGCGCCTCGCACCCGACGGCGGCGTCGAGCGGTTCGCGCTGCAACCCTCACCGCTGTCGGAGATCTTCCGCGAGGTCGTCGGCGCCGGCGTCGTCGAACTGGAGCATGCGGGGGGACACGGGGAGCACCCGACCGGGCCCGGTGCGCCGTGAGCCCCCTGCAGACCATCCGGCTGATCGCGGCGCGCGAACTCGCCGACCGGCTACGCAACCGGACGTTCGTGTGGGGCACCACGATCGTCACGGTTCTGCTGGTCGCCGCGATCGTGGTGCCCACGCTGTTCGACGACGGCGGTCCGGTGCGCTACGAACTCGGCGTCGTCGGTGACGTCCCGGCCGACTTCGAGCCGGCCCTGGCGGCGGCGCTGGCGGACCACGACGCAACGGCGGAGCTCACCCGCCTCGACGACCGTGCGGACGCGGCGCGTGCGGTCGAGGACGGCGAGCTCGACGCCGTCGTGGTGGACGGCCGCGAGCTGATGACCGACGGCGCGCCGTGGCCGACCCTGCACCGCGCGGTCGACGAGGTGCTGCAGCGGGCGGCCACGGCGCAGGAGCTGGACCGGCTCGGCGTCAGCGAACAACAGCTGGCAGCGGCGCTCGCGGCACACGAGCCGCTCGAGGTGGTCACCCCCGACGGCGGGACCGACGACCCGGGGCTCTTCGGCGGCATGATCGCCTTCGCCGCGACCATCCTGCTGTTCATCGCGATCCAGGTCAACGGCAACTCGCTGTTGACCGGCGCGATCGAGGAGAAGTCGAGCCGGGTGGTGGAGGTGCTGCTGGGTTCGGTCCGCCCGTGGCAGTTGCTCACGGCGAAGTTGGCGGCGCTGACCGTGCTGGCGCTCGGCCAGATCGGGGTCTTCGTCGGCGCGGCCCTGGGGGCCAACGCCGTGGTGGGAGCCGTCGAGGTGCCGGCGACCACGACGGCGACCGTGGTGGTCTCGTTGCTGATGGTCCTGATCGGGTTCGTCTTCTATGCGGCCCTGTACACGGTGGCCGGGGCGATGGCGTCCTCGGTGGAGGACGCCCAGGGCACCGCCGCTCCCCTGGCGTTCCTCACCGTCGGCACCTACATGCTGGTCATCTTCGCGGTGATCCCCTCCCCCCAGGGGGTGCTCTCGCAGGTGCTGACCTACCTGCCCCCGACGGCGCCGTTCACGGTGCCGGCGCGGGTCGCGCTCGGGGCGATACCCGGCTGGCAGGTCGCGGTCGCCTGCGTGACGACGCTGGCGGGCACCGCGCTGACCGTCCGGCTGGCGGGCCGGCTGTACGGCGCCGCCGTCCTGGCCGGCGGCAAGCTGAACTGGCGGGCCGTCTGGCGGTCCGAACCGATCCGATAGGACACCTGCGATGGACTTCCGACTCTCCGCCGAACACCTCGCCCTGCGCGAGACGTTGCGGACCTTCGTCGACCGCGAGATCCGTCCGGTCGCCCGGGAGTGGGAGCAGGCCGGCCGCTATCCGACCGAGATCGTCGACGGGCTGCGCGACCTCGGGCTGTTCGGGCTCACCGTGCCCGAACAGTACGGCGGGCTGGACGTCGACCTGGTCTCGATGGCGCTGGTCTTCGAGGAGCTGTCCCGGGGTTGGATGGGCGTGGCCGGCGTGATCGGTACGCACTCGCTGTCGTGCCGGATGATCGCCCGGCACGGCACCGACGAGCAGCGCGCGCGGTGGCTGCCGGCGTTCGCCACCGGCGAGCGGCGCACCGGCCTCGCGTTGACCGAGCCGGGCGCCGGCTCCGACCTGCAGGGCATCACCACCCGGGCGGTTCGCGACGGCGACACCTACCGGGTCACCGGCACGAAGACCTGGATCACCAACGCCCGCCACGCCGACCCGATCCCGGTGCTGGTCAAGACCGACCCGGCGGCCGAGCCCACCCACGCGGGGATGTCGGTGCTGCTGGTGTCCGCCGACGCACCCGGCTTCGAGGTCAGCCGGGACCTGCCCAAGCTCGGCTACAAGGGACCCGAGACCTGCGAGATCGTGCTCGACGAGGTCCCCGTGCCCGTCGACCGGCTGCTCGGTGGGGTGGAGGGCCGCGGGTTCCAGCAGGTGGTCGGCGGCCTGGAGACGGGCCGGGTCAACGTCGCCGCGAGGGCCGTCGGCGTGGCGCAGGAGGCCTGTGACCGCGCGATCGACTACGCGAAACAGCGCGAGGCCTTCGGCCGGCCGATCTCGGAGTTCCAGGCGATCCAGCACAAGATCGCCGACATGGCCACCGAGGTGCAGGCCGCACGGCTGTTGACCTACTGGGCCGCGGACAAGGTCGACCGGGGCGAGCGCGCCGACGTCGAGGCGGGGATGGCCAAGCTGTTCGCCTCGGAGGTCGCCCTGAAGGCGTCGCTGGAGTCCATGCGCGTGCACGGCGGGTACGGCTACTCGGAGGAGTACGAGATCGCCCGCCTGTACCGCGACGCGCCGCTGATGGCGATCGGTGAGGGCACCAACGAGATCCAGCGCACCATCATCGCCAAGGGCCTGCTGCGCGACCACACCTGGGGCGGCCCGATGTAGCCGGCACGTGCGTCGTCACTCGGTGGTGATGGCTCGCAGGACGTCCACGCGCGCCGCCCGCCGCGCTGGCAGGACCCCGGCGAGCACGCCGGCGAGCACGGCCACGATCACGGCGATCGCCAGCTGTCCGAACGGGAGCACGAACCGCAGCGGGAATTCGTCCTGCAGGCCCTCCACCAGCAGCCAGCCGAAGAACACCCCGATCACGAGACCGAGGCCGACCCCGAGCAGCGCGATCATCACCGACTCCCAGCGCACCATCGAGCGCACCTGTCGTCGTCCCATCCCGATCGCCCGCAGGAGGCCGATCTCGCGGACACGTTCGAAGACGCTCAACGCCAGCGTGTTGACGATGCCGACGAACGCGATGACGATCGCCAGGGCGAGCAGGCCGTAGACCACGCCGATCAGTTGATTGATCTGGCCGGTGAGATTCTCGCGGACGGCCGCCCGGTCCATCGCGACCACCCCCGGGTAGGACTCCAGCACCTCGTCCACCGCGGCCTGTCCGTCGGCGAGGTCGACGCCGTCGGCGAGGCGCACGCCGACGGCGAAGGCCTCGTCGGTGCGGTAGTGCTCCCGGTGGGTGTCGAGGGCGAGCATCGCGGGCACGTCGATGCTCTGCCCGTCGAAGATGGCGGTCACCTCGAGCGTGGCCTCGCCCGTGGCGGGGAAGGTCAGCGTGAAGTCGTCCCCGTGGTCGAGATCCGCGTTCTCGGCGAAGGAGTCCGCCAGGGCGATGCCCCCCGCGGCGACGTCCTCGAGCGAGCCCTCGAGGAACTCGATCGCGTAGATGTCGGTCAGCCGGGCCATGTCGACCCCCACGAGAAAGGTTCCCTGGTCCTCGCCGTACTCGAACTGCCCCATGCGCTGGGTCAACGCGAGGTCGACCTCCTCGAGCTCGGCGAGATCGTCGCCGATGTCGGGCGAGATCGGCTGGAAGCCACTGGCATCGCGCACATCGAAGTCGAGGCGGTACACGTCGTCGATGGCGTCCTCCATGGACGCCGACATCGAGGCGCCGAACACGGTCACGAACCCGACCAGCCCCACACCGATCATCAGCGCCGAGGCCGTCGTGGCGGTCCGTCGCGGGCTGCGCATCGCGTTCTCGCGGGCGAGCTCCCCCCTGATGCCCAGCAACCGGGCGATCGGCGCGCCGAGCACGGTCAGCACCGGCCGGGTGAGCAGTGGGCTCAGCAGTGCGACGCCCAGGAACACCAGCACCGCACCGCTGCCGAGCGGGACGGCGCCGCCGTCGCCGAACAGGCCGATGACCAGCAGGCCGACACCCAGCGCCGTGACCAGCACGCCGAGCACGGGACGCAGCCAGCCACGGCGCGGCGGGGGCGGCAGGGCGGCGGCCTGCAGTGCCTCGACCGGGGCGATGCGCGTCGCCTTGAGCGCCGGACCGATCGCCGCGGCGACCGTCACGAGCAGTCCGACGAGCAGCGCGACGACCACCGTCCGCGGCAGCAGCGTGACGCCGTC
>SLRZ01000235.1 GCA_007130695.1 Nitriliruptoraceae bacterium
CCACGCATCAGGTGGACGTCGAACGGGAGGTGGCGTCGCTCGCGGGGTCGGGGAACCGGTGACGGGTGCGGTTGGCGTAGCGCACCAGGGCGAGCATGAGCGGCACCTCGACCAGCACACCGACGACCGTGGCCAGCGCCGCACCCGACTGCAGACCGAACAGGGCGATGGCCGCGGCGACCGCGAGTTCGAAGAAATTGCTGGCACCGATCATCGCTCCCGGAGCGGCGATGGCGTGGCGGACCTGAAGCAACTGCATGGCCCGGTAGGCGAGATAGAAGATCAGCACCGTCTGGATGATCAGCGGCACGGCGATCAGGACGATGTGCAGGGGGTTGGCCAGGATGATCTCGCCCTGGAAGGCGAACAGCAGCACCAGGGTGACGATCAGCCCGGCCGGGGTGACCGGGGCGATGCGACGCATGAACACCCCGTCGAACCACTCGATGCCGCGCCGCTTGATCAGCGCGACGCGGGTCAGCCACCCGGCTGCCAGCGGGATGACGATGTAGAGCACCACCGACAGTGCCACGGTGTCCCAGGGCACCGCGATGTCGGACACGCCCAGCAGCAGCAGCACGATCGGGGCGAAGGCGACCAGCATGATCAGGTCGTTGACCGCCACCTGGACCAGCGTGTAACCGGCGTCGCCCCGCGTGAGATAGCTCCAGACGAACACCATCGCCGTGCACGGTGCGGCCCCCAGCAGGATGGCGCCGGCGAGGTACTGACGCCCGAGCTCCTCCGGAATCCAGGGTGCGAAGATCACGATGAGGAACAGGTAGGCGATCGCGAACATCGTGAACGGCTTGACCAGCCAGTTGATGCCGGTCGTGACGAGCAGTCCCCGGGGTTCACGGCCCGCGCCCACGATGGCGCCGAAGTCGATCTGGACCATCATCGGGAAGATCATCGCCCAGATCAGCACCGCCACCGGCAGCGACACCTGGGCGTACTCGAAGCGCGACAGCGTCTCGGGCACGACCGGGGCGAACTGACCCACCAGGACCCCGACCACGATCGCCAGCGCCACCCACAGCGACAGCAACCGCTCGAACGTGCCGAGTCCGCCCCCGCCACCGGGATCATCGCTCACGGGCCTCACGGTGGTGCGCTCCGTACGGGGGTCGGGCATGTGGAACCTCGGTGGGAACGAGCATCAGCGGGGAGGAGAGGCGTGTACCGGCAGCTCTATCGGTAAACGACGATATCCGATGAAAGAGGGTCGCGCCGCCACGGGGCCTCCCGCCAGCGCCTGCCGGGGCCTTCCTGCAGCGCCTGCCGGGACTTTCCCGCAGCGCCTGCCCGGGACCTCACGGCATCGCCTGCCCGGGTCGGCACGGTGAACTACTACAACTCGGCGACGCCCCGCTTGAGCAGGTCGAGACCGGACGCCGAGACGCAGTAGGCGCTGCGGGTTCCGACCGGGGTCGCCTGCACGAGCCCGGCCTCCTTCAGGATGCGCAGGTGCTCGGAGACCGTCGACTGCGCCAACGGCAGCTCCGCCACGACGTCACCGGTGATACAGGTCTCACGTGAGGCCAGCAAGCGCAGGATCCGCAGCCGGGCGGGATGGCCCAACGCCTTGGCGAGTCTCGCGAGTGTCTCGTCGTCGGGCACGACGCCGGTGTCGTGCGGTTCGCCGGGCGCACATTCGGCACGACCCCGCGGGGTTACTCGGGAGAGCGACGATGGACTGCCCATACCGGCAGGCTACCGCGCGCGCTGTCAACGAGGGCGGACGCGATCCTCGCAGCGCCGGCGCGGGGCAGCACCCCCGGGTCGGTGTCCCGCTCGTACCCCAGGGGCCGGGGCCGGTGTCACCGGCTCGCACCCCTGGTCCTCATCGCGTGCGCGCAGGGTCGACCGGCCGGCCCACCAGCTCGGCCAGCGCCAGACCCCGCACGTCCTCGAGCGGGTACCCGAGGAACCGGGTGCCGAGCTCCCGGAAACGCTCCGGGTCCCCCGTCGTGTGGAAGACCCGCCGGCCGGGCGGCGTGCCCGACCGCAGCCAGCCGGTGCGCTCCAGCAGGTCCTTGACCTCGAAGGCGGTCTCGTCCGCGCTGGAGACCAGCGTCACGCCGCGGCCGACGATCTTCGAGATCGTCCGTGCCAGGAGAGGGAAGTGGGTGCAGCCGAGCACCAGCGTGTCCACACGCGCGGAGAGCAGGGGCGCGAGCCGGTCGGCGACCAGGCGTTCCGCCTCCGGGCCCACGGTGCGGTCCTCCTCCACGAGTTGCACGAACCCGGGGCAGGCCAGCACCCGGACCTCGACGCCGGCGCGCAGCTCCTCGGCGGTGCGCTCGTAGATGCGCGACTCGGCGGTGACCTGCGTGCAGATCACGACCGTGCGGTGGGTCCGTGAGGCCGCCGCGGCCGCCCGCAGGCCGGGCGCGACGACCCCCACGACGGGGACGTCGAGCTGCTGCTGCAGCGGCTGCAGGGCCGCCGCCGTCGCGCTGTTGCAGGCCACCACGATCATCTTGGCCCCGGCGTCGACCAGGAACCCCGCGATCTGGCCGGCGTGGTGCACCAGCTCCTCGGGGCTCTTGTCGCCGTAGGGGTAGCGGGCGGTGTCGCCGACGTAGAGCAGGTCCTCGTCGGGCAGCAGGTCGTCGAGGGCCTGCAGCACCGTCAGGCCGCCGAGCCCGCTGTCGAAGACCCCGATGGGCCGCTGGTGCATCGCTGTGTGCATCGCTGGCGGAGTGTCCATGGGCGGAGCCGTCGACCTCGGGCGGGGGTGGGGCGCGCCACGCTAGCCACCGGGTTCACCGGGGCCACACACGGGCCCCGGTCGCCGGACTACCGTCGCCGACGGCAAGGACCGGACCGGACGGGACCGACATGAATGCACCACGGTGCGTCATCGCACCGGACACCGGCGACGGGCCGCTCACGGCAGCGGTCCGCGCGGGCGGCGGCGAGGTGGTCGACGCGGCGGACGCGGAGGCGGTGATCTGGCTCGACCCCGCGGACGCCGACGGGCTCGCGCGGCTGCTCTCGCAGCATCCGGGGATCCGCTGGGTCCAGCTGCCCTGGGCCGGCATCGAACCGTTCGTCGACGTCCTCGACGACGAACGCACCTGGACCTGCGGCAAGGGCGTGTACGCCGAGCCCGTCGCGGAGCACGCGCTCGGGCTCGGCCTGGCCGGGCTGCGGGGCCTGACCCACTACGCGCGTGCGAGAACCTGGTCGCCGCCGCGCGGGGACAACCTCGTCGGCGGACGGGTGACCATCCTCGGCGGTGGCGGGATCGCCCGGGCGCTGGTGGCGCTGCTCGGTGGCTTCGACGCCCACCTCACGGTGGTCCGCCGGCATCTCGAGCCACTCGAGGGAGTCGACGAGGTGGTCGGTCACGACCGACTGCACGATGCGCTCTCGGGGGCCGACCTCGTGGTGCTCGCGCTGGCCCTGACCCCCGAGACCGAGCGCATCATCGACGCCGAGGCCCTCGGTGCGATGGAGGACCACGCCTGGCTGGTCAACGTCGCCCGTGGCCGCCACGTCGACACGCCGGCGCTCGTCGAGGCGCTGCAGCACGGCGCCATCGGCGGGGCCGGCCTCGACGTCACCGACCCGGAGCCGCTGCCGGACGACCACCCCCTGTGGTCGTCCCCCAACGCGCTGATCACCCCGCACGTGGGCAACACCCCCGAGATGGGTCGGGCACTGCTCGCACGTCGGGTCGAGGAGAACGTCCGCCGCTACGCACACGGCGAGGTCCTGCTCGGGCCCGTCCACACCGACCTGGGGTACTGACCATGAGACTCGGCATCTCCGTATTCGCCACCGATCGCTCGTGGCCCGTCGACGACCTCGCCCGTGCCGCGGAGGAACGCGGCCTGGCCTCGCTGATGGTGCCCGAGCACACCCACATGCCCGTTGACCACACCCCGCACCCGGCGGGCGGCGAGCTGCCCGAGGAGTACCTGCGCACGCTGGACCCCTTCCTCGCCCTGGGCGCCGCGGCCGCGGCCACCAGCGACCTCGAGCTCATCACCGGCGTGGCCCTGGTCGCACAGCGCGACCCGATCGTCACCGCCAAGGAGGTCGCCACACTCGACCACCTCTCCGGCGGCCGGCTCACGTTCGGCGTGGGCTACGGCTGGAACGTCCCCGAGGTCGAGCACCACGGGGTGGCGTTCGCCGAGCGGCGCGCCGTCACGCGCGACCGGCTCGCGCTGATGCGCTCGGTGTGGACCGAGGAGATCGCCTCGTCCGAGGGCCGCCACGCCCCGCTCGCGCCGTCGCGGGCCTGGCCCAAGCCCGTCCAGCGTCCGCACCCGAAGGTGCTGCTCGGCGCAGCGCTCGGGCCACGGACGCTCGACGACCTCGTGGCGGTCTGCGACGGCTGGCTGCCCCTGGGCGCCCGGGCGACGGCCGAGGGGCTGCCGCGGCTCCGGGAGGCCTGGAAGGACGCCGGCCGGGAGGGCGAGCCGCAGGTGCACGTCTCGGGCGCCCGCGCCGACGCCGACTACCTGCGCCGACTCGCCGGCGCCGGCGTGGACCGCGCCAGCGTGTGGATCCCCTCGCGGGGTCGTGCGGAGGCACTGCCCTCCCTGGACGCCCTGGCCGCCGTGGCCGAGGAGCTCGCGTGACCCCGGGCGCCCTGCCCGTACCGGACTACGACCGCGGGATCCACCACCTGGTGCCGGCGGCGGTGGCCGCGGTGCTGGGCCGGCGACAGGACCTGCTCCCCCTTCCGGACCGGCCGAGGGCGGTCGCCGTCCTCGTCGTCGACGGCCTCGGCCGGTCACTGCTGGACCGCCACCGGAGCCGGGCTCCGGGGCTGGCCGACGGCCCGGGTACGACCCTGCACGCCCCGTTCTCGTCCACGACCGCGACGAGCCTCACGGGCATCGGGACCGGTCGCCCACCCGGCGAGCACGGGATCGTCGGCTACTCGCTGCGGGTCCCCGGCGACACGCGGCCGTTGCTGGCGCTGACCTGGAGCTGGGAGGTACACGACCCGGCGATGGCCGTGCCCGACGAGGTCGTCCCGGAGGAGCTGCAGCCCCTGCCCACCGCCTTCGACGAGGCCCGCGCCCTCGACGTCCGCCCGGTGACGGTGCTGCGGGAGGAGTTCGTGCCCTCCGGGCTGACGCGCGCCGGGCTGCGCGGTGGGGACGTGGTGACCGCCAGCGGCCTGGAGACCACCCTCGACGCGGTCGCGGCCGAACTGGGCGCGGCCGGGCCGTCGATCGTGTACGCCCATCACGGCGACCTCGACACCATCGGACACCTGACCGGCCCCGGCTCGCCGGAGTGGGAAGAGGAGCTGACCCGGATCGACACGGCCATCCGGCACCTGGCCGGACAGTTGCCCGACGACACCGCTGTGGTGGTCACCGCCGACCACGGGATGGTGCACATCCCCCCACAAGGGTTCGTGGAGCTCACCGAACACCCGGCACTGCTCGCCGGGGTGACCACGCTGACCGGTGATCCCCGGGCCCGCCAGTTGCACACCGAGCCGGACGCGACCGGGCACGTGCTGGCCGCGTGGCGCGACCACTGCGGTGGGCGGGCCCACGTCCTCTCGCGGGACGAGGCGATCCGGGCCGGCTGGTTCGGCCCACGGGTCCTCGACCGGGTGCGGCCGCACATCGGTGACGTCGTCGTCTCCGCCCGCGACCCCGAAACCGCCTGGGTCCACGCCGACGCCGACCTGTTCGGGGGCCGGCTGCCGGGCATGCACGGGGCGATCACGCCCGAGGAGCTCGAGGTGCCGGCCCTGGTGTTCAGCGGTGGCGCCGCACGGCCCGGGAGAGCCCGATGAGCGACGACCGAGACATCGAGCGGCAGGTGCTCGCCGCCGTGGAGGCGACCGGTGAGCCCTACGACGTGATCGAGATCGATCCCGCCCTGGCCGACACGGCGGCGTTCTGCGAGGCCTACGGCTATCCGATGACGGCCTCGGCGAACTGCATCCTGGTGGCCTCGCGCGACGACCCGCCGGCCCTGGCCGCCTGTCTGGTGCTCGCCACGACCCGGCTCGACGTCAACAAGCGGGTGCGCAAGCGCCTCGGCGTACGCAAGTGCTCGTTCGCGCCCGCCGAACTCACCCGCGAGGCCACGGGGATGGAGATCGGCGGGGTGACCCCGTTCGGGCTGCCCGCCGACCTCCCGCTGTGGCTCGACTCGCGCGTCGGCGAACTCGACCGGGTCATCGTCGGCGGCGGTAGCCGGGCATTGAAGCTCTACGTCGCACCGGCCGCGCTGACGGCCGTCGGCGGCGAGTTCGTCGAAGACCTCGCGACCTAGCGCCCACTGCACTCAGGGCCCTCGGCGGCGATAGCGGGACATCGAAGCTGTACGTCGCACCGGCCGCGCTGACGGCCGTCGGCGGCGGGTTCGTCGAGGTCCTCGCGCTCCGGCCCGGCCGGACGACCACCCCGCCGTGCCGGGCCGGACCGGAGCCGCCCCGGCCGAATTCGGGTGGCCACCCGTTCATTGGCCACCCCGCGCAGCGTGCCCGGGGCCTCCGTACCGTCCCTGTTGCGGTGTGAGGACGTGCCACCGCTTCGCGTTTCCCTCTTCCTACCCGAAGGACTTCCTGTGCGCTCTACGACGTTCCGTGCCCTGACCGGCGCGGCACTGACCGCCGGCCTGCTCGGCGCTACCGCGGGCACCGCCGCCGCGGACGGCAGCCACACCGTCGAGCCCGGCGACACCCTGGCCTCCATCGCTGACCGCCACGAAGGCGTCAGCTGGCGGGACCTGTTCGAGGCCAACTCGGACAAGATCTCCGACCCCGCTCTGATCTTCCCCGGCCAGGCCCTCTCGGTCTCCGGCGAGCAGTCGGAGCCGGCCGAGGACACCCACGAGGTGCAGGCGGGCGAGACGCTCGCCGAGATCGCCGGTGTCTACGACCACGTGGCCTCCTGGCGCGCCCTGGCCGACGCCAACACCGACGTGATCTCCGACCCGAACGTGCTCTTCCCGGGTCAGGTGCTGAGCCTGACCGGTGCCGAGACCGCACCGGCCCCCGAGGCCCCGGCCGAGCCGGCGCCCGAGGCCGCGCCGGAGGCGGAGCAGGCTCCCGAGCCCGCCCCCGGGCCGGAGACGGAGACCCAGTCCGAGCCGGCCCCCGAGCCCGCACCCGAGCAGCAGTCGACGGCGAGCGCCGGCGTCTGGGACCGTGTCGCCGAGTGCGAGTCGAACGGCGACTGGTCGATCAACACCGGCAACGGCTTCTACGGCGGCCTGCAGTTCACGCTCGACTCCTGGCAGTGGGTCGGCGGCTCGGGCTACCCGCACGAGGCCTCCAAGCAGGAGCAGATCAACCGCGCCGAGATCCTGCTCGAGCGGCAGGGTTGGGACGCGTGGCCCGCATGCGCTGACCAGCTCGGCCTGCGCTGAGCACCACCCACGCTGACACACACGATGGCCGGCCCCACCGGGGCCGGCCATCGTCGTCTGCGTGGAAGGACCGCGCACCTCCACCGGTGCGACCCGGCCTCCTCGTCAGTGAGTGGGCACCAGGGGGCGGTAGCGGGGACGCTCGGCCTCGTAGGCGCTGATGTCGGGCTCGTGCTCGAGGGTCAGGGCGATGTCGTCGAGCCCCTCGAGCAGGCAGTGGCGGGTGTGCGGGTCGATGTCGAAGTGCGCCTCGACACCGTCGAGCGATCCGACCGCGGGTGCACGCACGACCTGGCCTTCGAGGTCCACGGTCACCTGCACCGACGCATCGGCGGCGACGAGGTCGAACAGCCGTCGGACCGTCTGCTCGTCGAGCTGTACGGCGACCACACCGATCTTCGCGCAGTTGGTGCGGAAGATGTCGGCGAAACTCGAGGCGATGATCGCCCGGAAACCGGCGTCCTCGAGGGCCCAGGGAGCGTGCTCCCGGGAGGAGCCGCACCCGAAGTTGCGTCCCGCGAGCAGCACCTCGGCCCCGGCGTGCTCGGGCCGGTTCATCGCGAACTCGGGGTCCGGGGTGCCCTCGGCGTCGTAGCGCCACTCGTAGAAGGCGTACGGCCCGAACCCGGTGCGTTCGGTGCGCTTGAGGAACTGCTTGGGGATGATCTGGTCGGTGTCGACGTCGTCGGCGTCGATGGGGCAGGCCCGGGCGGTGATCACCGTGACGGGTTCCATGGAGCGGTCCTTTGCAGATCGGGCGCGGCCGGGGAGGGCGAGTCGGCGGGCGGTCAGACCTCGCCGCGCACGTCGACGAGGCGGCCGTGCAGCGCGGCGGCCGCGGCCATCTCGGGCGAGACGAGGTGGGTGCGGCCCTGGAAGCCCTGGCGGCCCTCGAAGTTGCGGTTCGAGGTCGAGGCGCAGCGCTCCCCCGGCTTGAGCTGGTCCGGGTTCATCCCGAGGCACATCGAGCAGCCGGGCGCACGCCAGTCGAAGCCGGCCTCGACGAGCACCTCCGCGATGCCCTCCGCCTCCGCAGCCTCCTTGACCAGGCCGGAGCCCGGGACGACCATCGCCTCGATGCCCTCGGCCACCTTGCGGCCCTTGACCACCTCGGCGACGGCACGCAGATCCTCGATCCGACCGTTGGTGCAGGAACCGATGAAGACCTTGTCCAGGGCGATGTCGGTGATCTTCTCGCCGCCCGCGAGCCCCATGTACTCCAGTGAGCGCTTCCACTGGCGGCCGGTGGCCTCGTCGGGGGCGTCCTCGAGCCGCGGCACCCGCTCGCCGACCGTCACCGACTGGGCGGGCGTGGTGCCCCACGTCACGGTGGGCGCGACGTCCGCCGCCTGGATCGTCACGACCCGGTCGAACGCGGCGCCCTCGTCGGTGGACAGGGCACGCCAGGCCTCGACGGCCGCGTCCCAGTCGTCGCCCTTGGGTGCGTAGGGCTTGTCCTTGAGGTAGGCGAAGGTGGTCTCGTCGGGGGCGATCAGCCCGGCGCGCGCGCCGCCCTCGATGGACATGTTGCAGATCGTCATCCGAGCCTCCATCGACAGGTCCTCGATGGCCTGGCCGCGGTACTCGATGACGTGGCCGGTCCCGCCGTCCACCCCGATGACATTGAGGATGTGCAGGATCAGGTCCTTGGCGACCGTGCCGGGCGGCAGGGCCCCCTCGACCTCGACGGCCAGGGTCTTGGGCATCCGCTGGCCCAGCGTCTGGGTGGCCAGGACGTGCTCCACCTCGGAGGTGCCGATCCCGAAGGCGAGCGAACCGAAAGCCCCGTGGGTGGCGGTGTGGGAATCGCCGCAGACGATGACGGCGCCGGGCTGGGTCAGCCCGAGCTCGGGCCCGATGATGTGGACGATGCCCTGGTTGCGTACGCCCATCGGGAACAGCCGGACCCCGAACTCCTCGCAGTTCCTGCGCAGCGCCTCCATCTGGGCGGCGGAGAGCTCGTCCTCGAGCGGCTGCTCCCCCGACACCTGGCGCGGGTCGGTGGGCACGTTGTGGTCCATCGTCGCCAACGTGAGGTCGGGGCGACGCACGCGCCGGCCCTCCTTGCGCAGCCCGTCGAAGGCCTGCGGCGAGGTGACCTCGTGCACCAGATGCAGGTCGACGTAGAGCAGGTCCGGCCCGTCCCCCTCGGCCGCCCGGACCTGGTGCGACTCCCAGATCTTCTCGATGATCGTCTTCGGCTTCGTCATCTCACCACTTCTTCTCGATCGCGGGGCCCGACCACCAGGATACGCGGGCCACGGACGGCAACTTCACGGACACAGGCCTCCCGCGCGCCCGAGCTGATCCTGGAGTGTGCGCCAGGAGGCGGGACAGCGGGCGGAGGGTCGGTGGCGGCGCTCCCGCGGGGGCTCGAGCCGAGCCGGTGGAACCCCACGGGGAGGGCCAGCGAGCTGGGGACCGGCTCGAGGAGGGACAGCGAGCGCAGGGGTGGCTGCTGGTCGTCACGGGGAGGCTCGAGGCGAGCCGGCCGCAGGGCCGGCGACGCCGAGGAGCGAGTCCGTGTCGACGCGAGCGTCCTCCCCGAGGCGACCAGCAGCCACC
>SLRZ01000151.1 GCA_007130695.1 Nitriliruptoraceae bacterium
GATCATTCGAGGTCGGCCAGGTCGACGTCCTCGTCACCGACGATCACGAGGTCACCGGCCTGGAACTCACCGATGGCGTAGCGACCGAAGGTCGGGTCGGGCCGGTCGAGGTTCAGCGGACCGGACGCACCGACGTAGTCGATGTCCTCGCCGTCCTCGAGCAGCTCGACGCACTCCTGGAACGACTCGCACTCGGTGCCGTCCTGGGTGACGTTCTCGATCTCGTCGTTGAAGTCGGCCGGGTCGGCGGACTCCGCGGCGACCGCGGCCAGGGCGATGACGATCGTGCAGTCGTACGCCTGACCGCCGTAGATCACGTTGCCCTGGTTCTCGTCGTCCATCTGCTCGTTGAGGCGCTCGTTGAACTCCTCACCACCGGCGGCACCGATGACCTTCAGGCCCTCGATGTCCGTACCGACCTGCTCCTCGAGCAGCGGGCCGAAGAGGCCGTCGCCGCCGTACATCGCGGCCGGGTCGACCCCGCCCTCGACGAGCTGACGGAAGAGGTCGTGTGCCTCGTCGAAGCCGATCACGATGACCGCGTCGGCGCCGGCGTTGTCCACCTCGGTGACCAGGGCGGCGAAGTCCGGGTCCTCGGGGTTGTACTGCTCGTCGACCGCGACGTCGACCTGCTCCTCGAGCTCCTCGATCACGAGCTCGGCGAGCGCGACGCCGTAGTCGTCCGCACGTGCCAGGACGGCCACGTTGGAGTAGCCGTCACCGACGACCGTCCGGCCGATCAGCGGGGCGACCGCCTCGTCCGGCGGCACGGTGCGGAAGTAGTACGCGTTGTTGTCCTGGTCGGTGAACGCCGGGGAGGTGTTCGAGGCCGAGCACTGCACGATCTCGTTGTCGTGCGTGAGGTCGATGACCTCCTGGGACATACCCGAGGCCGCGGCGCCGACGATGGCGTCGACACCCGCGTTGATCAGCCGGGCCGTCTCCTCACGGGCGACCGGGCCTTCGCCGGCCTCGTCACCGCTCTCGAGGGTCACGTCAGCGCCGAGGACACCGCCGGCGGCGTTGATGTCGTCGACCGCGAGACGCACCGCTTCGATCTGGGGGACGCCCAGCGTGGCGAGGTCACCGGTCTCGGGCAGCAGGTAGCCGAGGTCCAGGGTGTCGTCACGCTCGGGGCGGTCGATGTCGACGGCTTCCTCGTCGTCCTCATCGTCGTCATCGTCGGTGTCGGTGTCGGTGTCTTCGACATCCGGGTCGTCATCGGTGTCGTCGTCGGCGTCGCCACACGCGGCGAGCGCCAACGCGAGCGCGGTCAGCACGGCGACGTGCCGCAGCCACAGCTTTCGCTTCATCTGTCCCTCCAAGGGATCATGGGCACCAGAACAAGGGACGTGTCGTCCCCGGTACGAGACGCCGCGGAGTGCGGCCTCGAACGCTGACGCTACTACGGGCGTAGGAGGAAGGGAAGCCCCCCTGCGCGCTGCCCGCCTTGCCGCGACCGCACCGCGACCGCACCGAGGCCCTCGCTACGGTGCGCCGCCACCCCCGCCGAGGAGACCCGCACGTGTCGGAGACCCTGTTGTTTCCCTGCTCGCACGGTCCACAGGAACCCGAGCGGGCCACCGTGCCGTTCATCGCGGCCGCCACCGCGGCGATGAGCGGACAGCACGCAGTGGTGGTCTGCACCGTGGAGGCGTCCTGGCTGGGGCTGGCGGAGCACGCCGAGCGGGTCGAGGAGGAGGGCATGCCGCCGCTCACCGACCTCCAGCACCGCCTGACCGGTGCCGGAGGAGAGATCTGGTTGTGCAGCGCCTGCACCACCAAGCGGGGCATCACCGGCGACACCGACCTGGTCCCGGGCGCACGCATCGTCGGTGCCGCCACGATCGTCGAGGCGCTCACCCGCGGCCGAGCGATCACCCTCGCCTGACGCGCCCCCGGTCGAGGTCGGGGTCAGCGCCGGTCGAGCCACGCGCCGAACTCCAGGCCGGTCAACCGCTCGTAGGCCTCGACGTACTTCTCGCGCGTCGCGGCGACCACCTCCTCGGGCAGTTCCGGTGCCGGCGGCCGCTTGTCCCAGCCGGTCGAGGTCGCGTAGTCACGTACGTACTGCTTGTCGAACGACGGTGGCGTGGACCCGGGCCGCCACGCATCGGCGGGCCAGTACCGCGACGAGTCGGGCGTGAGCACCTCGTCGGCCAGCACCACCTCGCCGTCGAGCAGCCCGAACTCGAACTTGGTGTCCGCGAGCAGCAGTCCCGCGGCACGGGCGCGCTCGGCACCGGCCCGGTAGAGCTGCAGGGAGAGCTCGCGCAGCCGCCCGGCCAGGTCGTCCCCGACCGCGGCCGCCATGTGCGCGAACGAGACGTTCTCGTCGTGTTCGCCCTGCTCGGCCTTGGTCGCCGGCGTGAAGATCGCCTCGGGCAGCCGGTCCGCCTCCACGAGCCCCTCCGGCAGCTCGATGCCGCACACCGTTGCGTCCCGCTGGTACTCCCTGAACCCCGAGCCGGCCAAAAAGCCCCGGACCACGCACTCGAACGGGACGATCTCGACCCGGCGCACCAGCATGGACCGTCCCCGCAGGTGTTCCACGTGGGGCTGGGCCGCGGCGGGCAGGTCGTCGACGGAGGTCGAGACGAGATGGTTGTCGACGACCTCACCGAGGCGGTCGAACCAGAACTGCGACAGTCCGGTCAGCACCCGCCCCTTGTCGGGCACCGGGGTGGGATGGACGACGTCGTAGGTGGAGACCCGGTCGGAGGCGACCAGCAGCAGGTGGTCGGCGTCGATCTCGTAGACGTCCCGGACCTTCCCGGAGCGCAGGTGGGTGAGGCCGGACAGGGCCATCGGGTGCCTTTCGGCGTGGGTGCACCCTCGAGGCTAGCTCCCGGGGTCTCCTAGACTCCGCCGCACGGCACCGGACCGGAGGCGCAGCATGCGGCACACCGCGATCGTGGTCACCGCCTCCGACGGCGCGGCCGCCGGGGCCCGCGCCGACGAATCCGGGGCCGCCGTCGCCGGGATCCTCGACGAGGCCGGCGTCGAGGTGCTGCGCCGCGAGACCGTGCCCGACGAGCGGGGACAGATCGCGGCGCTGCTGCGCCGGCTCGCCGACGGACACGAAGCCGGTCTGATCGCGGTGACCGGCGGCACCGGCCTCGGCCCGCGCGACCTGACCCCCGAGGCGACGCGCGACGTCCTGGACCGCGAGGCCCCGGGCCTGGCGGAGGCGATGCGGGCGGCGGGGCGTCTGAGCACCCCGATGGCGGACCTCTCGCGCGGGGTCTGCGGCGTGCGGGGCGCGACGCTCATCGTGAACCTGCCGGGCAGCCCCCGGGGGGCCAGCGAGAGCATCCGTGCCCTCGTGCCGATCCTCGGCCACGCACTGGACCTGGTGGCCGGCCACACCCGCTCGCACCCCGCCGGCCACGGCGAGGACCCACCGGCCGGGCCGCACGCCTGAGCGGCGCCGAGCGCACGCACCATTGCCCCGGGCGGACCGGGGCAGCATGCTCCGCGCTCGGCGGAGGGAGCGGGGATGACGGCAGTCGCGGGGCCGGTCTGGATCGCGGCCGTGCTCCTGGTGCTGTCGGGCGCCGGCAAGGTGCTGCGGCCAACGCCCACCCGGGAGGCGCTGCGCAACGCCGGCCTGCCCTCCCGGGGGCCGGTGGTGGCTGCCATCGGCTCCGTGGAGCTGGCGGTGGCCGGGTGGGTGCTGCTGCTCGGGGGGCGGCTGGCGGCCGCCGCCCTCGGTGTGCTCTACCTCGCCTTCACGCTCTTCCTGCTGCGCCTGCGTGCACGGGCCGGCGCGGGGGCGAACTGCAGCTGCCTCGGTGCGAGGCCGGCCCCGGTGACCCTCGCCCACGTCGGCGGCAATCTGGCCGTGGTGGTCCTGTCCGGCCTCGCGGTGACCGCCCCGCTCGAGCCCGCCTGGACGGTGCTCGCCGCCACCCCGTGGTTCGGCGCCCCCGCACTGGCGCTCGTCGCCCTGGGCGTCGCCCTCACCCTTGCGCTGTACGCCGATCTCCCCCCTGTACTGGAGGCGGCCCGTGTGCTCGCCGCCGACCCGAAAGGCGACCGTTGACCATCCTCATCGTCCTGCTCACCACCGTCGTGGCGGTCCTCGCCGTCCTCGTCGTCGGCCTGCTGCGCAGCCACGCCGTGCTGCTGCGCCACCTGCACGACCTCGGCATCGGGCTCGAGAGCGAGGTCGACCCGGGCGCCCCCTCGCTGACCCCGGCACACGAGGAGCTGCGCCCGCGCCCCTCCGACGCCGTGGGGACGGACATCGAGGGGACCAGCCCCACCGGCGAGGACCTCGCGCTGGCCGTGGCCGGCACCACCCACGACACGGTCCTGGTCTTCCTCTCCACCAGCTGCGGGACCTGCCAGCCCTTCTGGGACGCGTTGGCCGACCCGGCACGGGTGCGGCTGCCGGCCGGCACCCGGCTGCTCATCGTCACCCAGGGGCCCGAGTTCGAGGTTCGGCGGGAGGTCGCCGAACTCGCTCCGGCGGGGGTGACCACCGTGATGTCCACCGCGGCGTGGACCGACCACGCGGTCCCGGGCTCCCCCTACGTCGCCCTGGTCGAGGCCGGGACCGGGCGCATCCGGGGGTCGGGCACCGGGTCCAGCTGGGAGCAGGTCCTGGACTTCCTCGAGCTCGCGGAGGACGGGGCCCCGGCCGCGACGACCTCCCCGCCACCCGGCCGACGGGCCGCCGCGGACCGCCGCCGTGAGGCGGAGCTCGACCGGATCCTGGAGTCGGCGGGCATCCACCCCGGTGACCCCAGCCTCTACGTGCAGGGGGACGCCGACGAGCGGTCACCGACATGACGGCGCTGGTGTGGCTCGTCCTCCCGCTCGCGACCCTGGCCGCGATCCGCAGCATGTGGTCGCCGTGAGGCGAGTCGATGCTCGCCAGCATCTCCCCGGTCGGGGAGGCCTCACGAGGATCCCGGTGGCCGATCACGGTCACCTGGTACGTCGTGGGCTCCGTGGCCGGTGGCATCCTGATCGGCGCGTTGTCCGGCGGGGTCGGCCAGCTCCTCAGCGGGGTCGGCTTGTTGCCCCCACCGATGGCGATCGCCCTGCTGGTCGTCGCGGCCGTGGTGGGCCTGATCGCCGACGGCCGCCGGCGGCTGCCCTCCCTCCGCCGCCAGGTCGACGAGCGCTGGCTGACCACCTACCGGGGCTGGGTCTACGGCGTGGGGTTCGGCTTCCAGCTCGGCGGGGCGCTGTTCACGACGGTGACCGCCTCGGCGACCTACGTGGCCCTGTTGGGTGCCCTGGCCACCGGCAGTTGGTGGGCCGGGGCGCTGATCGGCGGGTGGTTCGGATTCGTGCGGAGCCTCCCCCTGGTCGGGACCGCGGGGGTGCATTCCGCGGAGGCCCTCCGGGCGCTGCACCGCCGCATCAACGCACACACGGACACGGTGGCGCGGGCGACCGCCGTCACCCAGACCGGCGTCGTCATCGGGGCCGTCCTACTCGGAGCGGAGGTACTCACGTGAGACTGCGAGGCGCCGGCATGGAAGCCGACCTGCCCGGGGGCTGGGAGGGACGGATCCGGCGGGGACCCCAGGACCGCCCGGGCGCCCGGGCGGCCGGCGGTGCCACACGGACCGAACCGCGCCAGAGCGATGAGGACCTGGCCACCGCCCACCTCGGGAACTTCCCCCTGCCGGCCGACCGCGGCGACTTCGGCAGCGGCGCCGTCGACGGGATGACGGCCGACGACGCCTTCGTGGCCCTGCTCGAGTACGAGCCCGCCTCCGCCCGCACGGCCCTCTTCGCCCGCGAGGGGATGCCGCGCCGCCTGACGACCGCGGACTTCAGTCCCGCCTCGCTGCAGCGCACGCTGCCCGGTCAGGCCGGCACCCAGGTCTTCTTCCACGAGGCGGACCGCGCCTTCTGCCTCTACGTGGTGCTCGGCAACGTGGCCCGGGCCCCACGGACCATCGGCGAGGTCAACCGGGTCCTGGCGAGAGTGAAGGTGGAGCGCCGATGAGAGCCCTGCTGCAGCGACGCACCCCGTCCACCGCCACGACGAGTTCGCTCAGTGAGCGTGCGGTCGAACGACTGACCCGGGCCGTGTCGCCCGCCGACCTCGACCGGCGTGGGTTCCTGTGGCGCTCGGCGCTGACGGGCACGGCGCTGGCCGTCAACCCGTTCGGTTTCCTGCTCAAGCCGGGCACGGCCTACGCCTCGGTGTGCGGTGCCGGCGCGTCGTGCGGCTCCGGTTGGACGGCCTTCTGCTGCACGATCAACAACGGCTCGAACCTCTGCCCCCCGGGCTCGTACCGCGCCGGCTGGTGGCGGGTCGACGACTCCGCCTTCTGCCGGGGCGCCGCGCGCTACATCATCGACTGCAATCGCCTGCCCGGTTCCTCGTGCCGCTGCCACTGCGCCTCGGGCTCGTGCGACCAACGCCGGGTGTGCTGCAACAACTTCCGCTACGGCCAGTGCAACCAGCAGATCGCGGGCGTCACCGAGGTCGTCTGCCGGGCGGTCACGTGCACCCCCCCGTGGCAGCTCGACCCGGCCTGTACCCGCACCGTGCGGGTGGACAACCGCACCGCCACCCACACCGCACCGTGCCTGCCGGGGACGAATCCCTCCCACATCGACATGAAGTACCAGGACCTCGGCCTGGCCGGCGCCCGGGTGGGGACCCCGGAGGAGTCGGAGCGCAACGGGTCGGGCGGCGGTCGGATCCGGCGGCACACCAACGGCTACATCACCTATCTCCCGGCCGTGGGGGCATGGTCGGTCCGGGGCCGGGAGGCCACCGTCTGGCGCAACCTCGACCGCGAGGGCGGCCGGCTCGGCTACCCCATCCGCGACCGCCAGTTCTTCAACTGGGGCCCGGGTTGGTACGCGCGCTTCCAGCGGGGCTGGATCACCTACACCGAGCGGACCGGTGCGCACCCCGTCGTGCGCCCCTACTGGGAGGCGTGGGTCGCCCAGGGCGGCGCCCGGGGCCGCCGGCTCGGGCTGCCGCTGGCCGACGTCGTACAGGCACCGGGGGAGCGCGGCTACCTCCAGCGCTTCCAACGCGGGGCGCTGTTGCGCCAGGCCGGGTCGAGCGACGTGGTCGCGGTCTACACCTCGTACTGGACCGCCTACCGGCGCACCGGCGGGACCACGGGCCCGCTGGGCTACCCCAACCGGGCGCGGCGCACGTCGCTGTCCGGTCGCGGCGGCATGCAGGGCTTCACCGGCGGCATGCTGATCAACTCCCGGGCCACCGGACTCCGGGCGGTCCTCGGCACCACCAAGGACCGCTACCAGCAGCTGGGCTACGACGCCGGCGAGCTCGGCTTCCCGAGGGGCCGCCGACTCGACGTCGGTGACGGTCGCGGGACGGTCCAGGGCTTCGAGGGCGGCGCCATCTACGCCACGCCGGAGACGGGGGCCTGGGAGGTCACCAGCCGCCTGCGGGACCGCTACCTCGAACTCGACAGCGTCAACGGCCCGCTCGGCTACCCCACCGCGCCGCTGCGCCGGGTGAGCGACGACCGCGGCTGGTTCCAGAACTTCGAGCACGGCCGCTTCTACATCGGGCCCGGCACCGGACGCAGGGCACTGTGGGGACCGATCGACCGCCGCTATCGGCGCGCCGGTGGCCCGGCGGGCAGCGGGCTGGGCTATCCCCTCTCGGACGTCGTGCAGTGGGAGGACGGCCGGGAGGCCACGCGCTTCGAACACGGACGGATCATCCACGACCCCGACAGCGGCGAGGTCACGCTCGAGCGGCGGTGACCGCAGACCGCGCCCGACCGGACCCGTCCGGACCGGTCCGGGCCGGTCGAGCCTCCGGTGCCGGGAGGGGTCAGGCCCGGACGACCATCACCGAGCAGGGCGCGTGACGGACACACTTCTCCGCGATCGACCCCAACCGCAGGCCCCGGAAGCCGCCCCGTCCACGCGCGCCGACGACCAGCAGCGCACAGTCGCGTGCCTCCTCGAGCAGCGCCCGCGCCGGACGGCCCCCGGACTTCGCGACCTGGTCGACCACGACGTCGGCCTCGTCACCCACGACCTCGGTGACGATCGACGACAGGACACCGGAGGCCTGGCGGTACGTCGCCTCCGAACGCTCCGTGCGCCAACGCTCGGACTCACCCACGGCCCCACGCGCACCCGCGCCGCTCCCGAAGCTACTGAAGGCGGTCAGGTAGGGATTGTGCTCGTCGCTCAGTCCGTAGACGTGCACGACCACCACCTGCGCGTCGATCCGCCGGGCCTGGTCCACGCTCCAGGCCAGGGCCGCCCGCGAGTCCGCGGACCCGTCGACGCCGACCACGATCCGACTCATGCATCTCCCTTCGAGGATGGCTCACCCGGAGGCCCGTTCGGGGCGCACCCCCGCCTGTCGTCACGGGCCTCGTGGGGGCCAGCCAAGCAGATCCCCTCATCCGCCGATGTAGGACATCTCGACACGCTCCCCCGTCAGGCCCGTCGTCGCACGCTGCTCCGAGGCGCGGTCGGCACGGGCGCCCCACAGACCGGCGAGCCGCTCGGTGAGCTCCGCGTCGTCAGCGCCGGCGCGTAACGGCGCCCGCAGATCGTGGCCACCGGCCGCGAACAGGCAGGTGAACAGCTCACCGACCGCGGAGAGCCGCGCCCGGCTGCAGGTGCGGCAGAAGGGGCGCGTGACCGACGCGATCACACCGACCTCGCCACCGCCGTCGAGGTAGCGGTAGCGGTCGGCGACCTCCTCGGGCCGGTCCCCGGTGACCGGTTCGAGTGGCCACCGTGCGGCGAGGCGTTCGACGACCTCGGCCGCCGGCACCACCTGCTCCCGTCGCCAACCGTTGCTCGTGCCCACGTCCATGAACTCGATGAACCGGACGGTGGTGCCCGTCCGCCGGCCGAAATCGGCGAGGTCCTCGAGCTGGTCGTCGTTGACGCCCCGCTGCAGGACGGTGTTGATCTTCACCGGGGTGAGCCCCGCGGCCTGTGCCGCCTCGATACCGGCCAGGACGCCGGCGAGCGATGCGGTGGTGTCCCCGATGGCCCGGAAGGTCTCCTCGTCGAGGGCGTCGAGGCTCACCGTCACCCGGGTGAGGCCCGCCTCGGCCAGCCCGGTCGCGTGCGTCGGCAGCAGCAGCCCGTTGGTCGTCAGCGCGAGGTCGTCGAGGCCGTCGAGGGCGGCCAGGGAGGCCACGAGGTCGGCCAGGTCCCGCCGGAGGAGCGGCTCGCCGCCGGTCAGTCGCACCTTGCGGACCCCGAGGCCGACCGCGAGCCGGACCAGCCGCGTGAGCTCCTCGAAGCTCAGCAGTTCGCTGCGCGGCAGGAAGGCGTGGTCGGGACCGAAGAGCTCCGCGGGCATGCAGTACGTGCACCGCAGGTTGCAGCGGTCGGTCACCGACACCCGCAGGTCGGTCAGCGGCCGACCGAGCCGGTCGGTCGGCTCCTGGGTGGGGGCGGAGGAGACATCGGGCACGTGGCCACCGTACCGCCGGGGTGTGCGCAGTAGCCTCGGCCGTCGCAGGTGACCGAGGAGGAGGCGGCATGCAGCGCCAGGTGCGGCTGTTCGGCGGCCTCGCCGACCGGGCCGGCGCGCCCCGGGTGTCGGTCGAACTCGATCACGCCGCCACCGTCGGGGAGCTGCGGGACGCCGTCGCCCGGCAGCATCCCGGGCTCGCACCGCTGCTCGGGCGCGTCACGGTGGCCGTCGACCTCGAGGTCGCCTCCGACGACCAACGCCTGACCGCCGGCGCCGAGGTCGCCCTGCTGCCCCCGGTCGCGGGGGGCGCCGGCGCCGGCCCGCCGTCCGGGCGCGAGGTGGCGGTGATCCGGCCCGACGGCCGGCGGGTACTCACGGGGCTCCGCGGGGAGCC
>SLRZ01000119.1 GCA_007130695.1 Nitriliruptoraceae bacterium
AGACGTTCCTCTCGGCGGTCCTGCTCACACAGTTGCTGCTCGACCAGCCCGCCCCTACCTCGCACCTCAGCGACACCATCGACCTACTGCTCCACGGCTACGCGTGAGTCGCTCGCAAGGGGGCCCCCACGGCATGGGGCCAAAACGTCCTCTCGAGACGTGCTGTATCGCCCGCTCGTCACGGGTCTACGGCGTGAGGGAGCTGCGCGATACGTGACGCCGCTCGAGGCCGCGGGCACTACGCCAGAATCGGCTACAGCGTTCGCCCGTGAGGCCGCCTGGACACAGGTGATCGCCCATATTCGCGGCTCGTCGAGCTTTCGCTGACCGGGGAGTTGATCAGGTCAAGTGGCATGCTGTGGACTGGCTCGATAACCAAAGATAGCAATCTTCGTTATCCGCGATAGGCTGAGGTCAGCGACGTGGAGGTAGGCCAGTGAACGTGTCGTTGACGCCAGAGCTCGAGGCGATGGTGCAAGAGCGAGTTCGCGCTGGCCGCTACACCTCGGCCAGTGAGGTCGTCCGCGAAGCGTTGCGCCTGCTCGCCGACCGCGATGAGTTCCGTCAGGCGCGCCTGGCCGAGATCCGAGGCAAGGTCGACGAGGGACTGCGTTCCCTCGACGGCGGCGAGGGGCGCGACGGTGACGCGGTCATCGACGAGATCCTCGCCTCATCGCCGAACCCGCAGGATGACTGAGGGTGGCATCGTTCGTTGTCTCCGGGCCAGCCGCGTTGTTCGAGTAGTGCGCTCAACCTGCGCTTGAGACGGACCCCACCGCAGAGGCAATCGCTGGCGGCGCGGTATCGACAATCTGCGAGCATGATGTAGCCCGCTCTTGTACGAGTTCGCTGGGTCGTCAACCCTCACCCGTGGCTATTCGAGCTCACCGTCGGCCACAACGGGAAGATCGGCGGGTTCGGCTCGGATGTCCACCTTGGCCGGATCGGCGCGGAGCGCGGTGGCGTAGTGCGTGAGGACATCGCCGAAGCGGTCGCTGACGGGACCTGGGCCTGGTTCGGTGCCTTCTACGAGGCGGTGGTCGTTCCCGACGCGGTGCTGTTCAACTGGTTGACAATCTACATCCAGGCGGCGCTGGCGATCGGATTCATCCTGGGTGCCTTCGTGCGGCCCCTGGCGCTGATCGCGCTGGTGATGGACCGTGGTGCCCTGCTCGCAGCCTCTGGCCTGCACGCCCCACGTCACACCCCGACAGGCGGTGACGTCACGGCCTCTGGCCTGCAGGCTTTGCGTCACCGCAGCCCGGCCGGGCCACCGCCCCCACCCCGAAGGCCAGGAAGAACGGATCGAGCCCCGGCCGTGAAGCCGGGGCTCGATCCGTTCTTCGTGTGGTGCTAGTTCTTCTGGCCGGCGTAGATCTCATCGATCAGGGACTGGTACTTCTCCTGGACGATGGGGCGCTTGACCTTCAGGGTCGGGGTGAGCTCCTCGCCGACCTCGAAGTCCTCGCCCACGATCCGATAGGTACGGATCGACTCGGCCTTGGAGACGGTCTTGTTGGCCTTCTCGACCGCCAGTTCGATCTCGGCCTTGACGTCGGGGTCCTCGGCCCACTGGGCCAGGGACTGTTCGGTGGGCTTGTCCTTCTCCGCGGCCCACGCCGGCAGCGACTCGGCGTCCAGCGTGACGATCGCGGCGATGAAGGGCTGGCCGTCCCCGACCACCATGCACTGGCTGATCAGCGGGTGCGCACGCAGCTGGTCCTCGAGCTGGTTCGGCGCGACGTTCTTGCCGCCGGCCGTGACGATGATCTCCTTCTTCCGTCCGGTGATGCGCAGGTAGCCCTCACCGTCGAGCGAACCGAGGTCACCGCTGGCGTACCAGCCGTCGGCGTCCATCGACTCCTTCGTCGCCTCGTCGTTCTTGTAGTAGCCCTGGAAGACGTTGGCGCCCTTGATGAGCACCTCGCCGTCATCCGCGATGCGGATGGAGCAGCCCGGCACGGGCTTGCCGACGGTGCCGATCTTGAAGGCGTCGGGGCGGTTCATCGTCGCCGGGGCCGTGGTCTCGGTCAGGCCGTAGCCCTCGAGGATGGTGACGCCGATGCCGTTGAAGAAGTGCCCGAGCCGCTCACCGAGGGCGGCACCCCCGGATACGGCGTAGCGGACGTTGCCACCCATCGCGGCACGCAGCTTGCTGTACACGAGCTTGTCGAACACGCCGTGCAGGAGCTTCGTGCCGAGCGAGACCTTGCCCTCGGTGGACTGACGGGAGAAGTCCTCGGCGACCGCGGCGGCCTTGTCGAAGATCTTGCCCTTGCCCTCGGAGTGCGCACGCTGCTGCGCACCGTTGAACACCTTCTCGAACACGCGGGGAACCGAGAGCAGGAAGGTCGGCTGGTAGATGCCCAGCTCGTCGACCAGCTGCGGGATGCCCGTCGAGAAACCGAGCTTCACGCCCGACCGGATGCAGGCGACCTGGATCATCCGGGCGAAGATGTGGGCCAGCGGGAGGAAGAGCAGCGTGCGCTCACCCTGCTGGAAGAAGTCGGACGCCGCCGACTCCACCTGCTCGCAGACCCAGATGAAGTTTCCGTGGGTGATCACGCAGCCCTTGGGGCGGCCCGTGGTCCCCGAGGTGTAGACGATGGTGCACACGTCGTCCGCGGTGACCTCGGCCGCGCGTGCACGCACGTCCTCGTCGCTGACGTCGGAACCGGCCTGCTTGATCTTCTCGAGCCCGGCGTCCTCGATGACGAAGACGTGCTCGCACGTCGGCAGCTTGTCCGCGACCGTGTCGTAGTTGCCCTTGAGTTCGGCGTTCTCCGCGACGAGGACCGAGACCTCTGCGTTGCTCACGATCCACTCGACCTGGTCGGACGAGGACGTCTCGTAGATCGGGACCGTGATGCCACCGGCCATCCAGATCGCGTAGTCGAGGACGGTCCACTCGATACGCGTCGAGCAGTAGATCGAGACGCGGCCGCCCTTCTCGAGGCCGAGGCCCATCAGACCCTTGGCCACCGCCATGGCCTCGTCCACGAACTGACGGGCGCTCCAGTCGACGAAGCGCTCCCCCACCCGGTGGGCGACCATCGGCCGGTCGGGGGTGGAATCCACCACCTCGAACAGCGACGACGTCAGATTGTCGTCGGGGGAAATCTTCACTTCACCCGGACTCGTGTACTCCTGCATGACCACTCCCTCAAATCGAGCGTTCGGATCTCGGCAGACCGCACGCCCGCGCGACACCCTGTGCGTCTCTCGGCGACGGTCGCCACCTGTTCTCGATCCTACACAACGCGGTGCACAATTGGCCGGGGGGACTAGGTTCCGGACCGTCCATTCGTCGCTCCCGTCGCGATCATCGGTCCGCCGCGGGAACGCCGGGCACGCCGGGGGAACGTCGGGTTCGCCGCGCAACGCACGGAGGAACGAGCGATGAGCGTCATCGAGGAGGTCGTCGGGCCGGTGCTGGTCGTCACCATCGACCGTCCGGAGGTCCGCAACGCCGTGGACCGCCCGACCGCGGACCGGCTGTCGGCCGCCTTCGAACGGCTCGAGACCGACGAGGACTTGACCGTGGGGGTCCTGACGGGCACCGGCGGGACGTTCTGTGCCGGCGCCGACCTGCACGCCATGGGCGAGGACCCCAGCCGGGCGAACCGGCTGGAACGCACCACCCGGGCACCGATGGGTCCGACCCGTACCGCGCCGGCCAAGCCCGTGGTCGCGGCGATCGAGGGGCACGCGGTGGCCGGCGGCCTGGAACTCGCCCTGTGGGCGGACCTGCGCATCGTCGCCGAGGACGCGGTCCTCGGGGTGTTCTGCCGACGCTGGGGCGTGCCCCTGATCGACGGCGGAACGGTTCGTCTCCCGCGACTGATCGGCGAGGGACGCGCGCTGGACCTCGTGCTGACCGGCCGAGCGGTCGGGGCGGAGGAGGCGGTGCAGATCGGCCTGGCGACCCGTTCATGTCCCCCGGGCTCGGCCCGTGCGGAGGCGCTCGCCCTGGCCGGGGAACTGGCCGCCCTGCCCCAGACCACGATGCTGGCCGACCGGGCGTCGCTGCTGGAGTCCTACGGCGTCGCATTGCCCGAGGCCCTCCTCGAGGAGCACGACGGCGGTCTCGCGGCGATCGAGGCCGGGGGCATGGCGGCGGTCGAACGCTTCCGGGCCGGCGAGGGCCGGCACGGTGACCCGACCACCGGGAGCGGGTGACCGGACCGGGGTGGCCGACGGCGCCGAGGTACCGGGCCGCGGGGAGCGAGTGGCTAGCCTCGCCCATCCCTGCCCTTCGACCCTGGGGACACGATGGCGGTCACCGAGAACCTGACCCACGACGAGGCCCGGGACCGTGCCGGCATGCTCGACGAGGTGGCCTACGACGTCCACCTCGACCTCGACCGCGGCGAGCGGATCTTCGGGTCGGTCACCGAGGTGACCTTCCGGGCGCTGCGGTCGGGTGACACCTTCATCGACTGCACCGCGCACGAGGTGGATCGGGTCGAACTCGACGGCGCCCCACTCGAGGCAGACGCGGTCGGCGCCACCCGCATCGCCCTGCGCGGGCTCGAGCCAGGAACCCACCGGCTCGTCGTCACGGCGGACATGGCCTACCAGCACGAGGGCAAGGGCCTCCACCGGTTCGTCGATCCCGCCGACGAGCGGGTCTACCTGCACAGCCAGTTCGAGCCCTTCGACGCCCACCTCGTCTACGCCTGTTTCGATCAGCCGGACCTGCGGGCCACCTTCGACCTGACGGTGGACGCGCCCGAGGAGTGGGTGGTGGTCTCCAACGCGAGGCCGACCGAGCGTCCGGAGGAGGGGGCGGCCGGCCGCTGGCGCTTCGAGCGCACGCCGGCGGTGCCGACCTACATCACCGCGGTGGTGGCCGGGTCGTACGCCTCCGTGCACGCCGAGCACGACGGCATCGACCTCGGCCTGTACGTACGCCGCTCGCTTGCTGAGTACCTCGACGCGGACGAGATGTTCGACGTCACCCGGGCCGGGCTGGATTTCTTCCGCCGGGTCTTCGAACAGCCCTACCCGTTCGGCGACAAGTACGACCAGTTGTTCGTGCCCGAGTTCTCCGCCGGCGCGATGGAGAACCCGGGCTGCATCACGTTCACCGAGCAGTACGTCTTCCGCTCCAAGGTCACCGACGCCGTGCGCGAACGGCGGGCCGAGACGATCCTGCACGAGATGGCGCACATGTGGTTCGGCGACCTCGTGACGATGCGCTGGTGGGACGACCTGTGGCTCAACGAGTCCTTCGCCACGTTCATGGCCGTGCTCGCCCAGGCCGAGGCGACGCGGTGGAGCCAGGCCTGGACCACCTTCCTCGACGCCGAGAAGGCCTGGGCCAAGTACCAGGACCAGTTGCCCTCCACCCACCCGGTCGCCGACTCGATGCCCGACGTGGAGTCCGTCCACCAGAACTTCGACGGGATCACCTACGCCAAGGGCGCCTCGGTCCTGCGGCAGTTGGTCGCCTGGGTGGGCCAGGAGGAGTTCCTCGCCGGCTGCCGGGACTACTTCGAACGCCACGCCTGGGGCAACACGGAGCTGACCGACTTCCTCGAGGCCCTCCAGCGCGCCAGCGGCCGTGACCTCGGGTCCTGGCGTGACGAGTGGTTGCTGACCACCGGGGTGAACCGGTTGCGCGCCGAGGCCGAGATCGCCGACGGGGTCTACCGGGAGGTGGCGGTCGTCCAGGAGGCGCCGGTGCCCGACTGGGCGGAACTGTCCGGCGTCGAGGCGAGCCACCAGCCGTTGCGGCGCCACCGCCTGACCGTGGGTGTGTACGACGACACCGACGAGGGCCTCGTGCGCCGCACCCGCATCGAAGTCGACGTCCAGGGACCGCGCACGTCGGTGGACGAGCTCGCGGGCGTCGCCGCCGGCGACGTGCTGCTGGTCAACGACGAGGACCTCACCTACGCCAAGGTCGCGATCGACGAGCGCTCGACGGCCACCCTCACCGAGGGGCTGCACCGCCTGGTCGATCCGCTGCCGCGGGCACTGGTCTGGAGCGCGACCTGGGACATGGTCCGGGACGGCGCGCTGCCGGCCGGCCGCTACGTCGAGATGGTGCTGCACAACGTCGCTCACGAATCCGAGGTCGGGGTCCTGCAGCGGCTGCTGGTGCGGGCGCACACCGCGGCGGAACGCTATGCCGATCCAACCCGACGCGACGAGCTGCTCGGTCGGCTGGCGCGTCACGGCCGCGAACGCCTGGAGGCCTCGACGCCCGGCAGCGACCACCAGCTCGCCTGGGCACGCCACTGGGCGACCTGCGCGCGCGCCGAACCCGAGCAAATGACCGCGGTCGCGGACCTGCTCGAGGGCGACCTCGCGGTCGACGGCCTCGCGCTGGACACCGACCTGCGGTGGCACCTGCTGACCGCCCTGTCGCGTGCCGGCGCGGTCGGCCGTGCGCGCATAGACGAGGAACTCGAGCGCGACCCGACCGACCTCGGCCGGCGCCACGCGGCAACGGCCCGCGCGTCCGCGCCGGAACCCGACGCCAAGGAGGAGACCTGGCGGCAGTTGCTGGAGGACACCACGCTGTCGCACACGCTGTCCCGGCACCTGTGGTCGGGTTGGAACCGCCTCGACCAGCCCGAGGTCCTCGCGCCCTACGCGGGCCGCTATCTCGACGTCCTCGACGAGGTCTGGGAGCAGCGCTCACTGGACTGGGCCATCGAGTTCGCCACCGCCATGTTCCCCCATCACGCCGCCGGTGAGTCGCTGGTGGCGGACGTCGACGCCCGCCTCGACGACCCGGCGTTGCCGGGACCGCTGCGGCGGGTGCTGCTCGAGGAACGCGACACCCTCGTGCGTACCCTGCGGGCCCGCGACCGCGACCGGAAGGGCTGAACGCCCCGAGAAGAAGGCCGATCATGTCCGCACCCGACCACGAACCCGTCTTCGCGCAACTCGAGGCCGCCAACGCGGCCTACGTCGCCGACGGGGCCCACCGCGAGTTGCCCGTCCGGCCGGCCCGCCGCCTGTCCGTCGTCACGTGCATGGATGCCCGCATCGACGTCTACGCCGCCCTCGGCCTCGACCTCGGGGACGTACACGTCATCCGCACCGCCGGTGCACGGGTCACCGACGACGTGCTGCGCTCGCTCGCCCTGTCGACCCACGTACTGGGCACCAACCAGGTCGCGGTCATCGCCCACACCGACTGCGGGCTGCACGACCCCGAAGGCCGCCTTCCGGACCAACTGGCCGAGAAGCTCGGACCCGGAGCCCGGGACCGCGAGTGGCACACGTTCACCGATCCCGAGGACGCCGTCCGCAGCGACTGCGAACGCCTTCGGGTGTGGGAGGACCGCCCCGCCGATCTGCGCGTCGCCGGCTACGTCCTCGACATCACCGACGGACGGTTGCACTGCGCGGTCCCGCCGCTCACGGATGCCAACCCGACCTGAGCCGCCCCGGCCGTCCGCCCCGGCCGTCCGCCCCGAACCGCCCGAGCAGGAGGTCGCCGCCATTCGCTACGACGTGGACGACGTGCTGGCCGACGGCGGCAGCCATCGGCGGACCGTCCCGCAGGTCACGGCGCGGCCCGGAATGATCGTCGAGGAGGCCGGCGGCGGGTTCGTGGGCGCCGTGGTGGCCTGCACCGCCACACAGCTCACCCTCCGGGACCGTCGGGGACGACAGCGCAGCTTCGGTCTGCACCCGGGCGCGTTCCTCGTCGACGACCGCCCGGTCTCGTTGGTGGCCCCCGAGACCGCGCCGCCGGCCCCGGCCGAGGTCCGCACGACCAACTCCGGCTCCATCGCCGCGCCCCGGACGCCGGCACGGGTGGCCCGGGCGAGCCGGCTGCTCGTCGAGGGTGTCCACGACGCCGAACTCGTCGAACAGGTGTGGGGCGACGATCTGCGCGTCGAGGGCGTGGTCGTCGAGGCACTCCACGGCGCGGACGACCTCGCCCGGGTGGTCGCGGACTTCGCTCCCGGGCCCACGCGTCGCCTGGGCATCCTCCTCGACCATCTCGTGGCGGGGACCAAGGAGGCCCGGATCGCCGCCTCGGTCGCCCATCCGCAGGTGCTGATCACCGGCCACCCCTACGTGGACGTGTGGGCGGCCGTCCGTCCCGAGGTGGTCGGGATCGAGGCCTGGCCCGACGTGCCGCGGGGCGAGGACTGGAAGTCGGGGGTCGCCACCCGCCTGGGCTACCCGGATCCCGGGGCGCTGTGGGGACGGATTCGGACGAGCGTGCGCACCTGGCGTGACCTCGACCGGGAGCTGATCCGCTCCGTCGAACGGCTCATCGATTTCGTCACGGAGTGATCAACCGTCCCCGACCGAGACGTCGAGCACGAGCCGGTCGGGATCCTCGAGCACCCCGACGGCGACGGTGGACGTGCCCTCGATCCCCACCGCCCAACTGAGGATGTCGCTCGCGTCGGCGATCACCAGCGCCTCGCGGATCCCCCCGCTGTCCGAGGTCAGGTACTCGGGCCCGTCGTACGACGCCATCGGTTCGTCCGCGCCCCGGTCGATCGAGGTCGCGGGCACCAGCCGCACCTCCAGGACGCGGTCACCCTCGAGCTCCACCTCGCTGCGACCGGGCTGTTCGAGCAACGGTCCGGTGATCGGGCGCACCTGCCAACTGGGCAGTTCGCCGTCGAACTCCAGCACCAGACGGTCGACGCCGTCGAGCTCGAACAACCTCGCGTCCGCGAGGTGGACCGGTCCGCCACCCCACCGGGGGAAGTCCTCGCTGGCCCGCTCGAGAGTTCCGACGGGGCCCACCGGGGCCGGGTCGATCTCCTCGGGCGCGGGGGGCTCCTCGTCGTCGTCGGCGTCCGCGGGGCGCTGCTCCGGGGTCGTGTCGGACTCGGCGTCCACCCCTCCCCTGGCACCCGGGGCGGCGTCGTCCACCTCCGCCGAGCAGGCGGGCAGCAGCGCCCCACCCACGGCCAGAGCGACCGTGACCGCAACGGGGCACACCGCTCTCACCTGGCCTCCTGGACGCACCCCCGGTTTTCGGGTGCACGGTCGGGTCCGGAAGGAGGGTAGATGCCGCGCCGGGGACCGACACCGCCCACGGCGTCGGGTCGGGGCTCCACGACGCACGCCGGCCCCGGCGCGGAGGGCCGGGGCCGGCGTGGGAGTCAGAGAGCCTCAGCTGGCGGGGTCCTGGTCGACCTCGCCTCGCCAGGCGCCGGTCTCGACCCCGCGCTCCTCGACCAGGGCCTTGAACGACTCGAGGTCGTCCTCCACGTGGCGCTCCATGACGTTGAGCGCGTCACCGACCTTCTCGATCCAGTCGCTGGGCTCCACATCCATCTGCAGCATCACGCGGGTTCGGTCCTCACCGAGACGGTGGAAGGTGACGACACCGGCGTGCTGGACGTCACCGCGGCTGCGCCAGGCGATGCGCTGGTCGGGCTCCTGCTCGGTGATGTCGGCATCCCACTCGCGCTCCGCGCCGGCGACCTTGACCTTCCAGCGCACCGTGGTGTCGTCGAGTTGGCGGATCTCCTCGACGTCCTGCATGAAGTGCGGGAACTCCTCGAACTGCGTGAACTGGTTGTAGGCGGTCCGGACCGGGACCTGGACCTCGATGGAACGTTCGATGGTGCTCACTTCAGGGTTCCTTGCGGTCGGCGTCTCTTCGGGGACCCATCGTCGCCCGCCCGGGACGCCGGCGCCGGTCGGCACCCCCGCCGTCCCGTCACCCCCGAGCAGCCGTGACCGTCCGACGCCGGGGCGCACGACCCGGGACGCCGGGGCACACGACCGG
>SLRZ01000164.1 GCA_007130695.1 Nitriliruptoraceae bacterium
CCGACGCGGTGCGGCTCGACCGCGCGCCGGTCGGCCCCGTCCACGTCGTGCGCATCACCGAGGAGCTCGAGTCCGACGACGGCGCGTTGCGGCTCCTCGAACGGTGCGGCTTCCTGCCGGGTCGCGACGCGGAGCTGAAGGTCGGGGGCGAGCAGGGTGTGGAGGTCGCCGGCACACGGGCGGACGCGACTCTGCCTCCCCACGTCGCGTCCCACACCTACGTCGCCCCGCGCTGAGCGTCGCCGCACGCCGATGGGCGTCGATGGACGGGGTCGCTCAGTAGGCCGGGTCCTCCCCCGCGTCGTCCCGCTGCGGCTCGCCCTCGGCGTCGATCGTCCACCACACCCCACCGACCCCGTGGCCGGCGACGTCGCCACGCTCCGTGTCCCCGCTCCATTGGTACAGCGGCCAGTCGCCGTAGGTGACCTGGTCGGTGTCGTCATCGCGGGTCGTGGTGCCGACCAGCCCGTCGTCCGCTCCCTCGGCGGCCACGGGCTCCTCGGCGAGCAGGGGCGGCCAGTCCCGGGCGCAGTCGTCGTAGCAGGTACTCGAGCCCTGCTCGTCGGGATCGAAGACGTAGAGCGTCATCCCGTCGGCGTCCACCAGCACCTCACCGAGTTCGGTCTCGGCGGTGCCCACGGCGGCGTCCGCCGTGTCCTCCGCCCCGGTGACCGGCGGGTCGGCGGCGGTGTCGTCCTCCCCGCCCGGGTCGGACGATCCGTCGGCGCAGGCGGACACGGTCATGGCGAGGCAGAGCAGGCCAGCGAGGGCTCGTGGTGGGACGCGCACGGGGGTGCTCCTCGACGGTGGCGATCTCGGGGGAACGTAGCGCTCGGTCCGAGGGTGGGGCCCCGGGGCACGTCGGTAGGCTCATGGACATGACTTCGCAGCCTCCCGCCACCCGATCCCCGTCCGGCGCGACCGACGATGGGCGCCGAAGTGTCGCCGTCCTCGGTGACCGGGTCCTGGTCGCGCCCCCGGGCGACGCGGAGCGGCGCAGCAAGGGCGGGATCCTGATCCCGGCCACGGCAGAGTCCGTGGACCGCAAGGGCCTGTGGAGCCAGAGCGTCGGGGTCGGGCCCCACGTCCGGCACGTGTCCGTCGGTGACGAGGTCCTCTACCTCCCTGACGACGCGATCGAGGTGGACGTGCAGGGCGAGACCTACCTGATCGTGCGCGAGCGCGACGTGCACGCTGTCGCGTCCCAGCGCCATGACGGTGCGACGGGGCTGTACCTCTGACGCCACCGGGGTCGTAGGCTCCTGTAGAGCCGACCACACGAGGATGCGCCGATGCCCGGGCAGGTTGCCGCCGCCGCCACCGTGGGACCCCCACCCGGAGTGCGGGTGCGGCTGTCCTCCAACGAATCGCCGTTCGGACCCTCGCCCCGGGCCGTGGAGGCCGTACGGGCCGCGGTCGCCGAAGCCCACCGCTACCCGGACGACCAGAGCCTGGCGCTGCGGGCCGCCCTGGCGGACCACGAGGGGGTGGGCGCCGACGAGGTGGCGGTGGGCACGGGATCCGCCGGACTGCTGATGGACATCGTGGGTCACGAATGCCACGGCCAAGAGCGCCCCGGCACGGTCGTGGCCTTCCAGCACGGCTTCGTGGTCTACCGCCTGGCGGCCAACAATGCCGGCGCCACCTACCTCGAAGCACCCACCGGCGGCCCGGCGGACCGGGACGGGGACGGCTACACCCGCGACGTCGGCGCGCTGCTCGACCTGGTCGACGACTCGACCCGGGTCGTGGCCATCGACAACCCGGGCAACCCGACCGGCGCCCACCTGACGGGCCGGCAACTCGAGGAACTTGTCGCCGGGGTGCCCGAACACGTCACCGTCGTGGTCGACGAGGCCTACCACCCCTTCGCCCAGGGCCAGCAGGGGTACGCGACCACGAAGGAGCTCGACCTCGACCACCCGCGGGTGCTGACCACGCGCACCTTCTCCAAGGCGCACGGCTTGGCCGGCCTGCGCGTCGGGTACCTGCTGGGCCCCGCCGCGCTGGTCGCCGGCCTCGACGCCTGGCGGGTGCGGTTCAACCTGACCGCCACGGCCCAGGCCGCGGCTCTGGCCAGCCTCTCCGACACCGACCATCTGGAACACACCGTGCGGGCGACCCTCGAGGGGCGCACCCGCATGGCCGAGGGGTTGCGTTCGCTCGGGGTGCCGTTCACCGACGGGCTCGGCAACTTCCTGACCGTGGAGCTCGGCACACCCGCCGCGGACGTCGTCGAGGCGTTCGGGCGACGCGAGGTCGGTGTCCGCCCGTTGGCCCCCTACGCCATGGACGAGCAGATCCGGGTCAGCGTCGGGACCCCGACCGAGGTCGACCGCTTCCTCGAGGTCGCGAGCGAGGTCCTGGCGGGGGTGCCCTCCCGCGGCTGACCGTGGCCGCCGGCGTCTTCTCAGCGCAGCAGCCCCGCGGCGGCGACGGAGGTGACGGCGAGGCCGGCGGCCGCGATCACCACTGCGCTCACCGCCGGCATTGCCGCGCTCACCCGGCGGGCGAACGAGCTCTCCTCCGCCCGGTGGCGCAGCACCTCGCGGCCGGCACGCGCGGCCAGTCCCACGCTCGCGACGGTCGCGGCCAGCCCGACGCTGAAGGCGACGATGAGCGCGAGCCCGAAGGCCAGACGGCCGGTGGCGAGGGCGGTCAACAGCACCAGGAACGCCGACGGGCTCGGCAGCAGGCCGCCGGCGACCCCGATCAGCACGAGTCCGCGGCGGGAGAACGGGGAGATGCCCTCGGGCAGATGGTGATGGTGGTGGCCGCCGCCCAGCCGGCGGGCACGCACCTGCCGTGTCACCAGCCACGTCCCGAGCCCGAGCACCAGGACGCCGGAGACCAGCATCATCCAGGGTGTGAGCAGGTCGGGGGGCAGCGGGCCACGCAGCAGCGACTCCAGCAGCAGGCCGAGGACCAGGACCGAACCGGTGTGCATGCCCGCCACGATCACGCCGAGCGCGACGGCGTCGCGGCGTCGCCCCCGGCTGCCCGCGAAGTAGGCGGCCGCAACCGCCTTCGCGTGGCCCGGCGCCAGGGCGTGCAGCGCGCCGACGACCAGCGCGGCGAGGATCGCGACGGCCTGGATCCCCAGGGAGGGCTCGACCTCGATGAGCTGGGCGAAGCGGTCCTCGAGCCGTTCGGCCACGCTCTGGGCGAGGAGGGTGGCGGCCAGCGCCGGGCTCAAACCTGACGCCGATCGCCGGTGATGACCTTGAATCCCGTCACCGTGCCGATCACGACCACGGCCAGTGCGCCGAGCAGCGCCAGGCGTGCGGTCGTCGAGCTGCCCTCGTCGAGTTCGGTGACCGTCACGGCGTGTTCGGGTTCCTCCACGGAGAACATCGCGAAGGGGCCGGCGGTCGCCTCCTCTGCCAGGCCGAAGGTGCGGTAGGCGTCGTGGATGTCGTGCAGCATCGTGATGCGCAGGTCGAGCACCTCGGCGGTCTGCGGGCAGTGGTGGCGCGTGTGCGCCCCGCGGTCGACGAACGCGTCGGTGTCGATCACCCGGGGCTCGCATCGCCGGCCGTCCTGGCGCACCACGATGTGGTCGGTGAGGTAGTCGCGCAGGTCCCCGGAGGCCGCCAGGTTCTCCTCCTGGGACCGGGGTGGCGCCACCTGCACGTTGGGGTCGAGGTAGGCCTGGCTCGTGCCGGGTTCGAAGTAGCCCAACCGCTCGCCGATGGCGAGGTGGTCGTCGTAGGAGGCCTCCCAGACGATGTCGACGACCGTGCCGTCAACGGTGACCCAGGCCCGCGGCGGCGGGCCGAACGGATGGGCGAGCGCCGCCGTCGGTGCCGAGACCAGCACCAGCAGCGAGGCGACGAGCACGAGGGCGCCACGTCGGCCCGACACGCGGCGTGCCGCGCGCGGACTGGGACGGGGGCGAACTCGGGCCGGGGGTCGCATGGGCGGCATCGTACGGAGCGCCCGTCGGACCTCGGCGCGCCCGGGCGCTGACCGCCGGGGCGTGGGTACCTTCCGACCCCCCGTCGGGAGGTCTCCGTGTTGCCTCGGTTCGCCATCGGTCTGGGCGTGGTCCTGGCCCTGGTGCTGGCTTTCACGCTGATCGCCGATGACCCCGACTCGCCCGGTGTCGACGTCCACGACGTCGAGGCGGCCGAGCCACCGCCCCGGGACGCCGTGCTGGCCGACGCCGGCTGGCCCGAGGCCGCCGCCTGGATCCGCCGCGAGGTGGACGACGGGCGCCCGGTGGTGATGAACGTCCTGGCGTCGTGGTGCACCCCGTGCAAGCGGGAACTACCGGTGTTGAACGCGGCTGCGGAGGACAATCCCGACATCGCCTTCGTCGGGATCGACCACATGGACCTGCGGGAGAACGCCGAGGAATTCGTCGAGGAGCAGGGGATCGTCTTCCCCACGCTGTTCGACATCGAGGGCGACGTGGCCGCGTCCATCGGTGGACGCGCGATGCCGACCACGGCCTTCTTCGACCGCGACGGCACGATGCAGGCGATGGTCAGCGGCGAACTCACCGAGCGTTCGCTCGAGGAACGGCTCGACGAGATCCGCTGAGTGCCGTTCGTGTCACCCGGTCACGAGCGCTTGGCGAGCACGGCCTCGGCGACCCGCGACGCCGGCGCCCGACCGAGCTGTCGGTGCATCCAGGCGGTGGTGTCGACCAGTGCGTCGAGGTCGACGCCGGTCCGGATGCCCGACCCCTCGCAGGCGTAGACGAGGTCCTCGGTGGCGAGGTTGCCCTTGGCGCCGGGCGCGAAGGGGCAGCCACCCAGGCCTCCCGCGGAGGCGTCCGCGACGTGGACGCCCTCATCGAAGGCGGCCAGGGTGTTGGCCAGGCCCTGCCCGTAGGTGTCGTGCATGTGGACGGCCACCCGGTCGATCGGGACGTGGCCGGCCAGTATCCCGACGAGGGAGGCGACCTGTCCGGGGGTCCCCACACCGATGGTGTCGCCCACGCTCACCTCGTGAACGCCGAGTTCGAAGAGCGAGGCGGTGACCCGGACGACGTCGTCCACAGGCACCGGGCCCTGGTATGGGCACCCGCAGACACAGGACACGTAGCCCCGCACCCGTAGGCCGTGTTCGAGGGCACGGGTGACGACGGGCGCGAACATCTCGAGCGATTCGGCGATGGTGCGGTTGAGGTTGGCCTCGCTGAAGGCCTCGGAGGCCGCACCGAAGACGGCGACCTCCTCGACCCCGGCCTCCAGCGCACGGTCCAGTCCCTTGTCGTTGGGGACCAGCACCGGGTAGCGCACCCCCGCCAGCGGGGTGATGCCCGCCAGGACCTCGGCGGCGTCGGCGAGTTGGGGCACCCATTTCGGGTGCACGAAGGAGGTCGCCTCGACCACCGGCAGGCCGCACCTCGCGAGCCGGTCGATCAGCTCGACCTTCACGTCGGTGGGCACCGTGCCGGGCTCGTTCTGGAGGCCGTCACGTGGGCCGACCTCGACGATCGTGACCTGCTCGGGGAGGCGCATCGCCGCTCGTTTCGTCACCGGACCGACCCCGCCGGCTGGTACCGGCGGGAACCACACCGTCGGTCGGAGACGCTACCAGCGGGCCCCTGCCGCACCGGTGCGTCGAGGGCCGGGCGAGGGGCCACGTGTGGCAGGATGCAGGGTCCGTCATCGAAGGAGTACCGCGTGTCCCGATCCGTTCTGGCGCTGCTGTCCGCGCTCGTCCTGCTGCTGGCCGGGTGTGGTGACGGGGCGGACGTCGAGGTGGACGACGTCGACGACGTCGACGCCGGGGACACCGAGGCCGCGGAGCCCGATCCGGACGACGGGGAGACCGACGAGGCGGAGGACGCCGAGGCCACGGACGACGGGGCCACGCACGACGAGGCGTCGTCCCCCCAGCCGGACCCCGACGAGGTCGCCGCACCCTGTTCGGAGCGCGACGAGCAGGCCACGGACGCCTTCGTCGACGTCGTCGCACCCGTCGACGGGCAGCGCGTGCACGACGAGCTCGAGCTGGTCGGCTGTGCCAGCGTGTACGAGGGCACGGTGCGCTTCCGTCTGGTGACCGACGAGGGCGAGGAACTCGTCGACGACTTCACCACGGCCGAGTGCGGTGGCCCGTGCGTGGGCGAGTTCGCCGTGACGATCGATCTCGCCACGGCGGAGGGCCACGAGGCCGCGACCCTGGAGGTCTTCTGGGACAGCCCCGCCGACGGCGAGGGGGAACGCGACATGCAGGAGATCGAACTGGTCCTCGGCGAGGACTCCTAGGCGTCCGGTCCGGGCACCCACGGCGGGGGTTGCTTGGCGAAGAAGGCCGCCATCCCCGCCTGGCCCTCCTCGGAGACCCGCAGGCGCGCGATGGTCTCCAAGCGCTTTCGCTCACTGGCCGCGGGCGAGCGGGCTGCCTCGACCTCGGCGATCAGCCGCTTCGTCTCGCGCTGGGCGGACGGGCCCGCCTTGAGCATCTGGGCGAGCACGTCGCCGAAGACCGCGTCGAGGTCGTCGGGGTCGCACACCTCGTGCACCAGACCGATCTCGAAGGCCCGGTCGGTGTCGAACAGTTCGCCCGACAGGAAGTAGCGCCGTGCGTGGCCCGGTCCGATGCGACGCTGGACGTAGGCGGAGATCATGGCGGGGGCCAGGCCCAGGCGGGCCTCGCTGAAGCCGATCTTCGCGCCCCGCACCGCGACGGCCACGTCGACGCAGGCCAGCAGGCCGGCCGCGCCCCCGATGGCGTGGCCGTTGACCCGTGCGAGGGTGGGTGTCGGGAACTCGTCGACGGCGCGCAGCATCCGTTCGAAGTGTCCGGAGTCCTCGACGTTCTCCTCGAAGCTGTTGTCGACGAGCGAGGACATCCAGTTGAGGTCGGCGCCGGCGGAGAAGGCCGTGCCCGAGCCGGTGAGCACCAGCGCCCGGACCCCGGGATCGGTCACCAGGGCATCGATGGTGTCGGCGATGGTGCGCATCAGTTGGGCGCTGAAGGCGTTGCGGGCCTCGGGTCGGTCCAACGTCAGGGTCACCACCCCGTCCTCGTCGCGGTGGACGCGCAGCGGGTCGCTCATGACGGCCTTTCGGGCACGGGGTCGGGGGTGTGGGAGAGGCTAGAACAGCACGATCGCCGGTGTCCCGGTGCCCGCCGTGGCGACGGAGCCGCGCACCCGGGTGCCGGAGCCCGACGGGAGGCGAGAGCGCGCGTCCCGCGCACGATCCGGTCTGGCCCGTCACACTCTGCCCGTCCGGGACGTGTGACCTCATGAACCCAAGCAGGAGCCTCGATGGACGTACCTCCAGAGTTGGCGGCCTTCATCGAACGTGAGCACCCCCGGCTGGTGCGCGCGGTCGATCTGCTCCTCGATGACCGTGCAGTCGCCGAGGAGGTCGCGCAGGAGACCCTGCTGCGTGCCGCCAGCCGCTGGGAGCACGTCGGGGAGCTGTCCTCTCCCGGGGGCTGGGCCCACCGGGTGGCCGTCAACCTCGCGACCTCGCAGCTGCGTCGTCGCCGGGTGGCGTGGCGCGCCCGCTCGAGGGTGGCCAGCGCCGAGTCCCAGCCCGAGCCCGACACCGCGACCGCCCTGGCGGTCCGTGCGGCGCTGTCGCGCCTGGACGAGCCCCAGCGGCGGCTGCTCGTCCTGCGACACGTGCTGGGCTGGAGCGCCCGGGAGATCGGCGACCTCGACGGCGTCCGCGCCGACACGGTCCGCCAGCAGCTGCACCGGGCACGAGAGGCCCTGCGCGTCGAGCTCGGCCCCGAGCTCGACATCGAGGTCGATGATGAGGAGCACAATCATGTCCACGGAGCTCGATGACCTGTTCGCCGAGGCGTCGCCGGAACCCGGTGCCACGCCCGACGCCGAACGGCTGTGGACGGGTGGACGCCGTCGGCGCCGGTTCCGGCAGGGCGGTGCCGTGCTCGGCTCCCTCGCCGCGATCGCCGTCGTCGGGGTGGCGGCCACGAGCCTGACCGGCGTGGCCACCCCCACCGTCGACACGGCCGCGGCGCCGGAGACCGCCCCGACCGAGGAGGCGGAGGTGGAGGCGGAGGCCGAGGCCGAGGAGCCCACCTACGAGCTCGAGCGCGGGCCCAACGAGCTGGCGGAGGTCGTCGTCCCCGACGTGCGACCCGCGCCGCGGGAATCGGCCGAAGAGCAGCAGAGCGAGGCGCAGGAAGCCCCCGAGGCGCAGGAGGAGGCACCGGCCGCCGAGGAACCGGCCGGGCCGCAGCCCGATGCCGCCCGCGTCGCGGACCCGTGCGCGGCACACCGCGGCGGGGAGCCGCGGGTGTTCATCGACGTCGTCGCCCCGGTGCAGAGCCAGCAGGTGTCGGGCACGGTGCAACTGGTCGGCTGCGCCAGTGTCTTCGAGGGCACGGTGCGCTACCGGCTCAGTGGGCCGGGTGGGGTGCTGGCCGACTCCCATACGATGGGGGGTGGCGGACCGGAGATCGGTGAGTTCCGGGAGACGCTCTCGATCGGCCAAGGGAGCCACACGCTCGAGGTGTTCTGGGACGACGCCAAGGACGGCTCGGAGGCCGGCAAGAGCACGATCACCTTCGAGGGGCGCTGAACCTGTCATGACCCGCCACCACCCGTCCATCGGCGGTGAACGGGTGGTGCTGCGGGCGGCAGGGACGGTGACGTCGACCCCCTGTCGGCGATCTTCGACGAACCGGCGATGACGCGGTGGTGGGGCCGGACGTCGCGTGCCGAGGTCGAGCGGTGGCTCACCGGTGAGCACGATGCGGTGGTCCGTCTGGTGATCACATGCGAGGCCACCGTGGCGGGCCTGCTCCAGTACGAGGAGGTGACCGCGGGCCCGACTATCGCTCTGCCGGCCTCGACGTCGCACTGGGCCCCGCATGGCACGGACGGGGGCTCGGACGGGACGCCCTGACGGCGCTGGTGCGCCACCTCGTCGAGGTGCAGGGCCACCATCGCCTCACCATCGATCCGGCGGTCGGCAACACGGCCGCGATCCGCGCCTACCGGGCGGTCGGCCTCGAGCCCGTCGGCGTGCTGCGACAGGTCGGCGTGCTGCGACAGTACGAACGACACGACGACGGCCACTGGCATGACGGCCTGCTCGTGCAACTCCTCGCCTCCGACCTCGACCTCATCCCGTATCGGGAACACGGCGACTGACGACGTGACGGCCGGAAACCCGCGAACGTCGGTGTCTACTACCTGCGTCTGCTACCTGACTCCCGACGCCACGGGATTTCCACAGCTCGGAGATGGCCCGGATTCTGGATGTCTCACCCTGCTGGCAGGATGGGCAACCAGTTGAGATCAGCGATCCAACGGGGAGGTGAGCGTGGCGGCCGTAGAGCTGTCGGGGGGCGCCATGCCGTCTGACCCGGTGGGGGAGCTGGTCGGCGCGACCGAGGCGCTGTTGGAGCGCGACGTGGACGCGCTGCCGGAGCCGGAGATCCATCGGGAGCTCGAAGCGCTCGAGCAGGTGCGTCGTCGTAGCGAGGCGCGCCAGTGTCGGCTCGCTGAGGTGTTGCGTCGCCGGCAG
>SLRZ01000174.1 GCA_007130695.1 Nitriliruptoraceae bacterium
CGATCGCGATCATCGCCCGCTGCACGGCCAGGGCCGTGCCGTTGAGGGTGTGCACGAGCACGTTGTCTCCGTCCGCCACCCGGATCCGGGCGCGCAGCCGGCGCGCCTGGTAGTCGGTGGTGTTCGAACAGGAGGTCACCTCGCGGTAGGCGTCCTGGCCCGGCATCCAGGCCTCGAGGTCGAACTTGCGGGCGGCCGAGGCGCCGAGATCACCGACCGGGATGTCCACCACCCGGTAGTGCAGTTCGAGCCCGGTGAAGATCTCCTCCTCGATCGACAGCAGCCGTTGGTGCTCGGCGTCCGACTCGTCGGGATGGGTGAAGGCGAACATCTCGACCTTCTCGAACTGGTGCACCCGCAGGATCCCCCGGGTGTCCTTGCCGTGCGACCCCGCCTCCCGACGGAAGCAGGGCGAGTAGCCCACCAGCCGACGCGGGAGCTCGCCCGGGTCGAACAGTTCGTCGGCGTGCATCGCGGCCAACGGCACCTCGGAGGTGCCCACGAGGTAGTAGTCCTCGTCGCGGGTGGTGAAGATCTGCTGCGCGTCGGTGGGCAGGAAGCCCGTGTTGTACATCGCCTCCTCACGGACGAGCACGGGCGGGATCACCGGGATGTGCCCGTGGGCCATCGCCACGTCCATCGCATAGCGCACCAGCGCCAGTTCGAGCAGGGCGCCCTCCCCCACGAGGTAGGCGAACCGGGAACCGGACACCTTCGCGCCCCGGGCGAGGTCGATGGCCCCGGGCGCCTCGAGCAGGTCGACGTGGTCCCGTGGTTCGTGGTCGAAGACCGGCTTCGACCCGACATGGCGCAGCACCTCGCCGTCACCCTCGTCACCGTCGGGCGCGTCGGGGTGGGGCAGGTTCGGCACGGCCGCGAAGGCGGCGCCGTGCTCGACGGTGACGGTCTCGAGCTGTTCCTCGAGCTCGCCGACCCGGCGCTTGACTTCGGCCGCCCGGTCGATGAGTTCGGGCCGCTCCTCCGCGGCCGCCCGGCCGATGGCCTTGGAGGCAGTGCCCTGCTCGGCGCGGGCGGTGTCGACCTGCGAGATCAGGGCACGCCGGCGGTCGTCGAGCTCCCGCAGTCGCTCGAGCGTGTCGGTGTCGTAGCCGCGGCGTGCCAGGGCCGCGGCCACGGCGTCGGGCTCCTCACGGAGCAGGCGTGGATCGATCATGGGCCAGAGGCTAACGCCCGGGCCCGGCCTCCGGGACACCGGGGACGGCGTCGTCGACGGGGGAGACCCCGCGCAGGGTGTAGCGAGGGGGATGGCCGGCCGAGGCCGCCGAGCAGGTCATCACCTGCTCCTGCGGATCCGCACTGACCTCGAGCTCCACCCGCCAGCGCCCGTCCGGCGCGACGAACTCGACCACGGACCTCCCGGGCTCCGGACGCTCGACCGTCGCCGGAACGAGGTCCTCGACCCCGTCGACACCGAGGTGGAGGCGCAGCATCGTCTCGGCGGCCTGGACGTCGAAGGGCCAGATCGAGCGGCCGCGGTAGTGGGGCAGGGACAGCAGCCCCTCCCGGTGCAGGTGGGCGATGCCCACGGCGGCCTCGGGGGCGACCCGGCCGTAGTAGACCCCCTGCGGCAGCGCGACCACGTTGGCGGCGAAACGGTCGCCGCCGATGTGGGAGCACTCCCAGGAGCGTGCACCGAGGTGTTCGTCGAGCGCCTTGGCGACCCCCCGACCGAACTCCGCGCAGCAGGCGTCGTGGCTGCCGTTCGTGCAGGTCAGCAGCAGGAACGGGTCGAGGGCCTCGCCGCCGACGCCGCGGTCCTGCGCGAGCGGGGCGAGATCGAGGTCGAGCACGTCGGCGGCGTCGTCGAGGTCGAAGCGCTCGAGCCAGGACGATCCCGCGGCGCTCGAGGCCACGAAGACCCTGCGGCGACCCTCGTCGCGGCCGCCGCACCGTCGGATGAGGACCGGGCGGGCGCCCACGGCACGGCAGCGCCGACGCAGTTCCTCGCCGACGTCGGCCGGCAGGCGGCTCTCGGTGAGCGCGTCGCGTCCCCAGGAGCCGGGCTGCTCGACCAGCACCCACCGACGGACCTGCGAGGCGGTGGCCAGCAGCGGTTCCCGGAGCTGCCACGAGGTGCGCGCGCAACTGAAGCGGTCAGTCACGTGCGGCGTCCCGGGTCGAGAGCACACCCTCGCGGACGAGTCGGCGGACCAGTACGCGCCGGCTGTCGGGGTCGAGACGGTCGGCGAGGTCGCCCACGCGGTGGGCACGTCCGTCCAGCAGCCCACCCACCAGGTCGGACAACGCGGCGGGCAGGAGGACGTCGCGGTCCGGGAGCCGGAGTGCGGTGTGCCCGTCGGTCGCCTCCATCGCGACCGGGAGGCCGTCGCGACGGCGGATCCACGTGTCGTCGTCGATCTGGTCGAGGCCCACCAGCTCCAACAGCTGCCCCCGCCGCGCGGGACGCCGCTGCCGGCGTCGTCCGTCGAGTAGTCCGGCGACCACCTCCCCGGCGTCGACGTCGGCCAGACCGTCCGCGGCCCGCCGCAGCCGGCGACCGACCTCCGCGACCAGGGCGTCGGGATCCTCGCCGTAGCCGAGCGGCAGCGACGCACGCAGCGTGGCGTCGTCGGCCAACTGGTCGGCCGCGGTGCGGACCACGTCGTACCACGTGACCGTCCGGATGCCGATGGTCAGGTGCAGCGAGACCTCGCCGACGGTCTCCGCCGCGTGGGGGACGCCCCGGGGCAGGTACAGCAGGTCCCCCGGTGCCAGGTCGACGTCGAGGACCAGGGGTCCGGGGCGGTGCTCGTCGGAGGACCACGGTTGGGACGACAGGGGGGCGTGCACCGCGGGCTCGTGCACCACCCAGTGCTTGTGGCCGTGGGTCTGCAGGGCCAGCACGTCGTGGGTGTCGTGGTGGACGTTCAGCCCGCGCGATCCCGGTGGGGTCAGGTAGGCGTTGGCCTGCACCGGATGGCCGAGGGCGGCCTCGAGGTCGTCGCAGAGCCGGGCGACCGGCTCGTGGTAGCGATGCAGCCCCTGCAGGACGGCCGTGGCGCCCTCGTCGAACAGCTCCATCGCCCGCGGACCGTCGACGAGGTCGGTGACCCGCTGCCCACCGATCCGCCCCGACCGGGTGAACGACGAGGTGGGCAGCGAGGTGCCCTCACGGACCAGCCGGAAGGCGGGCCACCGCAGCCCCGTCGACGTCAGCAGATAATCGACGTCGTCGAGGCTCAGCGGTGGGTGCGACGGCCAGGCACCGCGGCGCAACAGCGGCGCGGTGCCCCAGAACTCGTCGGCGAACCGGCCGGGATCGCCGACCAGCCGTCGCAGCACGTCGCCGCCCGGGTCCACCACCAGGGGATCGTCGGGCACGGTTCCTACGAGTCCGTGCCGTCGGCATCCGAGCCGTCGCCGCTGTCGCTCGAGTCGCCGTCGCTGGCGTCGGTCGAGTCACCGTCACCCGCATCCCCGTCGGACCCGTCCGCGTCGGACCCGTCCGCGTCGGTGCCGTCCGCGTCGGTGCCGTCCGCGTCCTGGCTCAGCTGCGGCGCACCCGTCGAGGTGGCCCCGTGCCTGACGGTCCGGATGTCCTCGTCGGTCAGCTTCAGGGTGTCGCTCACGTCGTTCTCCAGGGGGCTCGGGGAATGGCTTCCACCGAGGTGCACGGTAGGCCACCCTGGCCGATCGTCAACCGCGCACGGCCGGGGCCGTTCGCCGCGCTCAGCTGCCGATCCGGGCCCGCCACTCGGCGAGCCAGCCCGCGGCCTCCCGGTAGGCCCGGTCATCGGCCGCGATCCGCTCGGCCTCGTCGGTCCGCCGCGCCCCCGAGCGGCGGTAGGAGCCCAGCACCTTCACGTCGCGGTGGGTGCGCTTGACCGCCGCCAGGGCGTCGCCGACCCGTTCGTCGGCGAGGTGGCCCTCGACATCCAGGAAGAAGCAGTACTCCCCGAGCTCGGCCTTCGTCGGACGCGACTCGATCTTGGTCAGGTTCAGGTCCCGTTCCGCGAAGATCTCCAGCAGCTGCAGCAGGGCCCCGGGGCGGTTCTCGTCGATGAAGACCACCACCGAGGTCTTGTCCCAACCGGTGGCCTCGGGCAGCGAACCACCCACCACCACGAAGCGGGTCGAGTTGGCGGCGCGGTCGGCGATGTCGCGCGCGACCACCTCGAGGTCGTAGCGCTCCGCGGCGAGCGGGTTGACGATCGCGGCGCGGCCCCCGCCCGTCTCGGCCACGGTCTGGGCGGCCCTCGCGGTCGAGGTCGCGGGCACCCGCTCGGCGCCGGGCAGCGTCGAGGACAGCCAGCGGCGGCACGACGAGAGCGCGACCGGGTGCGAATGGATCTCGGTGACCTCGTCCAACGCGGTCCCGGCCGGTGCCGCCGCCACGAGGGTCACCGGCACCTCGAGTTCCCCGCCCACGAGCAGGTCCGTGTCGAAGGCCAGGGCGTCGAGCGTCGCGGCGACGGAGCCTTCCAGCGTGTTCTCGATCGGCACCACGCCGCGCCCGGCGCGACCCTCCTCGACCATCCGCAGGACCTCGCCGATGTCGCCGCAGGAGACCAGCTCCTCGGGGGTCTGCGAACCCAGGATCAGGCGGGCCGCCGTCTCGGTGAAGGTGCCCTCCGGGCCGAGGTAGGCGACCACACCACCATCAGCAGCGCCGCTCACGACGCCGCCCTCCGCCGCCGACGGCCCGAGGGGGGCGGACTCGAGGCCGAGCGACCCGACAGGGCGGCGTCGATCGCCGCCGACTCCTCACCGGAGAGGTTCGAGTCGCTGCCCGCGCGTTCAATCGGCTTGGCGTAGCACCGGGTCTCGGTGCGGCCGTTGATCGCGGAGACGACGACCCCGTCGCCCTGCTCGTCGAGCAGCGCGGCCGAGAACGACAGCGCCCCGCCCATGTCCTCGAAGGCGTCGTAGCGCACGAGGCCCACCTTGGAGACGGTGCCGCGCAACAGGCCCCGCAGCTCGTCGGCGCGTGTGTCGAGGTCGAGCACGTCCCGCCGCAGGTCGTCGATCTGGCCGCCGTGTCGGCCCAGGGCGTCGACCACCGAGGCGCCCTCGCCGCCGAGCGCGTCGCGCAGCTCGCGCCGCACGCGCCGCAGGCGCAGCCCCACGAGGAGCGCGATGAACAGCGTCACCACGCTGAGTCCCGCGGCGGCGACGGCCACGATGGCCAGCACCTGCGGATCGAGTTCGCCCATGCGCTCCATGCCCCTTGAAGGTCGACGACCAGGCAGCCTATTCCAGCGGGAGGCTCCCGGCGCCGTCCCACCCGGCCCGGCCCCGCTCCGCACCCCGTGCGGACGGTGGGCGCACGGCTTTCGTCACGTCCTTTCGGACGTGAGCGCTCCGGCGCTCTAGACTCCCGCCGCCCACTCCCGGGTCCGCCCCAGCTGCTCGTACGAGGAGAGACGCAGTGCGTCATGGCGCGCGTGGCCTCGTCATCCTGCTGAGCGCACTGGTGGCGACGCTCACCCTCATCGGGCCCGTCCTCGCCCTGGCCGCCCCGTCCGCGCCGATGGCCGCCCCCGAGGAGGACGCCGACGAGCCGGACGACAACGGCGAAGAGAACGGCGAGGAGGTCGTCGGGGACGACGAGGAGGCCGGGCCGGGCGTCCTGTTCGGCACCTTCCGTGCCGAAGGGGAACCGGTCGAGGGCGTCGAGGTCGTCGTCACCGACGAGGCCGGCGACGAGGTCGGCCGCGCCGTCTCCGAGGAGAACGGCTCCTGGGAGATCGAGGCGGGCGAGGGCGACTTCATCGTCACCATCGAAACACTGCCCGAGGGCGTCGAGCTGCGCGACCCGGACCAGGACTCCGTGGAGCGGTCCGTGTCGGAGGGGGACCGCCAGGCGGTGCCGTTCCAGCTCGGCGACCCGCCGGAGACCCGGGGGACCTTCGCCTCCGTCGCGCAGCAAATGGTCAGCGGCCTGCGCTTCGGGTTGATCATCGCGATGACGGCGATCGGGCTGTCCCTGGTGTTCGGCACCACCGGCCTGATCAACTTCGCCCACGGCGACATCGTGATCTTCGGCGCCTTCGCCGCGTGGATCCTCAACGCCACCGGCCCCGGATTCCCCTTGCTGGTGGCCGCACCGCTGGGCGTGCTCATCGCCGCCGGGCTCGGGGGCGTGCTGGACCGCGGGATGTACCGACCACTGCGCCGGCGTGGCGTCGGGCTGTTCCAGCTGCTGGTCGTGACCATCGGCGTCTCACTGATCCTGCGCTACGGCCTGCTGATCTTCTTCGGTGGGTCCCGGCGCCAGTACACCGACTTCATCGGCCAGGAGCGGATCCAGTTCGGTCCGATCTCCCAGACGCCGCGCAACCTCATCATCATGGCGATCGCGATCGCCGTACTGGTCCTCGTGGGGCTCGCCATCCAGCGCAGCCGCCTGGGCAAGGCCATGCGGGCCGTCGCCGACAACCGCGACCTCGCCGAGTCGTCGGGCATCGACGTCGAACGGGTCGTGGGGCTGGTCTGGATCCTCGGCAGCGGCCTGGCCGGCCTCGGGGGGATCCTCTACGGGGCCATGTTCTCCTTCCAGTACATCTCCGGCTTCCAGTTGCTGCTGCTGATGTTCGCGGCGATCATCCTGGGAGGTCTGGGAACCGCGTTCGGCGCCATGGTCGGGGGCATCCTCATCGGGATGATCGTGGAGGTCTCCGCGGTCTTCTTCCCCACCGACCTCGGCTACGCCTGGGCGCTGGGGATCCTGATCCTCGTGTTGCTGGTCCGACCCCAGGGGCTGCTGGGCCGAGCCGAGCGCATCGGATGAGGAGCCCGACGTGAACCTGATCGCCGCAATCGAGACCGGCCTGCGCGCCGCCCTGGGGCCCACCGCGGCCGCCTATGCGCTGCTGGCCATCGGCCTCAACGTCCACTACGGCTTCACCGGCCTGCTCAACTTCGGCCAGGTCGGCTTCATGCTGGTCGGCGCGTACGGCGTGGGCATCTCGGTCGCCGTCCTCGGCTGGTCGCTGTGGGTCGGCATCCTGATGGCCATCGTGGCCGCGGTTCTGCTCGCCCTGCTGCTGGGCGCACCGACCCTGCGGCTGCGCGCGGACTACTTCGCGATCACCACCATCGCCGCCGCCGAGGTGCTGCGCCTGGTCTTCAATTCCAACTCCGCCGTGCGCCTGACGGGCGGGCCCTTCGGGCTGCAGTCGATCGCCGGCGAGTTCTACCGGGTGAACCCGCTCAACCGTGGCCTGACCTGGGGGCCGTTCAACTACTCGGTCAACGTCACCTGGACGCTGCTGGTGGGCTGGGGCCTGGCCGTGGCGATGTCCGTGGTCGTCTTCCTGCTGATGAAGAGCCCGTGGGGCCGGGTGATGCGCTCCATCCGCGAGGACGAGGACGCGGCCCGGGCGCTCGGCAAGAACGTGTTCAGCTACAAGCTCCAGAGCCTCGCGCTCGGTGGCGTCATGGGCGGGCTCGGCGGCGTCGTGTACACGCTGGCCGGCTCCACCGTGAACCCCAACAGCTTCCGGCCGCAGATCACTTTTTACGCCTACGCCATGCTGATCATCGGCGGGATCGCCTCGAAGTTCGGGCCACTGTTCGGGGCCTTCATCTTCTGGTTCCTGCTGCAGAGCATGTCCGCGCTCGTGCGTCAGGCCGCCTCGCAGGACCTGCTGCCCGGCTGGCTCAGCGGTTCCGCCGCCGTCGGCGGCTCCGCCTTCGTGCTCACGGGCCTGCTGCTGGCCCTGCTGGTCGTGTTCCGTCCGCAGGGACTGTTCGGCAACAAACGGGAGATCGCCCTCGATGCCTGAGACGTCCGCGACGCCCGCAGCGGCACTCGCCGACCTCCCGCGCGAGCCGGGGGTCGCCAAGCCCGACCCCATCCTGGTGGTCGACCACGTGACCCGTAGCTTCGGGGGGCTCACGGCCGTCGACGTCGACCACCTCGAGATCCAGCGGGGCGTGATCACCGCCCTGATCGGCCCGAACGGGGCCGGCAAGACCACACTGTTCAACCTGCTCACCGGCTTCGACCGTCCCGACACCGGGACGTGGTCCCTGGACGGCAAGGACCTCGGCCGGACCCCGTCCCACCAGGTCGCGCGACGGGGCATGGTCCGCACCTTCCAGCTCACCAAGGCCCTGTCCCGCCTCACCGTCCTGGACAACATGCTGCTGGGCGCCACCGGGCAGCGGGGCGAGAAGTTCCTGCCCGGTCTGCTCGGCCTGTGGCGGGGCCAGGAACGCGCCGCGACGGAGCGCGCGGAAGCCCTGCTGGACCGGTTCAAGCTGCTCGAGAAGCGGGACGACTACGCCGGTGAACTCTCGGGCGGGCAACGCAAGCTGCTGGAGATGGCCCGGGCACTGATGGTCGAGCCCAGCCTCGTCATGCTCGACGAGCCGATGGCCGGCGTGAACCCCGCCCTGGTGCAGTCGCTGCTCAGGCACGTCACCTCGCTGCGCGACGAGGGGATGAGCGTCATCTTCGTCGAGCACGACATGGACGTCGTGATGAACATCAGCGACTGGGTGGTCGTGCTGGCCCAGGGCCGGGTGATCGCCGAGGGCGACCCCCAGAGCATCCTCGGCAACCGTGCGGTGATCGACGCCTACCTCGGCGACGACGACGCGGACCTGTCCCTGGAGGACGAGGACGACGCCGCCCCCGACGGCGAGGCGCAGGAGCCCACATGAGCGAGCACGAGCAGTCGGACCACCTCCTGGTCGCCGAGGCCGTCGTCGCCGGCTACCTGCCCGGCATCAACATCCTCGAGGGGTGCGATCTCACCCTCGACGAGGGCGAGATCGTCGGGATCATCGGCCCCAACGGCGCCGGCAAGTCCACACTCATCAAGGCGCTGTTCGGCCTGGTGCAGGTCCGAGAGGGTGCCGTCCGCCTGCGGGGCGAGGGCATCACCAACGCCAAGGCACACGAGCTGGTCCCCCGGGGGGTCGGCTACGTGCCCCAGACCCGCAACATCTTCCCCTCGCTGACCATCCGCGAGAACCTCGAGATGGGCCTGTTCCTCCGCCCGGACGATTTCGGGGACCGCTTCGAGGCCATCGGCGAGCTCTTCCCGCTGCTGGTCGAGCGCCCGAACACGCGGGCGGGGAACCTCTCCGGCGGCGAACGGCAGATGGTCGCCATGGCCCGGGCGCTGATGATGGAGCCCTCCGTCCTGCTCCTCGACGAGCCCTCCGCCGGCCTGTCGCCCTCGAACCAGACCGAGATCTTCCGCCGGGTGCGCCAGATCAACCGCACCGGCGTGTCCGTGATCATGGTCGAACAGAACGCCCGACGGTGCCTGCAGATCTGCCACCGCGGCTACGTGCTCGATCAGGGCAAGAACGCCTACACCGGGACCGGCAAGGAACTGCTGGACGACCCCAAGGTCGTCGAGCTCTACCTCGGCACCCTGGCCAAGGCGAAGTAGCGCCCGGTTCCCGGCGGTCCGGCCTACGCAACCCCCTCGACGGCACCGGTCCACGCGGAAGGGCCCCGCCATCGGCGGGGCCCTTCGC
>SLRZ01000059.1 GCA_007130695.1 Nitriliruptoraceae bacterium
AAATCGTCGGGTCCGAACTGGCCAACCCCGACGTCTGCTTCGGCTGTGGCTCGATCGATGACCTGCCCGTGGAAGCCGTTGTGGTGGAGCAGAAGGTCGACCATCTGCCCACCGATGACGCGGTGGCGCAACCCGGCGCTGCTCGCAGCGGCGCTGAGGTCCGACAGCGCGATCAGGGAGCTGTCGTTGGCGCGCGAGCGGGAGCGGATCTCGAACGTGGCCTTCATGCCAGCTCGAGACCCTGGGCAACCTCGTCGAGCAGGTGTAAGCGGAGGTGCTCGACCTGCTGCGGAGCGTCGATGCCCGTCGAGCGGGCGACGTCCCACAGGATCTGCAGGGGGTCGGCGAGTTCGACCTTCTGGCCAGACAGCGTCGCGGTGGTGGGCGGCCGGTCGGCCTGGGGACGCACGGTCGGGTCCTCGGGCACGACCAATTCGAGTGTGGCGATCTTCGGGTCGGGGGTACGGACCAAGCCGATGGCGCTGAGGTCGATGTGGGCCTCGACGTAGAGGGCCGCGCTGGTTGGGCGGGCATACGGGGCGATGAGGTCCGCTGCGCTCTCGCCGGACATCAGGGGAGCGGCGTCCGCGGCAACGGCGTGCTCGTAGGCAGCGGAAGCGACCTGGTCGACGGGGTCGCGTCCGTACCAGCGTGTGGAGACGCCCCCGGGGCCCGGGTAGTGGGCCAGCCACAGTTCGAGCAGCCCGGTGCGGTCGTTCTGGTTGGCGCCGGCGGCGAAGCCCAGTTCATGCAGGGTCTTGAGAACCTGAGAGACGCGCGGCTGGGACACGTGCGCGTCGCGGGCGAGCACCGTCTGGGGCTGGCCTGGCGGGTTATCGATGAGCCGACGCAGGACCTGGAAGGCGCTGCGGCCTCGCCACGGCACGTCGGCTGCATCGCGGGGTGGGCTGTCTCGGGCCGGGGTGAGATCCTCGTGGATGACGGTGCCATCGTCGAGGAACAGCGCGAGTTCCTCGGTGGTGACATACGACACGCGATGCTCGAAGAGCACGGTGCGGAGGTTGTCGTTGACCGCGTCGATGATGAGCAGCAGCTTCGTGCGGTCGTGGTGGTGGGCGATCAGGCTGCGCAGCTCGCTGGGGCTCGGTGCGCGGCGGTAGCGTTTCGCCTCCACGGTGATGGGACCGTGGGGGGTGCCGAGGACCACGGCTTGCGTGAGACGCACGTGATGGGTTCTGATCCGCTCTCGCGACTGCCCGGTGGTCCTGGTTGCCGTCGAGGATCCGAGCGTCCTCGGGGAGATCGCCGCGTCCCTGGCCGGAGCTGAACACCTCCACGGCCAGGAGTGGACCCGCGGTAGGGCGTGACGGCGGGCGGTGGCCGACCGCCGTCACGCCGGTGTTGTGGAGCCGGCTGGCTCGGTCACCGACCCATCACCCCGAGTTGCGTCAGCATCGCGGTCGTGTCGTAGTAGTCGGATTCGCGGCGGATGGCGCCATCGTCAGCCTCCAACACGCTGCACGCGACGACGGCAACGGGTTCGCCCGTGGGGGCGATGTCCTCCAGCGGACCCGAGTGGGTGCCGCTGAAGGTGTATTCGATGATCGAACGGGAAGGATCCGGCACGTGTTGGTGTCGGATCTCGATCGTCAGGTCCGGGAACGCCTTCACGAAGCTTCGGACCTCCGCGATGACCGGCTCGGGCCCGGTCACCGGCTCGCCGTCTGGTGAAGTATGGATCGCGTCGGGAGCGAACAGTTCCCGTATCCCAGGGAAGTCGCGGTGCTCGATGGCCCGGAACATGGCTCGATGGAGTCCTGCGGCGTCGGTCGTGTTCATCGCTGCTCCTTCGTGCCGAGGGTGACGAGGTACTCGGCCGGAAACTCGACCGCAGGCCCCTCCGTCGTGTCGAGCCGCTCGAACATCGCCGTGAGGTCGTCCCGGAACGCGGGCCAGCGGCCCTCGGCTTCCGCGAGCTGCCGGGCGGCTACGAACGGACCGAACAAGGTCGTGTAGCACTCGACCGCAGCTTCGACGGACTCGTGGCCGATGTCCCAGCTGTCCCGAGTGAACCGCAGCGTCACGCCGGTGCCCTCGAACAACTGTCGGACGTAGTCCTCCTGCCCCATGGCGAGCGGCGGGTCGACGAAGGCGGGTTGCGGCGGCATGTGAGGGGCGGCGGTGCGGAAGAAGTCGCCCATGGCGCCCTCGGGGGTCCAGGTGACCAGCCCGAGTCTGCCCCCCGGCCGCAGCACGCGGGTGAGCTCGTCGGCGATGACCTCATGGCGCGGCGCGAACTCGCAACCGAAGCTCGACACCACGACGTCGAAGCTGCCCTCGCCGAAGGGGAGCTGCTCGGCGTCGCCCTCCTGCAGGGCCACCTCGACGCCTGCTTCGTCGGCCCGTCTTCGGGCGACCTGCAGGAGCTCGGGCGTGAGGTCGAGTCCGGTCACCTGCCCGCCCGCCTGCGCCGCGGGGATGGCGGTGTTACCCGTGCCGCAGGCGACGTCGAGTACCCGCTGTCCGGGACCAACCTCCACCGTATCGGCGAGACGTGCCCCGACAGCGTAGAGGCCCTCCTTGCGGATCATCGCGTCGTAGTCGCCGGTGGCCCAGGCGGTCTGCATCGTCTGCTTGTGATCGGCAAGCTGTTGCATCGCTACCTCCATGTCGTGGTAGTGCGATGGTGCTCCCAGGCGACCTCCCGCCGCTTCGCCTGCACAGGCCAACTTGCCCGCACCACGCGTATGGCCCGGACAGGCCATGGCGGCTCAGAGCAGGCCGAGACGCGTGGCGCGGCCACGGCGTCGGCGCGGGCCGAGCATCGTCGCCGCCCGCTCGTGCCCGATGGGGCGCACCCCGTCGAACGCCTCGAGCGCGGAGCGTGCCTCGCGATCCGCCGCCTCAGCGCCGGTCGCGTCCCACAGCCGTGATCACGTGCGACGGGTCCCTCCACGCGCCGCAGGGCACGACCAGCCCGAGCTGTGGCATGGGAGGCGATACGTCCGCCGCTCACTTGGGGCAGGGTCAGGTCGCCTCGAAGATGGCGACCATCGGTGCGTGGTCGCTGGGCCGCCAAGAGCCGTCATCCATGACCGTCCGGCACGAGGTGACCCGCAGCCACCGGTTCACGACTATGTAGTCGTCTTGCCATGGCTTCGCGCTGTGACGGTGCGTGTGGGTGCGCACGTGTCCGCAGCCGGGCGCGTCCGTGCAGACGCAGTCAGGGGTGGGCATCTTGTCTGGCGAGACCGTCCACGCGTCGGGCAGGCCGAGCGAGGTGAACCGTTCCAGCACGTTGCGGTGCCGCTCGCGGTCGGGCGAGTCCAGTTGGTCGAGATGTTGAGGTCGCCCGCGAGCACCAGCGGCCGTGGTGAGCGAACCCGACCCCGCAGGTCGATCAGCGGCGTCAGGGGTCGTGATCGACGAATGCCGCCAGGTTCCCGCCCCACGGTGGAACGGGCCGTCCGCAACCTCGACGCGCGCCGATGGCTTGGCCTCACCGCGACACCACAACGTCCCGACGGGCTCAAAGACATCATGGTGATGCAGTGCGGACCCATCCGACACCGCATCACCCGAAGCGCCAGCGACCTCGACCGGCAGCTGCAGATCCACCGGACCGAGCTGACCATCCGCTATCGGTACCCGGTCGCAACCGTGATCCGGTGGCGCGATCCCGCCTTCTGCCGGGTACGGCTGGAGGGGTTGTCCCAGCGGTTCGCTTGTTGTCGGTGGTTGACCTCGATGGCAGACAAGATATCTTGTCTGTCATGCAGCTAGGTGAGCCGGCCCGGAAGCATGGCGTCAGTGACGCGAACATCCTGCACGCCGTTCGCAACTCGATGCGTTGAGTCGAGGTGGACGACGACCTGACGATGCTGATCGGCGCGGCGACCGATGGCGCGCTCCTGGAGGTCGGCGTTCTCGATATCGAAGGCGACGACCCGTGGCCATCCACGCGAGGCCGCTGCGGCGCAAGATCCACAGGTTCCTCGCTGAGGGGTGATGCTGATGCGACACACGGACGAAGAAATCGAGCGGGCTGCACAACGCTTCGAGGGTCACGCCGAGGAACTCGACCCCGAGACCGCCAAGGTGGTGGTGACCGAGGACCTGCGCCGGATCGCGGATGCTGCGCAGACCGTTCGTGAGGGCGAGGCACGGTTGCGGGAGGCCGTCGAGGTCGCCCGGGCTCACGGCCGGTCGTGGAACCAGGTTGCCGTCGCGCTCGGTGTCTCGCGTCAAGCCGCGCGGCAGCGGTTCGCCGACAAGGTGCGGACCTGAGACGGGTGACGGCGACGCCGGAGCGTTCTCGCTGCCGGTGACCCTGACGGCGCTCGCGACGGCCCATCGGGCCGACCAGGAGAACACGCCCTCTTGGTTGTGTGGGGGTCGGGCACCGCCGGAGCCCGGTGGTGTCCACGGTCGGCGAGCAACTGCTGGACCTCGACGGCGCGGTCCTCGATGGCTGGCGTGAGGTACTTCATGGGGCATGGATGCCAGTGGTGGCGTCCTTCGTCACATGCACCCGACTTCAGCACGCTGGGGAGTTCCTCGCCTGCCTCGACGCCACCTGGCCACCGTGGAGGCGAGGTGTCGGCCGATCGCGCCGCGGACGGTTCATGCCGGCCGAAACCCTTCGTGGGCCTCCGTGACCGAGTGACGGATCGCTGATGGCCTCCGGCTCGACCGACAACGCCGAGGTTGTAGTGGCGGAGCTGCTCACCGGGTCGGGGTGGGCGGTCGGGGACGGCCAGCCGATCGACCGTCACACCGTCACCGGCCTGATCGCCGCCGACGGCCAGCTCCTACGCCAGCTCGGCGCGTTCGAACGTGACCGCCGCGTCGGTTGGCCCGGCACGGTCACCCCCGACGGTATGAATTTCTACATCGTCAGCTCTGATGGATGTAGGATCTCATCCATGGTGCCGGACAGCGTTCTCGAGTCGTTGCGTCACCTCGGGCCGGTGTTCCGATCGGGGGAAGCCGTGGCCGCGGGGGTCTCGTGGCGAGACCTGTACGCCCTGCGGGATGGTGGCGACATCATCGAGTTGTCACGCGGGCTCTTCCAACTCGCCGACCAGAACCTCGAACACGTCGACTTCGTGGCCGTTTGCGGTCGGGTGCCGGACGGGATGATCTGCCTGGACTCGGCGCTCGTCTACTGGGACCTGACCGACGAGATCCCACGTAAGGTGCACGTCGCTGTCCCGGCGGGCTCCCATCGACCCGTGATCGACTATCCCCCGACGCAGGTGCACGTGTTCGCTGCTGGAACCTTCGCGTTGGGGCGGCAGGAAGTGGTCGGGCAGGTTGGGGAGCGGTTCTGGATCTCCGATCGCGAACGCACGGTCGCGGACGTCTTCCGGCTGCGGCACCGGGTGGGAGAGGACCTCGCCTACGCGGCGCTCCGTCAGTACCTGCGCAGCCGTCCGAAGTTGGCACGGCTGGCTGAGATCGCCCAGACGCTGCGCGCCTGGGGGCCCCTGTCGGATGCGATGCGGGTGCTTCAGGCATGACCCGTCCTGCGCGCGACACGACCGCCGGCCGGGTCTACCTCGACCTGCAGAGGAAGGCCCGCGCCGAGGCGCGCGGTACGGACGAACTGCTGGTGCTCTACGTCTTGGAGCGGTTCCTGTACCGCTTGTCGCTCTCGGAGTCCGGGACCAGTTCGTACTGAAGGGCGGGATGCTGCTGGCGGTGTTCGACGAGCGTCGTCCCACCCGTGACGTCGACCTGCGCGGATTGGCGATCACCAACGACGCCGATTCCGTCGCCGCGGTGATGGCCGAGATCGCCGCCATCGAGGTCGATGACGGTGTCATCTTCCGACCCGACCAGCTGACCACTCGCATGATCCGTGAGCAGGACGTCTACGCCGCGGTTCGCGTGGCGATGCCCGCCAGCGTCGCGACCGCCGCACTCGAGCTGAAGGTCGATGTCAACGTCGGCGACCCGGTCACCCCCGGGCCTGTCGAGGTGAGCTATCCGGCACTGCTCGATGAGCCGTTCACGATGGTCGGCTACCCGCTGGCGACCGTGCTGGCGGAGAAGCTCGTCACCGTCTACAGCAGGGGGAGGCGGCGTACCCGAGCGCCCGTGGTGGTGAGCGCGACCATCGCTCCTGCCGCCAGCTGGCCCTCGAGCTGCTCGATGCATGGCACGAGAAGTCCGACAAGATCCGTCGGAAGATGATCGATGACTTCTCGCACGAGGATGACCGAGGGTCCGGTCGCTCCCGTCGAGGCGAGAAGCGCTCCGAAGTCGGTGTCGGCGGAGACGATGGTCCGGCCGTCCGCGAGAGCCAGGTCGATGATCCGCGTATCGGGGGCTCCGGCTGCCCCGAGGTCGCGAACGTGCACCGCGTCGTGGCCGGCGTCGTTGAGCAGGCTCGCGATCCGCGGCGCCAGGTTGTCGTCGATGAGAAGTCTTAGGCTGGGGAGCTGAGCCGATGGACGTGTACGTCGGTCGCAGCGGCCGCGTACTCCAGGGCCTGCTGGATGTCAGCGCGCTCGAGGTCGGGGTACTCCTCAAGGATGTGCTCGAAGGACCAGCCGGCGGCCACCAGACGGACCACGGTCTCGACCGTGATGCGCATGCCACGGATGCAGGGTTTGCCCTCGAGCTTGTCGATTTCAACGGTGATCCGGTCGAACGCCATGCTGAGCCTCCGTGCCGATGCTCGCGGTCGCAGTGCATCCCTCACTGGACCAACGGTACTGCTCGGTCGCGACGTTGGTGCAGCGCCGACCCTGAGGTCGTCGAGGCTTGGTAACCCGCTGCTCATCGGTTCGGTGACGCGGTTGTCGAGCTACGACCGGTCCTGGTGAGCAGTGCCCGATGGCAGGTGGAGACATGCAGAAGTGCGCCTTGGTTGAGCCGGATCCGGGCAGCGGACTTGCAGCGACCGGGGGGACTTCTCGTCATGCCGTCGGCAGCGAGGAAGAAGCCGTCACGCCGTGGGTGCCGGGCCAACGAAGCCTCCTCACGGCGCTCCCTCCCAACATCCTACGCGTGGCCGGTGACACGCATCCGGGCAGGACTCGACATCCCGTCGTGCCCCCGTGAAGGTCCGCTCTCGCGTGTTGTGGCATGGCGGTCGGGTGCCGCCCCTACGTCTCTACGCTTCGCAATGTCAGCCCGCCGTCGCGGGCTCGCTGATCGACCGAGCCGCAAGGATCTGCATGGCATCGCTGGCTGAGGCGTTTTCCCGTTCCGGGGTTATGGAGCTCGCGGGTCTGGCGGTGTATGGCCGTGGGGTGGGCTACTTCCGGCAGGGGCGGGTGGCGCCTCAGGCCGGCGGGGACCGCCGGCTCCGAGCGACGGTCCGCGGGTCGGTTCCCTACACGGTCGAGCTCTGGGTCGACGGCGGGCAGCCGGGCTGGTCGTGCACCTGCCCTACGCCGAGGAAGGCTCGTTGTGTAAGCACGGCGTTGCCGTGGCGCTGCTGCTCGACCCCGCGGGCCTGGAGGCGGATCCACCCACGACCGTCAACACCTCGCGTGAGGATGAAACCGGTCTGCTGGTCGATCACGTCGACGGGCTGGACCGGGAGCGGCTGGTCGCGTTGGTGCTCGAGGCCGCCGACCAGGACTGGCGGCTGCGAGAACGGCTGCTCACGGAAGCCCGGGCAGGACGGGGCGAGGGGCGGATCTGGCGGTGTGGCGTCGACGCGTGGATGCCGCGTTCACCCCCTACGACGACTTCGTGTCCTACCAGGAGGCCGCCGGCTGGGCTGGTGAGGTGGACGAGGTCATCGATGCGATCGCCGAGCTGTGCACTGCCGGGGACACCGAGGCGGCCGCGGTGCTGACCGAGCATGCGCACCGGTGCGCGGATGAGGCGATCGGCCACGTCGACGACTCGGACGGCTGGCTGATCGACATCTCGGAGCGGCTGGCGGAGCTGCACCTGCAGGCGAGCGTCGAGGGCGAGCCCGATCCGGTCGAGCTCGCGGGCCGGCTGGTCGCGCTCGAGCTGACCTCGGAATTGGACGGCTTCCACCGGGCTGCGGCCGTCTACGCCGGCGTGCTCGGGCCGGACGGTGTGGCCGAGTACCGGCGACTGCTGGAACCTCGCTGGGAGGAGCTGCGATTGGAGACCGAGGGGTGGTCGTCGCCGCGGTTCGCGATCCGCGAGGCGATGATCGGGGTCGCGCTGACGACCGGTGATCCCGACGATCTCGTCGAGGTCTATCGGCACGATCTTCGAACCCCTGATGCGTACCTGGAGATCCCTCGGATGTTCGCGGCAGCGGGCCGCGATGCGGAGGCTGAGAGGTGGGCTCGCGAGGGCCTGGAGACCTTCACGGACCGGTCATGGCAGACCCCACCGCTGCGGGAGTTCCTCGCCGGGCTGCTGCGGGACCGCGGGGAACGCTCGGAAGCGGTGGAGCTGTTCTGGGAGGCGTTCGTTCGGGCCCCGGCACTGACCGCCTATCGGCGGCTGCTCGACGAAGCCGGCGAGGACGCCGCCGCCCTCAAGGGCCGGGCGCTCGAGACGCTGACGCACCGGCTCGAACAGCCGCCTCCCCTCGACACCGGCCACGCGCGGGTTGGCCCGGCCGGTGTGCTGGTCGAGATCCTGGCCTACGAAGGCGACACGGAGCGTGCCTGGCAGGTCGCGACCGACCACGGGTGCGACCGCCAGATGTGGCTCACCCTGGCGCGGGCCCGCGAGGACTCCTCTCCGCTGGATGCGATCAGCGTGTACGAGCCGGAGGCGTTCACGCTCATCGAGGCGAAGAAGAACGCCACCTACCGTCAGGCGGTGGACCTCCTGAGCCGCATCCGACGGCTCGCCCGCCAGGCCGACCAACCGCAACGGTTCGAGGACGTGCTGCAGCGCGTCCGCACCGAGCACGGCCGCAAACGCAACCTGATGAAACTGATCGACGAGAAGGGCTGGTGACCGATGGCCGAGATCACCCTCGAGGAATCGTGGCGTCAGATCCGGGCGCTGACCGGCAGGGCCGAGCAGGCGGCCGGCGATCGCCGCTGGAGCGAAGCGGTCCCCACGAACCTCCCTGCAGCCGTGGTTCAGCGCGGCCGCATGCTTCAACGGATCAGCGCATAGCGCCCTCGTGCCCGGGCGAGGATGCGGCTGCTGCCTACAGCTGTCCGGGCAGGGTCGACAGCCCCACGGCTTGTGCGGCCTGATGAAGCCGAGCATCCCACGTCGCTATGACGACGGGGGTCATCGCGATCGTGAGTGCGCTGGCGAGATGGATGGCGTCGAAGCCGCTCAGGGCATGCCGCTCAGCGAGATCGGCGGCGTCCGTCTCGAGCTGTGGGGTGAGTTCCACGAGCCGCAGGGCCTGACGGAGTTCTGCCCAGCTTGTCTTTGCCTGCCGGTGCGCTGCGGTGCCGAGCCGTCCGCCGCGTTGGGCGGCTGCGAGAGCGGCTCGGACCTCGGGATGGGCGACGCGGCTGGTGAGCACCGCGTCAGCCCCGTCCCACAACCGGGCAGCCTGCTCGCTGCCGTG
>SLRZ01000065.1 GCA_007130695.1 Nitriliruptoraceae bacterium
CCTCGTCGTCGGCACCACGGGCGTCGGGCTCGGTCGCGGCCTGCTGCAGGGAGGGGACGCGTGCGTCCGCCGTCTCGACGGCGGCGGCGAGGCGCTGCATCCGGTCGGCGTCCAACCCGGTGTGGGCCCGGTACAGGGAGGGGACCTCGTGCCGCACGAGCCAGCCGGCGACGGTCTCGTTGGCGGCGACCATGAGGCGCTCGATCAGGCGGTAGGCCCGCGCGTGGGGCTCCGCGGGAACGGTCCCCAGGCGGCCGTCGACCAGCGCCGGCTCCACCTCGACGTCCTCGAACAGTTCCTCGAAGGTGCCGCGTGCGTCCCGCTCGACCCCGAGGCGCCGGGCGGCCTCCACCGCAGCGTGCAGGAGCTGTTCCGCGCCGTCGGCGACCGCACCCGCCTGGTCCCGGACCATCGTCGCGTCACCGTCGAGCCAGTCCTCGAGGGCCGCGTAGGACAGCCGGGCCGCGGACGCAGCGACGGCCGTCTCCATGACGACGTCGCCGATGCCGCCGTCCGGCCCGACGGTCATGCGCACGCTGATGACCCGGCGGTCGGCGTCGGGCAGCAGCGAGCAGGCGTCCTCCGAGATCGCGGGATCCAGCATGGGGGCGTTGTCGCCCACGGTCAGGTAGGCGCTGGAGGCCACCGTGCGCGCGTAGCGGTCCGCGGGGGAGTCGAGTCCGACCGAGGCGGCGACGTCGGCGATGTGGATGGCCACGGTCACCGGGGAATCGGCCTCGCCGTCCCACCAGGCCCCCACCGCGTCGTCGAGGTCGCGGCTACCGGGGTCGTCCACGGTGAGGCACAGCTCGTCGCGACGCTCGACCGGTTCGAGGTCCACGCCGGGTACGTCGCCGATGGCGTCGAGCCCGGCGGCGCCCCCGCGCCCGCCGCCGGCGAGCTGCCCCACCAGGCGGGTGTGGGTCGTCTCCGTCTCGGCGGAGTCGAGCCCCGCGGCGGCCGGGCCCCCGGGGATCAGCGAAGGTGCGGCCCGGCCGAGGGCGACCACGACCGCCGCGGCGCGCACGGCCTGCGGCGAGCCGACGACGTAGGGCCCGGCCACCAGCGCCCGGCCCAACGGGGTTCCGTCCTCGTTGTCGGTGATCAGCACGACGACCTGCCGGCCGACGCTGGGCTGCAACCGGGTCTCTAGGGACTCGTCGAGGCGGATCCAACCGGTCCCCACGCCGTGGTCGGGTTCCACGACGAGTCGGCCCGGTCCGCGCTGGACGGTGCCCACGGCCATGCGGCGGGCACGGGAGATCAGCGTGACCTGCTGGGCCGAGGCGCCCTTGTCGTCGAGTTCGACGGTCGCGTCGAGAAGGTCGTCGGCCAGCATGGTCTTCGCCAGTGGCGGTGGCACGAAGGCCCGGTCGATCTCCACGGTCGCGCCGGCATCGTCCGTCGCGGACACGGTCCGTGGGGTGAGTCCGTCCTCGGCGACGGGGGTCAGGAATCCGAAGCCCCTCGGGTGGGGGCGGAAACGGGCGCGCAACTGCACGGACGACCTCTTGTACGGGGGGGCAGGGAGTGTGACAGCCGTGCCGGCCCCGGGCCCATCCGTGCGGGCATCGTCCGGCGGCGGGCGGGAGGGGCACCGGCGTCCGCCGGGACCATAGCCTGCCGAGGTGTCCTCTTCGACTTCCCCTCCACTGTTCTCCCGCGACTTCCTCGTTGTCGCGGCGTCGACGCTGCTGTTCTTCGCCGCGTTCGCGATGTCGATCCCGGTGCTGCCGCGCTACATCGTCGACGAACTCGGCCGCGGGGAAGCCGTGGTCGGCCTGGTCTTCGGGGCGAACGCGTTGGCCGCGGTCCTGGTCCGACCCATGATCGGTCGTATCGGCGACCGCCGCTCGCGTCGCACGTTGCTGGTGGGCGGCAGCGTGTTGACCGCGCTCGGGCTGCTGGCCCACGTCCCCGCCGACACCGTCACGCTGCTGGTCCTCGCCCGCCTGGTCACCGGGGCGGGGCAGGCGGCGGTCATGGTGGCCGCGACCACCCTGGCGCTCGATCTCTCGCCGCTGGCCCGTCGGGGTGAGGCGGCCAGCTACATCATGGTCGCCCTCCAGCTCGGGCTCGGGACCGGCCCGCTGGCGGGCGAGCTGGTGCTGGCGAGGTACTCCTACGACGCGGTGTGGGTGCTATCCGCGGTGGGTGCGCTGGTCTGCCTGGCGACGGCGCTGGGCCTGTCGCGCGAGCCGCGACGGGTGGTGCCCGACGGCCGGGTGAAGCTCATCCACCCGGCCGGTGTGCGACCGGGCATCGTGCTCGGCATCGGCGCCATCGGTTTCATCGGCTATCTGGCGTTCGTGCCGTTGTTCGGGGCGGAGGTCGGACTAAATCAGGTCGGGCCCCTGTTCCTGGTCTGTTCGGGGACGATCGCCGTGGTGCGCACGGTGTTCGCGCGGTTGCCCGACCGCATCGGCCCGGTGCCCGGTGCGAGCGTGGCGCTGCTCACCATGGGCGTGGGGCTGGTCGCGATGGGACTGTGGCGGACCCCCGTCGGCCTGTACACGACCACGTTCGTGATGGCCACGGGGTCCGCGCTGCTGTTCCCGTCGCTGATGCTGGCGGCCACGGCCACCGTGCCGGAGCACGAACGTGCCCGGGCGATGGCGACCTTCACGGTGTTCATCGACGTCACGGGGGCGGTCGGACCGAGCGTGCTCGGCATCCTGGTGGCGCTGGCCGGTTTCTCCGGTGCGTTCGTCGCCGCCGGGATGGCCGCCTTCCTCGCCCTGCTGCTGCTGCGCCTGTGGCTGGCGCCGTGGCTCGACCGGGAACGTGCGCGGACCGGTGCGGACGTGCCCGGGGCCACCGGTTGACCACGGATCAGTCGTGGTGGACGTCGATCACGACGCGCTGGGGGTCGTCGAGTCGTTCGACGAGGAAGGGCTGTTCGCCCGTCGTGCCGATGAACAGCACGTGGTGGCCCTCGAAGATCGTGTCGTCCAGCACCTCGGTCACCACCCCGTCGCCCGGTGCCTCGAGTCGCTCGCCGTCCCAGGGCTCGATGTCCTCGGGCAGGTCGGGCGGCAGAGTCGCCATCGTGACCGCGACCCGCAGGACGGTCTCCCCCTCGACCTCGACGGGCTCCCCGGAGCCCTGTGAGGTCGAGGCGTCGTAGCCCGCGAACCAGCCGGCGCGCCCGTCCCCGGCGATCGAGAGCGTGACCCGGTCGAAGCCCTCGTGGGCGGCGACGTCGACGTCGGTGACCGCGAGCGTCCCCGCTCCGCTGTCCGCCTCGGTGTCCTGCGTGGAGGGCTCGCCCGCCAACGGCTCGACCACCGCCTGTTCGTCCTCAGGCGTTCCGGCCGGGCTGGCGGTGAACTCGAGGCTGTCCATCATCACGTCGAGCAGTCCGCGCCCCGCCCCATGGTCCTCGCCCCCGTCGGACTCGTGGGTCTCGGCGACCAGGGTCTGGCCGTCACGGTCGACGCGGTAGCGGTGGGTCACCAGCCCCTCGGCGTGCAGGCCGTCCCCGGTGGCCCGCAACATCACGATCTCCGCATCCCGGCCGTCCACGGTCACGCTCTCGCTGGCGCGCACCTCCACGGTGGGGTCGTCCTCGTGGTCGGGTTCGTCGAACGCGACGCGCTCCTGTCGCACCGTCACCGCCAGGTCCGTGGGCAGGTTCCGGTCCTCGGGCAGGTCGACGGGTTCGGGATCGAAAACCGAGCAGGCCGGCAGGGTGCCGTCCTCGTTGACGTGCCAGTCGCCCGGGTAGTCGATGGTGAAGCCGAGTTCCTCGTTCGTGCACGAGGCGTCGAGGGCGAGTGGTTCCCGGTCGTCCTCGTCGTCGGCGACGTCCTCGACCCCACCGTCCGGCGCTTCGGGCTCGGGGTCGTCGGCACAGGCCGCGGCCAGAAGGCCGGACAGGGCGAGGGGCAGTGCGATCCCACGGAGGGGACCCGAATGGTGCAACACGTGGGTCGGCTCCGGTCGGCTGCCCTTCCGACCGTGGGGGCCACCGAGCCGAGACGGCAAGTGGGACCCCACGGTCGGACGGACATCGGCCGGCGGCTGCAGGCCGCATCTCGACCTGATCCCCCGGGCCCGGATCGGGCCACGACGTCGATGGCCCCCACCGGCACGGAGGTCGTATCCTGCCCAGAGGCACCTCCGCCGCGCCGGCTGCAGGAAAGAGCATCATGGCTGACACGACCACCGTCGAGCCCGACGTCCGCCCAGAGCTCGCCGAGCCGGGCGACCACGAACGCTTCGCCCACATCATCCGAAAGTCCGACTGGGGCAGCGGCTACTTCGAGGGCAACGCCGTCGAGGCACTGTGCGGGAAGAAGTGGGTGCCCTCCCGGGATCCCGCACGCTTTCCGCTCTGCCCCGACTGCAAGGAACTCGCGGACGAGCTCGGCATCACCCCGAGCTAGCCGACCCCGGTCCGGCACGGCACGGTTCGTCGCGCCCCATCCCGCTCTGCCGCCGCCAGCGGTCCGCCGGGTGTGCGGCCGCACCCGGTACCGACGGCCCGCTCATTCCCCGGGGTCCAGTACCTGCACCTGATCGGTCCACGACAGCACCGAGAGTGCGCCCTGCCGCGTCGCTCCACCGACGATGTGGAGCCGGTCGCCGATCACGCCGTCGGCCGCACCGTGCACCGCGAGGCGAGACGGTGGGCCCTGCTCCCAGATCTCCTCGTCCGGCGCCAGGACCCAGTGCTCGTCGAGAACGCCACCGGTGAACGTGGCGGGGTCCTCGCCGTCGACGACGTGGATCCGCCCGTCCACCACGCCCATGGCAGCGGCACTCGTCGGGGCGGGCAGTGCCGGGCCGGCGCGCCAGGCGTCGAGCTCGGGGTCGTAGACGTCGACCCGGGTGGTCAGTTCGCGGTCCCCGTCCCGGCCGCCGACGGCGAACAGCCGCCCGCCCACGGTCACGAGCCGGTGCCCCCAACGGGGCTGGGGGAGGGGCTCGAGGACCTCCCACTCACCGTCGGGGGCCGACAGCGACCACAGTTGCGGTGTGGGATCCTCCAACTCCCGTGCCGATGGGGAGCCACCGCTGGCGTAGAGCGTCTCTCCCAGCGCCGCCGCCCCGAGGTGGTGCCGGGCCTCGGGGAGCGGGGGACCACTCGACCAGGAGTCCGTCGCGGGGTCGGTGTCTGCGCTCAGTCGATCAGCGCGCGCCGGACCAGCCGGACCGCCGCGAGCCAGGCCACGAGGTTGAACACGAGCAGTGCCCCCACATGGAGCATCGTCTGGCCGAGACCGGGGAAGCCGAAGGCCGCGCCGCGCAGTAGTTCGACACAGTGGTGCAGCGGGTTGACCCGTCCGACGATCTCCACCCAGCGTGGCAGGCCGTCCAGGGGGAAGAACGTGCCGGCGACGACGAACATCGGGGCGATCACGGCACCGATGACGATGTCGATCCCGTGCCAGGACCGTAGCTTGGCGGCGAACGCCGCCCCGGTCGCGGACAGCCCGAAGCCGGTGATCACGGCGATCGCGGGGACCAGGACCACGCCGGGGCCCATCCGGACCCCGAAGGCGAAGGCCACGCCCAAGGTGACGACGGCCACGACGGACACGCGAAGGCCGTTCCACAGCGACTCGCCCGCGACCAGTTCGGCCACCGAGACCGGCGCGGCGAGCTGCCCGTCGTAGAGGTGCTTCTCCGTACGTCGCGCGTAGCCGTTGATCAGGCCGGGGAACAGCGCGGAGAACATGATCCCGATCGCGATCGTGCCGGTGGCCATGAACTCGAAGTAGGACAGGCCGGCGACCTCGCTGATCAGCGCGCCGAACCCGAACCCGAAGCCGATGAAGAACACGATCGGTTCGACGATGGAGCCGAAGGCCGTGCTGAACCAGACGCGTCGGAAGACCCGCCACTCGCGGTAGACGATCGCGGCGACGACGCCCGGCTCGAACCGGCGTTGGGTGATCTGCGGGGGTGCGACGCTCATGCCAACTCCTCCCCGGTCAGGACGACGAAGACGTCCTCGAGGGTCGGTGCGCGACGCTCACCAGTGGCCCAGGCCTGCCCGTCGAGACGCTCGGCGTCGAGGACTGCGATCGTGGTCCCCGAACGACGGGTACGCAGCCCCTCCGAGCGCGCCTGCGTCTCGATGTCCGCGAGTGCCCCGGGGGAACCGGCGATCTCGAGCACCTCGCTCCCGACCGTGCGCGCGATCAGGTCCGCGGGAGGGCCGGTCGCGACCACGCGGCCGGCGTAGACGACCGCGACCTCGTCGCACAGGCGCTCCGCCTCCTCGATGTAGTGGGTCGACATCGCGACGGTGGTGCCTTCCGCCCGGATCGCGGCGATCTGGGCCCACAGCTGCTGCCGGATCTGGGGATCGAGTCCCACCGTGGGCTCGTCGAGCAGCACCAGCCGGGGTCGGTGCAGGAGGCCCCGGGCGATGAGCAGGCGTCGCCGCATGCCACCGGAGAGCTCAGAGGTCGGCGTGTCCGCCCGGTCGACGAGGTGGGCGATCTCGAGGCCCCGACGCACGGCGGCAGGACGCTCATCCCGCGGCAGGCGTTGCAGCCGCGCATAGACCTCCAGGTTCTCGGCGACCGTGAGCTCGTCGTCGAGGTTGTCGATCTGGGGCACCACGCCGCAGACCGCGCGCACCGCCCGGGAGTCCTCCGGGAGGCGGTGGCCGAGGACCTCGACACGGCCCTCGTCGGCGACCGCCTGCCCGGTCAGCAGCCGCATCAGTGTGGACTTGCCCGCGCCGTTGGGGCCCAGGAGTCCGAAGCAGGAACCGACAGGAACCTCGAGGTCGAGGTGGTCGACGGCGGTGATGGCACCGAAACGCTTGACGACCTGCTCGAGGAGGACGGCGGGGGAGGAGCTCATAGGGGGCCTCGAAGACGCGGGGACCGTCGTGGGGAAGACCGGGGCGAGGCCCGGTCCGGTCTCACGTGGTCCTGTACATCTTCTGTGCTCCGGTACCGCAGGTCCCGGAGGCTAGCGCTCCCGTGCCCGTGCGGGAAGTGGGAGTGTCCCTCGGCCCGACCGGGCCGTCACATCGAGGAGCGGCGGGAGGGCCCCCGTGACGACGAAAGACGCCACCGGGTGCGTGCATGCTCCCGGTGGCGTCTTCCTGAGTGGAGACTCGGCCTTCAGCTAGGCGGAGTCTCCTTCTCAGAGGTCGTCTTCGTCGTCCTCGTCGAGGCCGTCCTCTTCGTCGTCGAAGAGATCGTCGTCCTCGTCGTCGAGGAGGTCGTCGTCCTCGTCCTCGGCGGTGTCGGCGTCGGTGTCGGTCGCCGCATCGGTGTCCGCGCCGTTCTGGTCGGCGCAGTACAGCTCGTCCTCGTACTCGATGCAGTCACGACCGTCGACCTCCTCGATGGCGATGCCGTACGCGACGGCGCCTCCGAGGAGCAGACCGATGATCACCCCGAGCCCAACCAGCGTCCAGATGAAGACCTGGGTGGGGTTCGACAGGCCGTCGAACTCCTCCTTCACGCGGTTGGTGTCGCCCTTGATGTCTACTGCCATGGGGTTCTCCGTTCGCGGCGTCTGCCGAGGGTTCTCAGGCGAACAGGAGAATCAGGATGATGATCAGGAGCAGGGTGCCGAGTCCGATGTACATGGTTCCTCCGGGTCGTTTGGGGAGTGCGTCAACAGTTGTAACGCTCCACGTGCGCGGATCCTGCTGCCACGGGGTGTACGAACGGTCGCCGGGGCGTGGTCGACGGCCGACCGGCCATGGCGGCCACGGCCTCCCGGCCCCGGCCGAGGGACCGCCGGGCCGCGGGATGCACCATCGGCGTCGGTGCGGTGCTGCGGCCCGCCGGCGCGCTCTGACCCCGTCATAGCGGTGATCCGTGTCATCCCGGTCACCGGCGTGGCAGACTCCAGGACGCGCGACGAGGAGCCTGGACGATGACTGTGCCGGTGAGTTCCATCCTGGACCGCAAGGGCAACGACGTGCTGACGGTCTCGGCGGCCGAGCCCGTGTCACGCGCGGTCGCGGTCATGACCGAGGGCGGCGTCGGTGCGCTGGTGGTCGTCGACGCCTCGGGGGACGTCGAGGGCATCGTCTCCGAGCGCGACGTGCTGTCGGGCCTCGCCTCGCACGGCACGGCGCTCCTCGAGCGGTCCGTCGAGCAGGTCATGACGAGCCAGGTCCGCACCTGCACGCCGAGCACGGGCACGACCGAACTGGCGGAAACGATGACCGAGGGTCGGATCCGCCATGTCCCCGTGCTCGACGAGGGGCGCCTCGTCGGGATCGTCTCCATCGGTGACGTCGTCAAGTCGCGGCTCGACGAGCTGGCCGCGCAGGCGGAGTCCCTCGAGGCCTACGTCTCCGGCACCACCTACTGACTCGCCGGCGCACGGCCGGTCGGCGCTCAATGCCCGAGGACTTCGAAGACGATGCCCTGCTCCTCGAGCCGGAGTCGGTAGGGCTCGCCGAGCGCCACGGCGGGGGTGAGCACGCCGCTGACCCCCGGGTCGTGGTCACCGGCCAGGTGCAGGCCGGCCTCGCCCAGCATCTTGGCGGTCTCGTCGTAGCCGGGGTCGCCGCCCGAGACCCGGGTGCGCAACCGGTGCTCCCCGGCCTCGGCCAGGAAGGTCACGCTGAACCGGCCCGCGGCCCGTTGCTCGGGCGTCGGACCCTCGCCCTGGGACGGCAGGAGACGCCGCAACACCGCCCGGGTGGGGGACGTGGAGGCCATGGCGCCGAAGGTGGCCGCGCCGGCGATGCCGGCGGCCACCATCGCCGGCGTACGCACCTGCGCGAAGTGCCCGTAGCGGAAGTCCGGGCCGTAGCGGTCGAGCAGTCGGGCGCTGGCGAGCACGATGGCCGGGTCGATCGTCGGCAGGGGGACCCCGTAGGAGTCCAGTTGCTCGACGCGGTGGAGTCGTGCCGGCAGCGAACCGATCCTGCGGCCGTCCTGTTCGGTGCCCGGCGGGACGAGCGGCCCGGTGGAGCGCGCGGCGATCGCCTCCATCGCGGAGGTCGCGGTGCCGCCGCTCGCGCGGCCGGTCGCGCGCACGTAGCCGCGGATGCGGATGGGCAGGTCGGCCGGCAACTGCTCGACGGTCCAACGCACGCCGAGATCGTGGGGTACGGAGTCGAAGCCGCAGCACGGCACGATGCGGACCCCGGACCGCCGCGCGTCACCGTCGTAGCGCGCCCGGATCAGTTCGACGAAGCCGGGCTCGCCGGTGATGTCGGCGTAGTGCGTGCCGCTGCGCACGCAGGCCTGGACCACGAGTTCGCCGTGACGGGCGAACGGGCCGACGGTCGTGGCCAGCGCGCGGGTCCGGGCGGTCAACTCCAGCAGCCCCACGAGGTCGTGGACGTCCACCACCTCGAGGCCGACCTCGCCGGGCAGTTCGTCGCGCAGGGCGGCGAGGCGGTCGCGGTCACGGCCCGCGATGGCCAGCCGGATCCCGGTCCCCTCCACCCGTGCGGCGAGGTGCTGCGCCGTGAGTCGCCCGGTGAAGCCGGTCGCGCCCAGCAGCACCAGGTCGTAGTCGCGCTCGCTCACGTCGTGCTCCTCGTGTCCGTGTCCGTCGGCGGGCGGGGCACGGTAGGCGAGCCTGCCGCCGCAACGGGTGGCCGCGGGGTCGCGGTCGGTGCGGTCCGTAGCGGGTAGCGTCCGGGGCCCCGACCGGTGAGCTCACTGTGAACCCCGTCTACACCTCGGTGATCGGCCTGTGCCTCGGCGCGTTCCGGACGATGGGCTGGGACATCCGCGTCACCGGCGCGGAACACGTCCCCGCCACCGGCCCGGGTGTGGTGGCCACCAACCACGTGGGCTACCTCGACTTCATCTTCGCCGGCTACGGCGTGCGGGAGCAGGGTCGGCGGCGGCTGCGGTTCGTGGCCAAGCGCGAGATCTTCGACCACAAGGCCTCCGGGCCGCTGATGCGGGCGATGCGGCACATACCCGTCGACCGTGGGGGCGACACCCAGCGGATGATGGACGAGGTGCAGGCCGCCCTGGCGGAAGGCGATCTCGTCGGGATGTTCCCGGAGGGAACGATCAGCCGTTCCTTCGTCCCCCTACCGGGACGCCCGGGAGCGGCGAGGATGGCCATGGAAGCCGGGGCACCGTTGATCCCGGGGGCCATCTGGGGGACACAGCGCATACTGACCAAGGGCGGCTCGTTCCACGCCACGCGGGGGGCCGTGATCACCGTCAGCTTCGGGCCGGCCGTGCCCTACACGCCCGACGAGGAGCCGAGCGCGGTGACCGAGCGCCTGATGGCGGCGATCTCCGGCCTGGTCGAGGAGGCGCAGCGGTCCTACCCGCAGGCGCCGCGGGGGGCCGACGACACCTGGTGGGTCCCCGCGCACCTGGGCGGCACCGCCCCCACGCCCGAGGAGGCCCAGCGCATGGCGCGCGAGGAGGCGGCGGCCCGGCGGGAACGTCACGCCCGTCGTGCGGAGGGCGGGCCGGACGCCCCGAAGGCGTAGGCCGCCCCCCGGTCGTGTTCGACCGGCCGCCCTCGAGGGGCGCTCCCGGGGAACCGATGGCCGGCCGGAGATGTCACAGGGTCGGCGTATCGTCAAGACATGGACGAGCGACGTACGACCCCACCGCAGGTGCAGCAGCCGCTGCCCTTCGACGACGAGTCCGAGACCCCCGTGCCCTACCGGCTCACGGCCAGGGCCCGGCGTGAGGTGGCGCCCGAGGCGCTGCCCGACCTCGAACTCATCACCGACCTCCGGGGTCCACGGACCGGGCCGACGGTCGAGCCCGACACGGACCCGGGGGCGGAGGAGGGGGCGCTGGACGCGCCCGGCGACACCCGCCCGGCCCGTGCGCGGGCGTTGCGTCGGGCCGGGCTACCGGTCTCCGCCATCGCCCGGCAGCTCGACGCGGACGAGCTCGCCGTCCGCGCCTGGCTCGGTGGGCTGGCGGGACGACGGGGGCCGTTGCGGCCCGCCTCCACGCCCCGTCGGGACGAACGCCATGGGGTGTCGTCGGAGTACGACGGCGCCCGGGAGCGCGCCCACCGTCTGGCGCCCGGGTTGCTGGCGTCGGACCCCGCGTTCGCCGCCGGCCTCGGGCTCGTTGCCGGGGTGGCCGACCTGGACGAGCACAGCGTCGCGGTCACCACCCGGGACCCGCGGGTCGCGGCGGCCGTGGCCGGCTGGCTGCTCGGTCACACCGCGACGCCAGCGCACCGGCTGCGGGTGGTGCTCCGGCTCGGTCGTGGCGTCGCCGCCGACCTCGCCCGCCACCGTTGGGCCGAGGTGCTGGGGATCGAGGTCGGCCAGATCACCCACACCCGGGTGCGCGGGGTGCCCGACGCTGACGAGGAGGCGCTGCTGCGGATCGCCGACCCCGCCGTCGCGGGCACGGTCGCGGGCTGGGCCCAGGCGCTGCTCGAGCCACCCGCACCTGAACCCCTCGACGCGGCCTTCTGAGCCGTGGCTCGCCCCAACGCCTCTACGCTGGCGGTTTCGCCGTCCCGACCGCACCGAAAGCTTCGCCGTTCCCTCGCCGACCCCACCCTGGCGTCACGCCGGTTCCGACGAACCGGCCGGTCCGCGGTTGCGACGTGGCCTCCGGCAACTCGCCATGGCGGGCCTGATCATCGGTGGGGCGGCACTGGCGCTCGGCTGGCTCTTCGCCCGCAGCGACGCCCCGAGCGCGGCGCGGCTGCTGTTGGCCGAGGAAGTCGTCGAGGAGGACCTCGAGGAGAACGCCCCGGGACCCATCGCCGACCGGCCCAGTTCCGGGCCGCAGCGGGGAGCCCCGCAGTGCGGCGTCGCGTCCGCGCCACCCCCGCCGACGGAACAGGTGGCGGCCCTGGCCTCCGGTGTGGTCGTCATCCACCACCGACCGGAGCTCGACGGGCCGGCCCGACAGGCCCTCCAACGCCTCGTCGACGTCCACGACCGGGTCCTGGTCGTCCCCGAAGAGGGGTTGGACGCGGACGTCGAGGCCACCGCGTGGCGCCACCGGTACCGGCAGGAAACCGTCGATCCCACGGACCTCGAGCGGTTCGTGGTGGGGTGGGGAGGCCGAGGACCGGACCCCCGACCCTGTCCCTGAAGTCCCCACCCGACTACCGGTGATGGCACCGATCGGGCCTATGCTGCGGGGCATGTTCGCCATCACCGCCACCCATGCCGCGCCCGACGCTCCCCTCGAGGGGCTCGCCCTCGGGGAGCACCCCGACCCCGACCCGCCCGCAGGCTGGGAGATCGTCGAGGTCCGGGCCGCCGCCCTGAACCACCATGACCTGTGGACCCTGCGCGGCGTGGGGATCGAACCCGACCGTTTCCCGGTCGTCCTCGGCGGCGACGCGGCGGGGGTCACGGCCGACGGCCGTGAGGTGGTGGTGCACGCGGTCGTCGTCGACGGCCACGTCGACGGCGACGAGACCATGGCCCCGGGCCGCTCGATCCTCTCGGAGGTCTACGACGGCACCTTCGCCGACCGGGTGGCCGTCCCCGCCCGCAACCTGGTCCCCAAGCCACCGAGCCTGTCGTTCGAGGAGGCCGCCTGCCTGCCGGTGGCCTACCTCACCGCCTACCGGATGCTGTTCACGCGGGGAGGGCTGCGGCCCGGCCAGCGCGTGCTGATCCAGGGCGCCGGCGGGGGCGTGGCCACGGCGATGATCCTCCTCGCCCGGGCCGCCGGGCTCCACGTCACGGTCACCAGCCGTGACGAGGGCAAGCTCGAACGCGCGCTCGAACTGGGCGCCCACATCGGGGTGCGCTCGGGCGAGAAGGTGCCCGCCCGTGTCGACGCCGTGATGGAGACGGTCGGCGAGGCGACCTGGTCGCATTCACTGAAGGCGCTCGAACCCGGCGGCATCGTGGTGGTCTCGGGTGCGACCTCGGGGCCGAATCCGCCGTCGGACCTCAACCGGGTCTTCTTCCGGCAGCTACAGGTGGTGGGTTCCACGATGGGGACGCGCCGCGAGCTGGTCCAGTTGCTGGGGCTGTTGGATGCCACCGGCGTCCGGCCGCTCATCGACGACGTGCTACCGATGACCGACGCCGTGGACGCGTTCGAGCGAATGGCCCGGGGCGACCTCTTCGGCAAGCTGGTGCTCACGCGGTCGGCCTGACCTCCCCGTCCCCAGCCACCGCGTCCCCCGGGACCGCCCCGTCACACCTGACGGCATCATGTGCTCTCGACCCGCGACGCCGGTCGCGGCGGGGGAGTGCGACGGCATGGGATACCGAGGCAAGGTGGAGGAGCGCGCACGCGCGCGGGAACTGCGTGCGCGGGCCTGGACCCTGCCCGAGATCGCCGCCGAGCTGGGGGTGGCCAAGAGCTCCGTGTCGGTCTGGGTCCGGGACGTGGCGTTCGATCCCGCGAGTCGGCGTAGTGCCACGACCGACCGTCGGCCGCGGGGCAGCGACCACCCGCTGCGGCGACGCAAGCTGGCCGAGATCGAGCGGTGCCGGCGCGAGGGCGCCGAGCGCGTCGGTCGACTCAGCGACCGTGAGTTTCTCGTGGCGGGGCTCGGGTTGTACGCCGGCGACGGACAGAAGGGTGAGGGGCGGGTCAAGTTGTCGAACTCGGACCCACGCATCGTGGCGTTCTTCTGCGCCTGGTTCCGGCACTTCTTCGACGTCGACGAATCGCGGTTGCGCCTGACCCTCTACCTGCACGAGGGGCTCGACCTGACCGCAGCGGTCGAGTTCTGGTCGGGGCTCACGGCCATCCCGGCCGAGCAGTTCAGCAAGAGTTACCGAGCCGTGCCGGACGCCACCATCCGACACACCAAGCACACCTACGGCTGCGCGCACGTCGCCTACGCGTGCACCCGGATGCAACGGGAGCTACTTGGACTCATGCACCCCGTACTCGACGCGGGGGTGATGGCTCCGGGGGCCGGGCTCGAACCGGCGACATTTCGATTAACAGTCGAACGCTCTGCCAACTGAGCTACCCCGGAAGGCGCCCACGTCAACCGTGGGCGGCGACAAGTGTAGCAATGGGCGAAGAGTGCTCCGAAGGCACGGATGGTCGGCGTCAGACGGTGGTTTCGCTGCGGCGAATCCGCACTGCCGGCCCGCACGGGGCGGCCGGCCACTAGCCTTCGGGTGAGGACGACCGACGGGAGGCGACACGATGCGCAAGGACCTGGTCATCATCCCCGAGGACCACCCCGGGGTGCTCGCCGACCTGGGCGAGATCCTCGGTCGGGCCGGCGTGAACATCGAGGCGATCAGCGCGTTCACGGGCGAGGGCAAGGGCGTGGTCCACGTTCTGGTCGACGACGACGTCAAGGCGGTGGAGGTGCTGCGCGAGGCGGGACTCGAGCCCCGTGCGGCGCGGCGCGTCGTCGTGGCCCCACTGCCGGACGAGCCGGGGCAGCTCGGGGGCGCCTGTCGCAAGCTCGCCGACGCGGAGGTCAACATCGAACAGGCCTACATCGCCGCCGGCAGCAAGCTGGTGGTGATCTGCGAGGAGGTCGACCGGGCCAAGGAGGTCCTCGGCATCGAGGACTGATCCGGCCCGTGCGTCGGTCGGGTCGCGGCTCGCCCGGCTACTGGCTGTCGCGCCAGGCGCTGCAGTGCTCGAAGCGGGCGTCCTCGTCGTCGGCCGCGAACAGGAGGCTTATCGCCTTCGCGCTGAAGGCCGCATCGTTCTCGATCAGCTGGGCCACGTGCTCGCGCTGTTCGTCCGTTTCGGCGTTGACCAGCAACTCCGCCTTGCGCCAGGCCTCCTCGCGCCACAGGCGGATGGCGTGCATCACCGCGTGCTCGTCGAGGTTGAGCGGTGCCGACTCGCCCTGGGGCGAGGGATCGTGGCGGCGGTGCAGTTCCTCGGTGATCGTCTCCTGGACGTTGGACAGGAAGTCGTTGACCCGGTCGTGATCGCTTTTACGGGTCTCGCCGTCCTCGGTGACCAGGCCGATCGCGGCGAGCACGAACGGCAGGTCACGCCGGATGTGGGCGTTCATGCCCAGCATGACGTCGCCGGTCACGCTGTTGGTTCGGCGGTCGCCGGCGTCGAAGGCGATGCGCCAGGCCGGCGGGACCCGGTCGATGCGCCCGAACTTGTGCCAGTCGTCCATCGGCTGGAAGTAGTAGTCGGCGAACACCACGTCCTGATGGTTGACGAACCCGTTGTCCTCGAAGTAGTCGGGGTCCTCGACGGCCCGGCGGTACTCCTCGGTGGTCAGCGCATAGACCATGGAGAACACCGCGGCGTGGTCGCAGCCGAGCTTGTCGTAGCGGCGCCACATGTCGTTGATGACGAGGTCCACGCACTTGTTGTGGCGGGGCACGCAGTCGTTGTAGACGCTGGGCTCGTAGTCGGAGTCGGGATAGGCCGGCAGGTGCTCGGTCCAGCCGTAGTCCAGCAGGTCATGCACCTCGTCCTCGGCGGTGCCCGTCTCCAGCATGGCCGCCACGACGTCCGCATCGAGTGGGCCGGTGTCGAGGTCCTCGAGCACCCCGTCGACGAGGTCGTCGAGGTCGTCGAGGTCGAGCAGCGAGACATCGGTGAGGGAGCCGCTCAGCAGGGCGAGAGCGGGAGCGGCCCCGGAGAGCGCCAACGCCCCTGCGAGTACACCTGTCAGCATCAGCCTGCCGCGCACCGCCCCAACTCCTCGTTCGCCTCGAAGAGGAGTCTGCACGCGCAGGCCGCGGCGGCGCCTGACACGTCGGAGTCAACTTCTCGTGGCCCGAAGGGACCAGTTCCCGTTGAATTCTCACGAACCGTGCCCGAGTGGATCCGGAGGGCGACGTGGAGCGGTCAGATCGTCAGGTTCGTCTGCTTGAACTCGTGCAGCATGGGCGCGTCGGCCACCAGGTCGACGGTGGGCTCGATCCGGGCACGTGCCGTCGAACCATCGCCCTCGGGCCGGTCCAGGAAGCGGACGAACACGGCCCTCCCGCCAGCGATGAACGTGGGCACGCCCCACACGTGGTGCTCGGCGACCGCGTCCTGGTGTTCCTGACGCAGGGTCTTCAGCGCTCCGCCGTCGTCGACGATGCGCAGGATCTCGTCCGCCTCGAGCCCGCCGGCCTCGAGCACCGCGCGCACCACGGCCCGGTCCTTGAGGTCGTGGCCCTCGTCGTGACGGGCGGCGAAGAGCCGTTCGTGGACGTCCAGGAAGCGCTCGGGCTCGTGGTCGCGGACGGCGAGGCCCACCTGCAACGCGAGCACACCCGAGGCGGCGTTCGGGTCGTCGTGGTCCCAGACGTCGGGTTGCCCCTCCTCGACGTGACCCTGCGCCAGGCTGTAGGGGACGAACGTGACGTCCCAGTCGGCGCCGTCCCGCAGGCCCTCGACCACGTGTTCGTGGGCGTTGCGGGCGAAGGGGCACAGGTAGTCGAAGGTCACGGCGAACGTACGGGGCACGGGCGCTCCAGGGTCGGCAGTCAGTGGTCGTGCACGCGGGCAACGCGCCGGGGTCGCCGGATCTTCCCGCTGGCGTCAGGAACTCAGGCAGCGTGCGAGCGCGCCGAGATCCTCGCCGAAGCGCACACAGCCCGTCTGTAGCGCCCGCAGGGTCAGCCCCAGGGCGAAGAATGCCCCCCAGGTGATGCCCATGTACTCCCTCGTCTCGCGTCGCAGGCCGGCGATCCGGCCGCCGACCACGGCGATCAGGGGGAAGAGGGAGCCGTAGAAGTAGTGCAGCCAGATCACCGGATCGTGCTCGGACACCACGCGACGCCCCATGAGCAGCAGGACGATCCCGGTCACCGTCTGCACGACCAGCAGGTTCTCCGTCCAGTGCTGCAGGGCCCAGAGTGCTCCCGGCCCGGTGTCACGGCGCAGCAGTCGCAGCCCGATGCCCCACAGGAACAGCGCGATGAACAGCGCGACGATGGCCGCGCCGAGATAGCGGTGGAAGACGTTCACCGGACCTCCGAGGGGCCTGTGACTACGGCTGGCCGGCCGAGGGCGCATCCTGGTCGGCGGTGGCCGCCCCGGAGTCGTCCCCGGCCGGCTCCGGGGCCACGGGGTCCGGGGCGCCGGCGCCCAGCGACGACGCGATGCGGTAGGCGGCGAACCCGGCGGCCAGCGGCAGGAGGAGACTCGCGAACCGCAGCACGTTGGTCAGGGTCTGCAGGCCCATGCCGATGTCAGAGGCGATGACGTCATTCGAGCCCGCGACGGTGATCACGACGAGGAACGTCAGGCCCGCCACGCCGATCGCCGTGCGCATGGGGTTGTCCCGGGGACGGACCAGCAGGTGGTGCTCGCGGTCGTCACGGCCGATCCAGCGCCGGTCGATCCAGGGCCAGGCGAAGACCACCGTGAACAGCGCACCGGGTAGGACCACGCCGGGTAGGAAGATCGCCGGGATGGTGACCCCGAACATCGTCCATTCCCATGCCGGCCACAACCGCATGAGGCCCTCGAGCCAGCCCATGTACCAGTCCGGTTGCATGGGAGCGAAGACCTGGAAGGGCTCGTAGGTCCCGTACAGCCACAGTGGATTGATCTCGAACAGCCCACCGAGCAGGGACAGGACGGCCACGGTGAACGCGAACAGCGACAGGCTCGTCATCGTCTGGTTGGGGAACAGCGGCTCCCCGACGACGTTGTCCTCCCGCGCCAGCCCACCGGGCTTCTGCGTGTGCTTCTGCCGGATGAGGATCGCCAGGTGTGCGGCGACGAGTCCGAGGAGGCCCGCGGGGATGATGAGCACGTGCATCAGGTAGAGCCGGCCCAGGGTGTTGGTGCCGGGGTACTCGCCGCCGAGTCCGATGAAGCCGGGCAACGGACCCACGAACGGGATCGACATCAGCACCGAGTAGCCGATGCGCAACCCGGTCCCGCTGAGCAGGTCGTCGGGCAGCGAGTAACCGGTGAACCCGGCCCCGATCGCCAGCAGCAGGAGCGTGACGCCGATGACCCAGTTCAGTTCCCGGGGCTTGCGGAACGCGCCGGTGAAGAAGATCCGCAGCATGTGCACCACGATGGCCGCCACGAAGACCAGGGCCGCCCAGTGGTGGATCTGGCGCATCAGCAGGCCGGCGGGGACCTCGAACGACAGGCGCAACGTCGACTCGTACGCGGCCGAGATCTCCTGTCCCTGCAGCGGGACGTAGGGACCGTCGTAGACGACCAGGCGGTGGTCGGGGACGTAGAAGAAGGCGAGGAAGATCCCCGTGGCGACCAGAATGATCAGGCAGAACAGCGCGACCTCGCCCAGTAGGAAGGACCAGTGCGCCGGGAAGGCCTTGTTGAGGTACTTCTTGCTGCCCTCGGCGAGCCGGAGACGGTCGTCGAGCCACCGGGCGAGGTCGTCGCCCGGGGTGCTTCTCGCCTTGTCCTGGGTGCTCACGAATGGCCCTTCACGTCAGGCTCGAGGCTCGGGACGGTCGTGGTGGAGGTTCCAGAACGAGGGCCCGACGGGTTCGCTGAAGTCGCCCAGGGCGATGACGTGGCCGTCGTCGTCGACGCCGATGGGCAACTGGGGCAGAGGACGCCCGGTGGGGCCGGACAGCACCCGGGCCGCGTCGTTGACATCGAAGACGGACTGGTGGCAGGGGCAGATCAGTTCACCGACCGCGGCGCGGTACAGCCCCACCGGGCACCCCGCGTGGGTGCAGATCTTGGAGTAGCAGACCATGCCCTCGACGGTCTCACCCGGCAGGGCATCGACGTCCAGTTCCCCCTCGCGGGTACCGACCAGCAGGGCCTGGGCCGACGGGTCACCGATCGCGTCCTCGGGGAAGACCGTCAGGACCTCGTCGGGGGAGACGTCGGTGGCCATCACCAGCCCGCCGCCTTCGGCGGCCAGGCGCACGCCATCCCGCCAGGCGGTGTGGAACAGTTCACCCTCAGGGGTGGGGCCGAGCGATCGGAAGGGCAGGACGAGCGCGAGTCCGAGCGAGGCGCCCGCGCCGCCGAGCAGCCGGAGCAGGAAGCGTCGGCGGCCCCCGTCGCCCGCTTCGCCGAGGGCCTCCTCGTAGGCGGCCTCGAAGTCGTCGCGCTCCTGCTGCCGGGAGCGCATGGGATAGCGGTCCTCGACCACCTCGCGGGCACCGATGATCTGCCGGACCCAGACGGCGAGGCCGAGACCCACGGCGCCGAACGCGACCGCGAGGAGGACACCCTCCGCCTGGGTCTGCCCGCCCGCGAGGTAGACGCCGAACAGCGCGAGCGCCGCGACGATGGCGACGAGGAAGCAGGCCGCCGCCACCCGGGTGGCGCGGTCCTGCTGCTGGCGTCGTCGCCGCCACTGTTCGGCGCGGGCGCTGCCGGGTGGCCGTTCAGGTGCGCTCATGACGGGCCTCCTCGTCGACGCCGGGCGCCTCCTCGTCCCGGGAGCGCTCGCCGAGCAGGTACATCACCACGGTGAGCAACCCGAGCCCGAGCACCACCGCGATGAAGCCCTCCGAGACCGTGCCGGAACGTCCGAAGGACCAGCCGCCGGGCTCGTCCCGTTCCCGTAGGTGCATCACCCAGGCGGTGACCTGGAGCAGTTCGTTGTCGGTGAGGACGTCACGCCCGAAGCGGGGCATGACCCCCGGCCCGGAGCGGATGGCGGTCGCCAGTTCGATGGGGTCGGCGACCTGCAGGTCGGACGAGACGTCCTGCTGACCGACCGCCACGCCCTGCGCGGTCGGACCGTGGCAGGCGACGCAGTTGGTCGTGTACAGCTCGAGGCCACGCGCCGGGTCGGCGTCCTCCCACCCCTCGATGTCGGGGATGTCGGGGCCCTCGCCCGGCGCGAGCTGCTCGATGTAGGCGATCAGGGCGCGCCGGTCCGTCTCGGAGAACCGCTGCGGGTGGCGTTCGAGACGGTCCTGGGCGTTGGTCATCGGCATGCGGCCGGTGCGGATCATGAAGTCCACGGACGCGGCGCCCACGCCCTGCAGGCTCGGCCCGCCCCGCGGTCCCTCGATCGGCAGACCACGGCCGAGTTCGCCGTGGCACAACGCGCAGTGTGAGCCGAAGAGTTCGGCCCCGCGCTCGACCAGCTCCTCGTCCTGGGCCAGCTCCGCGCCCTTGCCCTCCTCCTGTGCCGTCGCACCCACACCGGAAACCAGGTCCAGCACGACGGCGAGCCCGAGCAGCACACCCAGCACCAGCAGGGTGCGCACCAGGCGCGGACGGGGGCGCAGCGCGTCCGTGGACACGTCGAGCACCTTTCGGCAGCGTCACGGGGGAGGGTGGTGGCCCGGTAGGGGTGGCCGGGACCGGCCGGAGGAGCGCAGAGCCTACCGTCGCCGCCCCTCGGAACACACCGCCGCGCCGACGCCCGGCGCGGCGACCGCGCAGGCAGGACACCGTGGCGATGGTGTCGCGTGGCCCACGCCGCAGCGGCCGCGTGGGGGCGTACCACCGCCGGGCGTGGCGCCGGTGTTCTACGTGTCCTTGGGGGTCACCGACTCGGCGAACTTCAGCAGCTCGATCGGGACCGGGAAGACGAGTGTCGAGTTCTTCTCCGCGGTGATGTCGGACAGTGTCTGCAACAGGCGCAGCTGCATCGCGCCGGTCTCGGTGGCCATGGTCTGGGCCGCGTCGGCCAAACGCTGCGCGGCCTCGTACTCGCCCTCGGCGTGGATGATCTTCGCGCGCCGGTCGCGCTCGGCCTCGGCCTGACGGGCCATCGCGCGTCGCATCGACTCCGGCAGTTCGACGTCCTTGACCTCGACCAGGGTCACTTTGACGCCCCACGGGTTGGTCAGGTCGTCGATGATGGCCTGGAGTCGGTCGTTGATCTCGTCACGGTTGACCAGGATCTCGTCGAGCTCGACCTGTCCGAGAATGGAGCGCAGCGTGGTCTGGGCGACCTGGGAGGTGCCGTAGAGGTAGTTCTGGATGTTGATGACGGCGTTGACCGGATCGGTGACGTTGAAGTAGGCCACGGCGTTGACCCGGATCGTGACGTTGTCCTTGGTGATGACGTCCTGCGGCGGGATGTCCATCGTGACGGTCTGGAGATTGACCTTCACCATCTTGTCGACGACCGGGACGATGAAGAACAGCCCCGGTCCCTTGGCGCCGATGACGCGTCCGAGCCGGAAGATGACCCCCCGCTCGTACTCGTCCACGATCCGGATACCCGCGATCGCCACCAAGACGACGACGGCGAGTGCGACCAGTAGGCCGATGACGGGTCCGTCCACGCGTTACTCCTCGTTCGTTGGGACCGACGCGCCTTCCGGCGCGACGATGAGGTCGAGATTGTCCCGGTCCACGACCACGTAGCGGCTGCCGTCGCGGAGGGTCAGGTCGGGGTCGTGCGGCCGCAGCCGCCACCAGGTGCCGTCGAGCTGGGCACGGGGCCGGCCCTCGGCCGCCCGCTGCACGACCACGTGACGCCCGATGTTGTAGTCGGAGGCGACCCGGCTGCCGCCCTTGTGCGCGCGTGCGACGAGGCGCCCCGCGAGCAGGCACAGCACGAAGGCCACCACCACGGTGGGCAGCAGGATCCACCAGTCCAGCGAGATGCCGGTCGGGGCCTGGAAGAGGAAGATCCCACCGAACAGCAGCGCGACCGTGCCGCCGGCGGCCCCGACGCCGACCCCCGGCATGAACAGTTCCGCGATGAACAGTGCGGCCGCGAGGAGCAGCAGGGCCAGCCCCGCCCAGCTGACGGGGAGCACGGCGAGGGAGAACATCGCCAGGATGAGGCTGATGCCGCCGACCGCGCCGCCGAATCCCATGCCGGGGCTCGCGATCTCATAGAGGATGCCCAGGGTGCCGAACGTCAGGAAGATGAAGGCCAGGTTCGGGTCCGCCAGCAGTTGCTGGAGCGCCCGGGCGCCGGACAGGTTCATCTCGACGGCACTGGCCCCGGCGGTGGCCAGTTCGACGGTCGTGCCGCGGACCTCGACCTCGACGCCGTCGACCTGTTCGAGCAGGTCGGGCAGTGACCCCGCGATCACGTCCACCACACCCTCCTCCAGGGCGGTCGCCGCGGTGATCGAGCGGCCGTCCCGGACGGCCGCGATGGCGAAGTCGACGTCGCGCCCACGCTGCTCCGCGAGTGCCTCGGCGAAGGCCACGGTGTTCTCGACGACCTTGTCGCCGACCTCCTGGCCTTCCATGTCCACGGGTGTGGCCGCCCCGATCGTGGTGGCTGGCGACATGGCCGCCAGGTGTGCGGCGTAGGTGATGAAGGTGCCGGCCGAGCCCGCATCCGCGCCCTGCGGAGTGACATGGACGATCACGGGAAGGGGGGCGTCGAGGAGGGTCTGCACGATGGCGCGCGTGGGGACGAGGCCCCCGCCGGGCGTGTCGAGGGTGACCACGAGCGCCTCGTGGCCCAGGTCGGCCGCGGCCTCGGTGGTCTCCTCGAGATGGTCGGCGATCACGGGCGTGATGGCGCCGGAGACCTCCGTCGTTCCCACCGTGGTGCCGCCCTGTGCCAGCGCGCCACCGGCGAAGGCGAGGACACCGCTGACGACGGCGGCCAGCAGGACCGCGGTGCGCAACCGTGCGGCGACCGGGCGCGCCCGGACCGATGCCCTGGTGCTGGGGTGCTGCGGCACGTGACCCTCGCGTCGCGGTGGAACGGTTGGTGGGTCCGGTGTGGGCATCCTGCCGATGCTCCGTTCGAGCCTAGCGTCGCACGTCCGGCGTTGACGGTGGCAGACTGTCGACGAGACCGACCACCGGAAAGGGTCGACCATGCTCGTCGCGTTCTCCGTCAGCCCGATGGGGGAGTCCGAGTCCGTGGGGCGGGCGGTGGCCGAATGCGTGCGCATCGTCGCCGAGTCCGGCCTGCCCCACGAGACCAACGCCATGTTCACCAACATCGAGGGGGAGTGGGACGAGGTGATGGCCGTCGTGCGCGCCTGTGTCGAACGGGCCGGCGAAGTCGCGCCCAGGGTGTCGGTCACGATGAAGATCGACCACCGACCGGGTGTCGAGGACCAGCTCCACCAGAAGGTGGAGACCGTGCGCCGTCACCTGGCCGACGACTGAACACCCGCCCGGCGTCGGACGTCCGTGCCGGGGAGAGTCCTCGGGGCCGGTGGACGGCTCAGGCGGGAGGGGCCGCTTCGGGCGCGGTCCGCTCGCCGCGGGAGGCGAGCCAGGCACCCGCCAGCACGAGCGCGGTCCCCACCAGGGCCGACGGCGCAATGGCCTCGCCCCGCACGGCCAGCCCCAGGCCGATCGCGACCAGCGGCACGAAGTAGATCGCCACGGTGCCCCGGGGTCCGCCGACCCGGCCGACGAGCGTGGCCATGAGCGCGAACGCGAGGCCGGTGCCGAGCACGCCCAACGGCAGCATGGCCAGGACCGGCCCCCAGGCGAAGCTGGAGCCGGGTAGCGAGTACAGGCCGAACGGCAGGACCACGACCAGGGCGGCGAGCTGGGCCCGCCAGAGGACCGGCAGGGCGCCATAGCGCTGCTGGAGGGGCACCGCCACGTTCGCGGCGAGGCCGTAGAGGAACACGGCCCCAACGACGAGTGCGCTGCCGAGCGCGTTCGCCCGGCTCTCCGCGAGTTCGGGGAGGAAGACGGCGACGATCCCGACGAACCCCAGGGCGAGGCCGAGCAGGGCCCGCCGGCCGGGGACCCGACGCAGCAGCACGGTCGCCCAGGCCGCCGTGGTCAGCGGCATGCCGGCGTTGAGGATGCCGGCGACCGAGGAGTCGATCCACTGTTGGGCGACGGGGAACAGGGTCAGCGGTATCCCCATCCAGATCACTCCGAGCAGCGCGATCCGCGGCAGATCCTCCCGGTCGACGGCCCGACGCGCCCGGGGGACCACCGCCAACGCCGCGGCGCCGAGAGATATCCGGGCGAGCGTGACCACGCCGGGACGCAGCGATTCGAGGCCGATGGCCATGAACAGGAAGGACGAGCCCCACATGGCGGCGACGGCGGCGAGGAGCAGCCATTCCGCCGTGCCGAAGTCGTCCAGGTTCGTGCCGCCGGCCGTGGCCGGCAGGCGCTGGCGACCCGGGACCTGCGGAGTACTCACCTACGATTCCTCGTGACCGCGGCAAGAGGCCGGGACGTTCGGTCTGCCGACCGGAGCGGACAGTATGCCGGATGCCTCCCGACCCGCTCGCCATGCGGCCACCGCGCGCGGCCGGCGTCCGTACGGACAGGGTGGGGTGGTGGCGGACCGCAACACGGTCGGTCACCCTGCTCACTGTTGCAAGCGCCAGCGTCCGCGCGGCCTGGGCTGTTCCGCAACTTCTCCCATTCTTCCCCGGCTGGAGCCGTCATGCCTGCTCGTCCCGTGCGTCCTGTGTTCCGTCACCGCCGTTCCGTGCAGCGTCTCGTCGCCGCGGGCGCCGTGGTCACCCTCGCCTCCGCGCTGGCGACCATCGAGGCCCTGGCGGCGGAGAACGGCGGTGACGCCGAGGTCCGCACGGTGCAGGCCGGGGCCGCACAGGAGGTCGACCTGCGAGTCGAGCAGGACCGGGAATTGAACGGGGTCATCGGTGAGGCGCTCGACGCCCGCCTGGAACTGATCGACGCACAGGAGCCCGCGCCCGAGCCTCCCCCCGAGCCTGCACCGCAGCCTGCCCCTGAGCCCGATCCTGCCCCGGAGCCGGAGCCGGAGCCCGAGCCCGCTCCCGAGCCCGAGCCCGCCCCGGAGCCGACGCCCGAGCCCTCGTCCGGCGTGGACGTCGCCACCTGGGACCGGGTCGCGGAATGCGAATCGGGCGGCAACTGGTCGATCAACACCGGCAACGGCTTCTACGGCGGTCTGCAGTTCGAGATCCGCTCGTGGGAGTGGGTCGGCGGTACCGGGATGCCGCACGAGGCGTCCAAGCAGGAGCAGATCGCCCGCGCCGAGATCCTGCTCGAGCGCCAGGGCTGGGAGGCCTGGCCCGCCTGCAGCCGTCAGCTCGGCCTGCGGTAGTCAGTCCGCGGCCGGCCGGATCTCGATGCCGAGCAGTTCCTGGCAGCGTTCCCACCGGCGCTGGAGTTCCGGCTGGTCCGCGGCCCCGAGGTAGACCTCCGCGAGTTCGTAGCTGTAGGAGTCCTGGTCGGCGAGGTCGGCCAGCCGGGTGCCCTCCACGACCAGCACGTGCACGATCGTGCCCGGCTGTTCCCGTTCGAGCTCGGCCAGCGCCGCCACGTCGGGCACGCGCACGACCACGCCGTCCTCGAAGGCGCGCAGGAAGAACTTCGCGGCCACCGCGTAGGGACCCTGCCGGCGCGGCAGTGCCACCGGTCGGCCAAGGGCGAGGTCGACCCCGATCTTCAGGTGGGTGGTCCCGTCCACCAGCTCGAAGAGCGGGGCGTGCGACTGGCTCAGTCGCGCGTTGATCTCGAGCAGCCCGAACTGCCCCCGGTCGGTGTCGACGAAGACCTCGACGTTGAAGGCGCAGGCGTCGAGGCCGGTCGCGCCCACGACCCGTTCCGCCAGCGCGCTCAGACCCGCCTGCATCCGGTGGGGCAGTGACGAGGGGTACTCGTAGCGGGAGAAGGACGAGCTACCGGGTTCGCGGACCGAATCCACGACCGCGTAGGCGTGGGGGCGGCCACCCGTGACGTACCCCTCGACGGTGCACAGGCGTCCGGTGAGCAGTTCCTCGGCGAGGACGGCGTGGGTCGGCAGATTGCGGATGTGGTCGGGGACCTCGGCGTGCTCGAGCACCTCCTGCAGCGGCCCGGACAGGCGCGGCAGCTCCGAACGCAGCTCGCTGACCGCGTGGGCGAGGTCGGCGGCCGACGCCACGTGGAAGCCCAGGTGCGAGCGGAAAGCGTTGAGGGGTTTGACCCAGAACGGGAAGGGCAGGTCGAGGCGCTCCAGGCTCGCCCCGTCGAACGGGTCGAACAGGCGGAAGGCGGGGACGGTCTCCGGGGCGACCTCCTGCTGCACCAGTCGCGACCAGTACTTGTGGTCGCAGCGCAGGACGGCCTCGATGGAGGGTCCGGGAACGCCGGCGTGCGCGGCCAGCAGCGGTACGAGCTCGGTCGCGGGGAAGTCGAGGAAGGTGCACACACCGTCGACGCGCTCGGGGCCGGCATCGAGCCGGGCGACGGCGCTCGCGAGCAGCCGTTCGAACGGGAACTCGTCCACTCCGCGGATGTCGTCGAAGTCCAGGGCGGAGTGGAAGTCCGTGCGATCCGCGTCACCGAGCCCTTCGAGCAGCCGGAGGTTGGCGTCGTCGAGTCCGACCACGAACAGGTTCTCGGGCACGGGGACCTCGAAGCGGATGCCGGGGACGTCCTGGTGGCGGGGGCCGGTACGCGCTGGCTCCAACCGGCCCGTGGGCCGGGTCGCGGCCGACCGCGGGCCACCGAGATCGCAACCGCGGAGCGTAGCCCAGCGCCGTGGGCTCGACGCCGGCGGGCCCGGCCGCTAGAACTCGGGCCGTGAACCGTCACAGACGAGAGGTACGCCCGTGCGAGCCCGGACCATGATGACCTTCGCGAGCGGCGCCGCCGCCGGGGCCGGGGCGATGTACCTCCTCGATCCGGAGCACGGGCCGGAGCGCCGTCGCGATGCGCAGCGCAGCGCCCTGCGTCGGGCCCGCAGCGGTGCCAGCGGGCTGGTCGTCGACGTCCGGCGGCGCGCGGTCGAGGTGATCCGGGCCGCGGTCGGGGGGTACGAGCACGGCCGGCGTGGGGAGTCGGTGGTGGTGCAGCCGCCGCGCAGCGTCTGGCGACGGATGGCCGGCTGACCGGTCCAGCAGGACACGTGCAGGGGCCCGTCGGCCCGGGAGGAGCGGATCATGGCCGAGACCGAGGTCGTGGTGATCGGCGCGGGGCTCGCGGGCCTGAGCGCGGCACGCCGGCTGGTGGCGGCCGGACGCGAGGTGGTGCTCCTCGAGGCGCGTGACCGGGTCGGTGGCCGGACGGAGCACGGACGGGTCGACGAGGCCACGGTCGTCGAGCTCGGGGGCCAGTGGATCGGGCCGGGCCAGGACCACATGTACGCCCTGGTCGACGAGTTCGACCTGACCACCTTCCCCACCCATGACCACGGCGCGTCGATCCTGGAGGTCGAGGGACGCGCACGGCGGATGTCCTCCAACGGGCGGGTCCCGCCGCTCGGTGCGGCGGCGGTGGTCGACCTCGCCCGGGGGATGGCCCGTTTCGAGCGGCTCGCCCGCAGCGTGCCGATCGAGGCCCCGTGGCGCGCTCCCGGTGCGCGGGCCATGGACGGGTGCACGCTGGAGTCCTGGATCGACGAGAACTTCAAGACCCGGCGTGCCCGGGCGTTCTTCCGCGTGGCGGTGGAGGCGGTCTTCGCCACGGAGGCGAGCAGCCTGTCCCTGCTGCACGCCGGCTTCTACGCGCACAGCGGGACGAGCTGGGAGACGCTGCTCGGGATCGAGGGTGCGGCGCAGCAGGACCGGATCGTCGGGGGTAGCGCCCTGATCGCCGAGCGGATGGCGGCCGACCTCGGCGCACGGGTGCACCTCGAGCGTCCGGTCCGGCGCATCGAGACCTCGCCGGAGGGCGTCCGCGTGCTGGACCGTCACGGGGGGCGGTGGGACGCACGACGGGTGGTGGTGGCCCTGCCGCCCACGCTCGCCGGACGGCTCGAATACGACCCGCCCCTGCCCGCGATGCGTGACCAGCTCACCCAGCGGGTGCCGGCCGGCAGCGTCATCAAGCTCTTCGCCGTCTACGACGAACCCTTCTGGCGGAACGAGGGTCTGACCGGGCAGGCGCTGTCCGACCGTGGCCCGGTCAAGCTCACCTTCGACAACTCGCCGCCCGACGGGCGGCCGGGCATCCTGCTGGGGTTCGCCGAAGGAGCCGACGCCCGGTTGCTGCACCGGCTGCCTGCGGCCGAGCGCCGGGAGGCCACGCTGGCCGTGTTCGCCCGCCACTTCGGTCCGCGCGCGCGGTACCCCGCGATGTTCCTCGAGCGGGACTGGTCGGCCGAGGAGTTCACCCGGGGGTGCTACGGAGGGCATCTGGGCCCCGGGGTGTGGACGGCGTACGGCGACCGGCTGCGCCGTCCCTGCCACGGGCTGCACTGGGCCGGGACGGAGACCGCCGCACGGTGGAACGGCTACATGGACGGTGCGGTGGCCTCGGGCTACCGGGCCGCCGACGAGGTGCTCCAGCAGCTCGGCTGAACGCCGGCCGGTGCCCCCTCCCGGGCGCTTGGGACTTCAGGATCGGGGCCGCCGGGCCGATAGCACCTGCATGGGATGGAACCTCTTCCGCGGATACGTGACGGCGGCACTCGGCGTGCTCGTCCTGTACTTCCTGCTGCCGAGTTCCGACCTGCGCGAGGTGGGGTGGCAGGTCTTCATCTGGGGCGGGGTCGCCGCGCTGCTGGTGGGGGTCCGTGTCCACCGACCGGACCGTCGAC
>SLRZ01000282.1 GCA_007130695.1 Nitriliruptoraceae bacterium
AGCAGGTCAACGAACTGCTCCTCGAATTCCTCGACCAGCTCCCACCGCCACGCGGGTGACGGCGGCCGGCACGTACGTGCGGAGGTTGACGTGAGCGACCAGGAGCATGCCGGGGCCGGCTGGCGTCCCGACACCGTGGGCGTCCGGGGCGGGACCCGGCGCAGCGGATTCGACGAGACCTCCGAGGCGATGTTCCTCACCTCGGGTTTCGTCTACGACTCGGCGGAGCAGGCCGCCGACGCCTTCGCCGGGGACATCGACCACTTCGTCTACAGCCGGCTGGGCAACCCCACCGTCGCGATGCTCGAGGAGCGGTTGCGCCTGCTCGAGGGCGCCGAGGCGGCCTGGGCCACCGCCAGCGGCATGTCGGCGGTCTTCAACGCGCTCGCCGCACTCTGTCGGACCGGCGACCGCATCGTGGCCTCCCGGGCGCTGTTCGGCTCCTGCTTCCAGATCCTCGACTCGATCCTGCCCCGCTGGGGCATCACGACCGACTTCGTGGACGGCGACGACCTCGGCCAGTGGGAACGGGCGTTGGCGATCCCCGCGCGTGCGGTGTTCCTCGAGACCCCCTCGAACCCGCTGCAGCAACTGGTCGACATCCGCGCGGTCTCGGAGCTGGCGCACGCCGCGGGCGCCACCGTCGTGATCGACAACGTCTTCGCGACACCGGTCCTGCAACGGCCACTCGAACTGGGCGCCGACGTGGTCGTCTACTCCACCACCAAGCACATGGACGGGCAGGGGCGGACGCTGGGCGGGGCGGTCCTCGCCTCGCAGGAGTTCATGGACGAGCAACTGCGGCCCCTCATGCGCCACACCGGGCCGACGATGAGCCCGTTCAACGCCTGGGTGGTCCTCAAGAGCCTGGAGACGCTGCGGCTGCGGGTGGAGCGCCAGACCGAGATCGCCGAAGAGCTCGCCCGCCTCCTCGACGCACATCCCGGCACCGACTGGGTCCGCTACCCGATGCTGTCCTCCCACCCGCAGCACGAGCTGGCGCGGGCCCAGATGTCGGGGGGCGGCTCGATCGTGACGTTCGCCGTGCCCGGGGGGACCACGCGCGCCTTCGAGGTGATCAACGGCCTGACGCTCGTGGACATCTCGAACAACCTCGGCGACGCGAAGTCGCTGATCACCCACCCGGCGACGACCACCCACTCCCGCCTCACCGCCGAGGTGCGGGCGAGCATGGGGGTCACCGACGGGGTGATCCGACTCTCGGTCGGGCTCGAGGACCCCGAGGACCTCGCCGCCGACCTCGACCGGGCCCTGTCGGGCTGACGGCCACCGCGACGGCGCACACCCGTCCCCCCGCCCGTCATCCCACCTCGGCGTCGACGACCAGACCATCCTCGACGACGAGGTTGACGCGATCCGTACGCAGGTCGTCGGTGACCGGGTATCCCTCGCCGTCCCGCATGACGACCCGGACGGTCAGGCCCTCCCGCTCCAGGTGCCGCACCGCCTCCTCCTCGGAGCGGCCGAGCACGTCCTGCGCGGCCTGTTCCGCCCCGGGGGTCGGGCCCCCCGGCGCCACGTCGCCCGGGTCCCCGCCGGGCGGTCGATCCTCGGGCGGGGTGCCGGGTGCCGGGGCGGGCCCGGGTACCGGCCCGGTTCCGGGCTCGACGGGGAGCGGTTCGGGTTCGACGCCGGGCGCGGCGCCACCGTCGTCGAGGTACTCGTCCGCGATCGTGCGGACCTGCCAACTCCCCCCGTCCTCGTCGATGAACCGGACGCCGGGCAGCATCCAGGCCGTCTCCTCCGTGTCGATCGTCAGCAGGACCACCGGCTCGGCCGCCACCAGCGTCACCGTGCGGACCTCGGGTTCCGGCCCGGGGTCCGGGGCGGGTGGCAGCGCGGGGTCGTCACTGGAGACGGGGGTGTCCGGATCGGCCATGGGTCCGGGCGCTGCCCACCGCCGCTCCCCCGCGAGCCGTTCGACGGCCTCGTCGGCCGTGACGGTCGGGTACCGGTCGGCCTCGACCGGGCTGGCCAGGGTGCCGTGTGCCGCGGTGACGGCCTCGTTGGGGCCCAGGGCGAGCGATACCTGCAGGTCGCTGGCGTGGCCACCGACGGGGATCGAGCCGGTGACCCAGGCTCCCCACTGGTCGGCGTGCGCCTCCTCGATGCGGGGCGTGCCGGGCAGGCCGAGTCCCGCGAAGAACGACTCGGCCGCCCGTCGGGCCGCCCCGGCCGTCGGCACGCCCGTGGGCTGTGCCGCCGGCTCGGGCGCTGCGGTCGGGTCGTGGTAGTTCCAGGCGCCCATGGGCCCCACCCACAGCACCGGGCCCGAGAAGTCCTCCGCGCCGACCTGGTAGCCCTCGGTCTGGGGCAGGGCGGTGACCCCGGCATCGAGGTCGAGGCGTGATGCGAGGTCAGCCGTCGCCGCGCGCAGGTCCCCGGGCGGCTCGAGCCGCCATGCGGCCGCCTCCCCCGCACCGAAGCGGGCCCCGTCGGTCAGTTCGAAACGGTGTTCGGACGCCCACGAGCGGCCGACGTCCGTGGCGGCGCCGTCCGCCGGGCCGGAATCCTCCATCGTCCCCGCCGACGACCCCGATCCCGCCAGCCTGATGACCTTCGGCCCGCCGGCATCGAGGACCAGGACCGCAGCGAGCGTCACGGCCGTCAGCGCGACCAGCCCTGCCGTGTAGCCGACCCGTCCGCGGCCTCCCACTCCCACTCTCCTCGCCCGCACGATCCGTCCCTCCCGCTCGGCCGCCGACCCGGCGTTGCCATCTTCTCCGGTTGGGACGTCGGTGGCGACCACCCGGTTCCCGGACCGCACGACACCCGGCCGCATCGCGAGAACCGGACCGACCTCACGACCCCGCGGCGGGGGCACGGCGACTACCGTCACGGCCGTGGACAGACTTCCGGACGACGACGGCAGGGCCCGCTGCTCAAGGACCCGGCGGCACCGCCCGGCCCGGCACGACCCGTGACCGGCGCCCTCCCGCCGTTGGACCCCGCCACGGTCTCGGGCTACGTGCGCGTCGGCCTCGACAACGTCACCCGCGAGTACCCCAACCATCCCGCGCACCTGCTGACCGGGCCGGACGACCTCGACACGCCCGGAGCGCTGCATCCGGTGTTCTACGGCAGCTACGACTGGCACTCCGCCGTCCATCAGCACTGGATGCTCATCCGACTCGTGCGGCGGCACCCGGAGCTGCCGGAGGCGGACACCGTCCGGGCCCTGTTCGACCGCCATCTCACCCGGGACGCCGTCGCGACCGAGGACGTCTACCTCCGGGACCCGGCCCGTCGGGCCTGGGAGCGCCCCTACGGTTGGGCGTGGCTGCTCACCCTGTCGGCCGAGCTGCGGTCCTGGGCGGCCGACGATGCACCACGAGCCGAGGAAGCCGCCCCGTCGACGGGCACGGTCGGCCCGGGTCCCGCGGACGCGTCCCGCTGGGCGACGATCCTGGCCCCGCTTGCCGACACGGTCCGGGGACGCTGCCTGCAGTGGCTCGCCTCGGCCAGCTATCCCCAGCGCAGCGGCACCCATGCCAACAGTGCCTTCGCCGCGATCCTGCTCCACGATGCCGCGCTGGCCACCGGTGACGGTGAGGTCCTGGACGCGGTGGCCAGGGCTGCGCAGCGCTGGTACTCGGACGACGTCGGGTATCCCGCCTGGCTCGAGCCTTCGGCCTCGGACTTCCTCTCACCGGTCCTGGTCGAGGCCGACCTGTTGCGACGGCTGCTGCCGGGCGGCGCGTTCGCCGAACGTTTCCGACGGCTGCTGCCGGAGCCCGGCCCGCTGACCGAGCCGGTGGTCGTCAGCGACCGGACGGACCCGCAGACCGTGCACCTCGACGGCCTCAACCTCAGTCGTGCCTGGTGCTGGCTCGGCGTCGGGCAGCAACTCGACATCGACGACCCGACCCGTGACCTGGCCATCACCGCGGCACGGGCGCACGCCGGGGCGTCGCTGCCGCACGTGGTCGGCGGTGACTACGTGGGCGAGCACTGGCTGGCGACCTTCGCCGTCCACCTCCACGACGTCGCCGACCGCCACCGTCACCTCCTCGACGGAGCCTGAGCCCGCCCACGCCGCGCCACCCCCGGGTCGGCGCGGGCGATCAGCTCGAGCGTGTGTCCGGCGATCAGCCGGCGAGCGTGGGTCGGGCGGGCGTGCGGTCCCGCACGGCCGTGCGGTCCAGCCGACCGGCGAGGTGCACCAGCTGCTGGGCCGCGAACCGCCTCAGCGGCCGCGAACGGTGCCGGGGCCGCCGGTCCCAGTGCTGCACGGCGTCGCCGGCTCGTCGCTCGGCGAGCACGGCTCTCAGGTAGCTGTCGTTCAGTCGAGCATCCATGACGGTCTCGATCCAGGCTGTGGGCGAACGTGCTCCGGTGGAGGGGTCAGTGGGTCGGGGGGACAAATCGGGAGGCGGCGGCGACGATCAGGTCGGTGAACACCGCGTCGGCGTCGTCGTGCAGGTGGCCGGCGAGCTCGAGGCTCACCGCGCCGTGTGCCGCCGCCCACAGCACGTGGGCGACGTGCTGCGCGTCCGGCCCGCCGAGGCGGCCCGTGCGCTGGGCATCGGACACGGCGTCGAGGAGGATCTGCAGGCTCCGCCGCGCGTACTCGAGGTCCTCTTCCGAGGGCTCGAACTCGGGGACGGCGCGGGTGAACATCACGGCGTAGTAGGTGGGTTCGTCGAGGGCGTAGCGGCGGTAGGCGGAAGCGAGCGCGGCGAGGTGCTCCAGCGCGTCCCGGTCGGGCTCCACCGTCTCCAACCTCCGGCAGAGGCGCTCGAACCCCTCGCGGTACAGGGCCTGCACGATGCGGTGCTTGCCGTCGAACAGGCGGTAGAGCACGGCGGTCGAGCAGCCCGACTCCTCGGCGAGCCCCCTCATCGTCAACGCCGCCGAGCCGCCCGAAGCGAGCAGATCACCCGCGACGTCCAGTAGTCCCGAACGCAGGGCCTGATCACCCTCGGCGCGGCCCCGCTGGTAGGGGCTGATCGTGGTCGTCCCGCTCACCCGGCTCGCCCACCCTGACGGGGTCTGCCGACCCGGCCGTAGATAACAGTGTTCTGTCACGATAACACCGTTATATCCCGAGCGCCAGCGCCGGTTCCGGGCCGATCTCGGGAGATCGGTGACGTCCCCCCGGAAGGGACGCCGGAGGCCGGTCGGTGTTCCGGGTCCTACCGCCGGCCGGGGCGCGGTACCGAGGGCCCCGGGCGCTCGATGAGGGTCACGAGCTGGACGAACGCGGGCCGGGTCGGGAAGGCGGACAGGCCGACACCGAGATCCGGACGCAGATCGGTCAGGACGCCGGCATCGCGGCCGTCGACCTCCAGCGTGCCGCCCGCCACCCGTCGGTAGTCGTCGGTGCTGTACCACTCGCGCCGTCCGCCCGGCGTCAGACCGCTGACGCGGACCCCGGCGGCGCCACCGAGGAGCAGCCAACCGAGGGGTCCGACCAGCCGGTCCTCGACGTTGAGCCAGGCCGGCGAGCGGCGCAGTGGCCGGGGCCGCAGGGCGAACACCCATGAGCGCCAGTCGCGCCGCGACGGATCGAGGCGCACGTGGACCGGGCCCGCCGTCACCTCGACGCGGTGCCCGTCCCAACCGCCCCGCACGGCCACGACCTCCTCGCGGTCGAAGGCGTAGACACCTCCCACGTAGTCCCGCACCTCGCGGCTGGGGGCGAGCAGGACCCGCTCGCCGTCGGGCCGGACCCACATGACGTCCACGAAGGACCCCAGGGGCGAGCGGCCCCACATCCCGACGACCACCTGGTCGCCGGAGGCGAACGCTCCCGCCGCGATCGCACCCTGGAACCGATCCAGGTCGCGTGCTCGGGGTGCGGCCAACAGATCACTTCCGTCGTCAGTAGCGGTGAGACGGGGGTGGCCCGCCGGTTACGCGCGGTGTACCTCGGCGAAGTGCTCGACGACCGGCGCGGGTTCGTAGAATCCGTGCAGCAGCTCTCGCCACTGTTGGAACGCCGCCGAGCCCCGGAACCCCTCGGTGTGGTCCTCGAGCGTCTCCCACTCGACGAGCAGCAGGTAGGTGTGTTCGCGCTCGAAGCACCGTGACAACCGCAGGCTGCGGAAGCCTTCGGCCGAGGCGATGATCTCCTTGGCCTCGGCGAAGACGTCCTCGAATTCCTCCTCACGACCGGGGAGGACTGGCAGCAGCGCATGTTCGAGGATCATGTGCACCACGGTAGCCGACCGGACCGGTGCGGCCGGCCCCGGGATCCGCCGCGCCCGGGGCCGGGTGGACTAGCGTTGGCGCCAGGGAAGCCCGCCGAACGGCGGCGAGGGAGGCGAAGCATCGTGAACCGCCGCGTGAGCCTGCCGGGCGTCGATGAACTCTTCGGCGCCAGGCCGTCCGGCCCCGACAGGGGGCCGGCTTCTGGTGCAGACCGCGCCGACACCACGGCGGCGGAGCCCGGTGCCGCGCTCACGGTCCTGCGCCAGGCGGTCGCGGGTGAGGACGCCGCGGTGCAGGCCGCCAGGGCCGCCGCACAGGACCTGCGACCGCCGAGCCCCGAGGTGGGTGCGCTGCTGCGCTGGCTTGCGGTGGACCACGACACCCGCACGGTGGTCGAGGTCGGGGCGGCGGGCGGCGTGTCGGGCCTGTGGCTGTTGGCCGGCATGTCCGCCGGTGGCGTACTGACGAGCCTGGAACTCGACCCGCACGCCCACCGGCTGGCCGCTTCGGCGCTGGAGGGTGCCGACACCGAAGCGCGGGTGCGGTCGATCCAGGGCGAGGGCGCGACCCTGCTCGACCGCCTGGCGGACGCCAGCTACGACCTGGTGCTGTTGCAGAACGACCACGCCGCTTATCCGGAGCACCTGACCCGGGCCCGCACGCTGTTGCGGCCCGGGGGCCTGCTGGTGGCCCGCGGGGTCCTGCCCGTCGGCGACCACGAGGAGCCCCTCGGCCGGTTCCTCCACGACCTGCTCGAGGACCCCGGGTTCAGTGCCACGGTGTTGCCCCTCGATGACGGCGTCGCGATCGCCACCCGAACGCCCGAGCGCACCTGACCGGCGCGGCGGGGCGCCTCCCGATCCGTGGCCACGGGTCGCAACCACCACAACGACGGAATGTCGGAGCGCCCACCGTCGTTGGCCCCGGATGCAGCCGCCCCGCCCCCGTCACGACCGAAGGCCCGCCCGTGCCCGTACCCCTGTCCCTGCTCGACCTGGCCCTGATCCGCAAGGGCGAGACCGCACGCGACAGCCTGTCGGCCAGCGTCCGGCTGGCCCGGCGCGCGGAGGAGCTCGGACTCTCACGTGTCTGGTACGCCGAGCACCACAACATGGGCTCCATCGCCTCCTCGGCCACCAGTGTGCTCATCGCCCACGTCGCGGCACACACCAGCACGATCCGACTCGGGGCCGGCGGGGTGATGCTGCCCAACCACGCCCCGCTGGTCATCGCCGAGCAGTTCGGCACGCTCGAGTCGCTGCATCCGGGACGCATCGACCTGGGTCTCGGCCGGGCACCGGGCAGCGACCAGCCGACGATGTTCGCGTTGCGCCGCGACCCCCGGTCCGCGGAGCGCTTCCCCGACGACGTCCTCGAACTGCAGGGCTACCTCACCGGCGAGACCCGCGTGGCGGGGGTCGACGCCGTGCCGGGCAAGGGCACCAACGTCCCGCTCTACATCCTCGGCTCGTCGCTGTTCGGGGCCCGTCTGGCTGCGGCGTTGGGGCTGCCCTACTCCTTCGCCTCCCACTTCGCGCCCGACGCCCTCGAGCAGGCGGTGGCCACCTACCGGCGCGAGTTCCGTCCCTCGACGCAGCTCGCCGAGCCCTACGTCATCGCCGGTGTCAACGTCATCGCCTCCGACACCACCGAGGAGGCGCACGCGCAGTTCCACGAGGCCAAGCGCAAGCGCCTGAAGATGATGATGCCGGGCAACCGACGCCTGTCCGACGAGGAACTCGACATGGTGCTGGCCTCCCCCAACGGCCGCCCCGTGCTCGACATGGTCCGTTACTCGGCCGTGGGTACCCCGACCGAGGTGCGCGGCTACCTCGACTGGTTCACCGACCACGCACAGGCCGACGAGCTGATCGTCGCGCTGGCCGCCCCTGACCGCGACGCGGGGTTCCGATCGCTCGACCTGCTCGCCGAGGCACAGGGCCTGGTCACCGCATAGCGGGTATGGCCCGGGGTCACATCTCGAAGAGTTCGATGCCCACCGCCGCCTCGACGCCGATGCGTTCCCCGACGTCCCCGAGGACCCACCGCAGGAATTCCGGGTCGGCCATGGGATGGTCGCCGAGCCCCTCGAGGTAGGCGCGGTGCTCCGCGAGCGAGGCGATCGCGAGGTCGATCGTGTCGCTGACGTCGATCGCGTGCCGGGCCAGGGGCGAGCTCGCCACCAGCACCCGTTGGACCCTGTGGGCCTGCCCGCCTTCTGCCGGGAAGATCCAGCGGTTGCCGGCATCGGCCGCCGCATCGAGGACCGCCCAGCCCAGGGCACGGTGGTCGGCGGAGTTCAACGTGCCCGGCGGCCCCCAGCCCTCACGGTGGTTGATCGTCACCACCGTGTCCGGCCGGTGGCGCCGGATCGCCCCCGCGAGGTCCCGCCGCAGCCCGAGGCCGTACTCGAGCACCCCGTCGGCGTGGTCGAGGAACTCCACGACCTCGACCCCGACGACGGCGGCACTGCGCCGTTGCTCCTCGACCCGCAGGGGTGCGCACGCCTCGGGAGTGAGACCGTCGATCCCCGCCTCACCGCGCGTCGCCAGCAGGTAGCGAACGTCGTGGCCCGCACGGGTCCAGCGTGCGACCGCCGCGGCGGCGCCGTACTCGAGGTCGTCGGGATGGGCGACGATCGCCAGCACGCGACCGACGTCGTCCTCGAACCGTTCCAGCGACCGTGCTGCGGCCATGCGTGCCTCTCCCGACGTCGTCCGACCCCTCGCGGGGCCCCCGGCAACCTAGGCGCTCGCCCCCCCGACGACGGGGTCGGGACCGGACGGACGGTGCGGGTCCGCCCGGCGTCCGTTCGGACTCCCTAGTATCTCGGGCCGGTGGACCGCTTGGGGGGCGTTCCGCCGCGTTTCGTGCCCTTCTGCGACCGAGCTGCTGGGGAAGCCGTTGACGTCCGCCGAGCTCTCGTCCTCTCAGACCGGGTCCCGGGCACCGGGCCAGGGACCCGACACATGGCTGCCGACACAGCGGATCTTCGACGAGATCGCCACCGGGGTCGCCGTCGCCGAGGCCGACGGAACGTTCATCTGGGCGAACCCGGCGTACTGCCGCACCGTCGGGTACTCACTCGAGGAACTCCTGGACCTCGACTTCGTC
>SLRZ01000042.1 GCA_007130695.1 Nitriliruptoraceae bacterium
AGTCGGAGCGGGACGCGGTCCTCGAGCTGGCCGACCCGGCCCTGGTGGTCGGTGCCGAGGTCGAGGGGCGCACCTGCCTGCCCGCCGACTTCGAGCCGGACCCGGCACTCGACGAAGGGGAGCTGCCCGACGTCACGGCCCCAGAGTGGAAGGCACCCACCTCGGGCGGGTCCACCGGCCGTCCGAAGCTGATCGTGTCCCGCGAGCCGGGCGAGTTCGATCCGGACGAGGCCGGGATGATGCTGATGCAGGGCGACGACGTGCAGCTGGTGCCCGGCCCGCTGTACCACAACGGCCCGTTCATCTTCTCGTTCCGGGGCCTGTTCACGGGTCACCATGTGGTCATCATGCGTCGGTTCGACGCCGAGGAGGCCCTGCGGCTGATCGAGCGCCACCGGGTCGGCTTCGTCATGATGGTCCCCACGATGATGCAGCGCATCCACCGGCTGGACGAGTCGGTCCGTGGGGCCTACGACCTGTCGAGCCTGCACACCCTGCTGCACCTCGCGGCCCCCTGCCCGCCGTGGCTCAAGCAGGCCTGGATCGACTGGCTCGGCCCCGAACGCATCCTGGAGCTGTACGCGGGCACGGAGGCCAACGGGCTGACCGTCATCCGCGGGGACGAATGGCTCGAACACCCGGGTTCGGTCGGGCGACCGGTGGGCTGTGAGCTGCGGATCCTCGACCCGGAGACCCACGAGGAGTTGCCGGCCGGCGAGGTCGGGGAGGTCTTCATGCGCAGCCGTGGCGGCGCCGGTTCGACGTACCGCTACGTCGGCGGCGAACGCAAGGAGGTCGACGGCTTCGACACCATCGGTGACCTCGGCTGGGTCGACGAGGACGGGTTCCTCTATCTCGCCGACCGTCGCACCGACCTGATCATCTCCGGCGGCGCCAACGTCTATCCCGCGGAGGTCGAGGCGGCGATCGACCAGCATCCCGCCGTCCGCTCGTCGGCGGTGATCGGCCTGCCCGACGACGACCTCGGCCAGCGCGTGCACGCGATCGTCGACGCGACGCAACCCCTCGGGGAGGGTGAACTACTCGACCACCTCGGTCGGCACCTCGCCCGCTACAAGGTCCCCCGCTCGGTGGAGTTCAGCGACGAGGGCCCCCTGCGGGCGGACGACGGCAAGGTCCGTCGTTCACAGCTGCGCGAGCAGCGGCTTCCCTCCACCGGCACGTCGGACTGAGCGCCACCCCCGCCGGTTCGCGCCTCAGCGCGGAACCGGGGTGAGGCCTCCGGGTGGGGTGTCGTGCGCCGCACCGCCGTCCGGTGGGGCCGCGGGCCGGTCCGCGGCACCGGGAGTGGATGCGGGCCCGGGGCGTGTGGGCCGCTGGCGGACCTCCCCGACGTCGTCGAGGACGGTGGCGCCCGTGGAGCGCAGCGCCTCCTGTACGTCCACGACCCGGCCGTCCGCGCAGCGGGCCTCGAGACGGACGTACTCGCCGGTCCTCGGGAGTTCGATCACGTGGGCCTCGGTTGCGCCGGCCGGACGTTCGACCCGTCCGGTCACCGCGACCATGCCGAGGGCGGCAGCCGCCGTGATCACCAGGATCGCCGGCGTGACGGTCAGGCCAACACCGAGCGTGATCGCCAGCCCCGCGAACGCGCCCGGAACCGCGCCCACGGTGCGCGCGAGCACGAGGTGCGCGCGCCGCACCGGGAGTCCGGGAGCCCGGAGTTCGGCGACCTCGCGGGCCGGGCCCGTGATCGGGCCGACGCGGAGGTCCCCATCGTCCAGCCCGAGCTCGTGCAGCCGTCCGCAGGCGCGCTCGAGCCACTGGGCCTCGATGAGGGCGACGACACGTTTGGCAGCGGTCACGGCAGATGCTCCTGGCAGCGCGTGTGGTCACGCTAGGCAGGCGGCCCGCCGCCCCGGGGCCGACGGGCGTGGACGAGGGGCCCCCAACCATCCCGATCCGAGCACCGGCCGGTGGTCGCCGGTGCAGGGGCTAGTCCGGTGTGCCGCCGGGTCCGGTGTGCGAGCGCGCTTCGATCGGGCCCCAGGTGCGCTCGAACGGGACCGTGTCCACCGACAGGGAGAACGGTTCCTCCCAGTACAGCAGCTCCGGAGTCGGGCTCGCCGAGAATTCGTGGCCATCGACGAGTGCCAGAGCGGCTCCCCGGACCGCCTCCGGGTGGGCGTCCGTGCGCTGACACCACCAGTACACCGAGGCCGTGCACGTCAGCCGCCGGTCCGCTCCCCGGTCGAAGGGCAGCTGGGGATGCAGCCCCCGGGCCGCCTGCAGGAAGGTCTGGATCATCGCCCGGATGGTGGGCGCGAGCTGCGCCTGCCACTGTCGTTGGTCGTGGAAGTTCCGCTCCTCACCCTCCAGTGGCAGGACGTCGACCGGCGGGGGGAGGGGCACGTGCACCCGCCAGATGCCGTCGTCGTGCTCGGAGAGCAGGCCGAGTGCCACACACAGATCCGCCACGTCGGCGTAGGAGTGCACGGGGCGGCCGAGCACCGTCTTCCCGAACCGGGCGGGCACCCGCGGGGCCGCCGACGGGATCTCCGAGGCCAGGGTGGCCGTGGGTAGTTCGTCGTCGAGGTCGAACTCGGCCTCCTCGTCGGCCCGGTCGAGTGGCGCGATGCGGCCCCTGGCCTGCAGCTTCGCCGCCGCGTGCAGCACCTGCACCACGCTGCCCTGCAGGACCGTCATCCACCCCTGCGCGATGGCCTCCCGGAGCAGCCGGTCGGGCAGGGCCTGGTGGCGGGCGCGGGCGGAGGCCGTGGGCTGCGCCTCCGGTCCCATACGAGCGTCCGTTCGGTGTGTGCGTGGGGGCGCGGTCCCGACAGCGGGGACCGGACAGAGCATCGAGCGACCCTACTCCGCCCGGAGCGGCGTGAGAAGGTCGGCGACCCCGGCCGTGCGAACCTTGCGCCGGGCCGCCGTGCCGGTGTCCCGGCTCAGGCGGCACCGGCTTCCGTGTCTCCGGCCTCCAGGGCCGCGACGAGGTCGCGCTTGGACATCGAGGAGCGCCCGGGGATGTCGCGCTCCTGAGCGAGCTCGTAGAGCTCGTCGCGGGTGAGGTCGGCGTAGGAGCCCGCGGCGGGGGAGCTCTGCCCCTCGGCGCGCGCCCCACGGTCGCGGCGCCCGCCCCGGGTTCCCGCACCCGCACCGGTCCCGGACTCCTCGTCCCGTCCGCCCCGACGCCGTCCGCCCCGCTCGCCCCGTCCGGAGCGTTCGAGGCTCTGTTCGAGCGCGGCGGTGAGGTCGATGACCCCGCCGCGGTCGCGCTCGACCTCGGGCAGCTCGATGTCCTGGCCCTCCGCCTTGGCCTCCAGGAACTCCAGGAGCCGCTGGCGGTAGGTGTCCTCGTAGGCGTCCGGGTCGAAGTCGGTGACCAGGGAGTCGATCAGCCGCTGGGCCATCTCGACCTCGCGCTCACGGACCTCGACGTCACCGATGAGCCCCTCGACGTCGAGATCCGCCGGGTCGACCACCTCGTCGGCGTGATGCATCGTGGACAGGATCAGCAGCCCGTCGTGCGCGCGGATGGCCGCGAGGTACTCCTTGTTGCGCATCACGAAGGAGGCGATCGCGACCTTGCCCTCCCGGGTCATGGCGTCGACCAGCAGCCGGTAGGGCTTGGCCGCCGCCTTGCCGTTCGGCGCGAGGTAGTAGGGGCGCTCGTAGTAGAGCGGGTCGATGTCGGCGAGCTCGACGAAGTCCTGGATGTCGATCAGCTCGGAGGCCTCCGGATCGAGCTGGCGCAGCTCGTCGGGATCGACGATGACGTAACGGCCGTCCTCGGTCTCGTAGCCCTTGACGAGGTCGTCGTAGTCGACCTCCTCGCCGGTCTCGACGTCGATGCGCTGCTGCTTGACCCGTGCCCGGGTCTTGCCGTGCAGCTGGCGGAATCGGATGTCCTGGCTGCGGACCGCCGTGTACAGCTGCACCGGGACGTTGACCAGCCCGAAGCTGATGGAGCCCTTCCACGTGGGCCTCGCCATGGTCTTCTCCTCGCCTGGCCCGCGGTGGTGCGGAACCCGTCGCGTCTGGGAAAAGCCTACGGACGCGCCGTGGGTCCGTCACCCGTCGGATGGTCTCGTCCGGTCGGGGGCGCGCTCGACCTCCGCGAGGGCCTCGTCCAGTGCGGTCCGGGCCTGCACGAGGTCCGTGGTCTGCGGCGGGGTCGCCCACGGGTCCTCGCGTTGCGCGAGCCGCCTCGGCAGGGTCCGCAGGGTCCAACGGCGCGGCTCGGTGCCCGGCAGTTCGTCGAAATCCATGGGCGTGGCCACCGGCGCACCGGGAAGTGCACGCACGCTGTAGGGGGCGATCGCGGTCTGGGACGGGCTGTTGCGCAGCCAGTCGACGAAGACCCGCCCCTCCCGCCGGGCCTTTCGCACCTGGACCGTGAGCTCCGTGGGATGTCGTCGCGCGAGCAGGGTCGCCGCGTCGCGGGCGAAGGTGCGCGCGTCCTCCGCCCCGACCGTGCCGTCGAGTATGACGTGGACATGGAAGCCGGACGAACCGGAGCTCTTCAGCCGGCAGGGGAGCTCGAGTTCGACGAGCAGGTCCCGGCAGCGCCGGGTGGCGCGGCGCACCACCGAGGTCGGTGCGCCCCTGCTGGGGTCGAGGTCGAAGATGATCTCGTCGGGCCGGTCGGGGGCGTGGGCCGGGACCAACATCGTGTGCAGTTCGATGGTGCCCTGGTTCGCCAGGTAGGCCAGGGTGGCCCGCTGGTCCGCGACCACGTACTCGTCACCCTCCTCGCCGTCGCGGGCCACACGCGCGCGGGTGATCCAGTCGGGGAAGTGGCCGGAGGGCCGTTTCTGGAAGAACGACTGGCCGTCGATTCCGTCGGGGTAACGCTTGAGGCTCAGTGCGCGGCCCCCGATGCTGTCGAGCATCGCCTCGCCGTGGCGGACGTAGTGCTCGATCAGTTCGGCCTTGGTGACCCCGTCGCCGGGGAAGAGCACCTTGTCCAGGTTGGAGACCGTGAACTCCCGGTCGTCGACCCGTACCCGCTGCCCGCTCACGTCCCGCCTCCCGGTCCCGTCCGGCGTCGACCGTGCACGGGGACCCGCCCGGCATCCTGGCACGGGTCGGGGCCTCGCGCGCAGCAGCGGCTCACGGCCGCTCGCGCACGACCGCGGCCGGATCCTTGTCCGTGCGCAGTCCCTTGAAGCGCGGATGGCGCAGGCGGCCGTCGCGGGTCCATTCGGTGAAGGCGATCTCGGCGACCAGGTCGGGCTCGGCCCAGTGGGCGTCCCGCAGGCGCGGTGGGTCGAGGAAGGCGGGTTCGGGCCGTTCGAGCCGACGCAGCTGGGCGGTGATGCGGGTGAGGGCGGCCGCGGTGAACCCGCTGCCGACCCGTCCCGCGTAGCGCAGCCCGTCGGAGGTGTGGTGGCCGAGCAGCAGGGACCCGAACCCTTCCCGGGTCCCACGCGGCGTGGTCCAGCCGCCGATGACCAGCTCCTGGCCGCGGGAACACTTGAGCTTCAGCCACCGCCGCGAACGGCCGCCCGTGTAGGGGGCGCCGGCCTTCTTCGCGATCAGCCCCTCCCAACCGCGGTCGCAGGCCCGCTGGAGCTCCGCCTCGCCGTCGCGGTTGCGGTGCGGGGTGTAGCGCAGCGGGTCCTCGAACCGGACCGTCGCGCGCAGCAGCCGCTTGCGGTCTCGCAGTGCCAGTCCCCGCAGGTCGTGGCCGTCGAGGTGGAGCAGGTCGAACAGGTACAGGTGCACCGCGATGCCCGTGGCCCTGGCGCGGGTGGGGTTGTCCAGCCCGATGCGCCCCTGAAGGCGCGCGAAGGACGTCACCGAGCCTTCGAAGGCGACCACCTCGCCGTCGAGGACGGCGTCGCGGGGTACGTGCTCGGCCACCGGCTCGACGAGTTCCGGAAACGCCCGGGTGCGGTCCTCGTGGCGTCGTGAGCGCAGGGTCACGTCGGCCCCGTGGCGGTGGACGAGCAGACGCATCCCGTCCAGCTTGCGCTCGTAGATCCAGTCGTCCCGGGAGAACGGCTCGTCGGCCAGGGTGGCCAGTTGCGCCTCGACGCGTCGGGGGTGTTCGGCCCGGCGCAGGCGGGCGCGGGCCTCCTCGTCCAGCCGTGCCATCGCCTCGCGGGGGCCGGGCCGGGCGGTCACAGGCGGTCGCCGCCCTCCCCGGCCGGCTCCCGGACCACGAGCACCGAGCCGGGAGAGCGACGGACGGCGCCCGAGACGGGCGTGCGCAGCAGCCGGCGGGCGACACCGCTCTGGCGGCTGCTGCCGATGACCAGCAGGCCGGCGGCGAGCTGTTCCTGGGCCAGCACCAGTTCCCGTTCGATGTGCTCGGCGAAGCGCACGTGGGTCTCGGCGACGGTGGCCCCCTTGGCCTCGGCCTCCTCGGTGAGGCCCGTGAGCAGTGCCCGCGCCTCCTGTTCGCCACTGTCGCGCTGGGCGGGGGTCATCGGGCGGCCCTGGACGGTGGAGCGGGTCAGTCGCACGTGGACGAGGTGCAGCTCCGCGCCCAGTGCCGTGGCGAGGTCGGCGGCGATACGCACCAGGTGGCGGGAGTCGCCACCGGCGTCGACGCCGACGAGGATGCGGTCGGTGAGCGTGGTCATGGCGGGCTTCGTCTCCTAGATGAACGGGACGACCGAGACGACGGTGATCACGAAGATGATCAGCGACAGGACCCGGTAGTTGGCGTACCACGGCTTGCCCTCGAGCTCCTCGGACTCGCGGCGCCACACCGCCGGTGACCAGGTGATGCCACTGACCTGCTCCTCGGGCGGTGCAGGGGTGGCCAGCGAGATCGCGACGAACGCGGCCAGGCTCAGCAGCACCATGATCCCGGTGCCGTAGAGGAACTGGATCTCGAACAACTCGAAGATCTCGGTGGAGAAGAACGCCGCAAGTCCGATCGGGCCGACCCCGGCGAAGGTCCAGAAGGCCGCCGGCGCGGTGGCCCGCTTCCAGAAGATGCCGCCCAGCAGGACCACGACCAGCGGCATCGTCACGTAGCCGAGGAACGACTGGAAGTACTCGACCAGTGTGTCGAAGGTCGTGATCACCGGGGCCCACAGGGCGGCGATCACCATGAAGGTGGCGACCAGGCCACGGCCAATCGCCAGTAGCTGGCGTTCGCTGAACTCGCGGCCGCGGGTCTTGATGAAGTCGTTGACCACGAGACTCGACGCACCGTTGAGCACCGAGTCCAGCGTCGACATCAGCGCGGCGATCAGCGCCGCGACGACGAGGCCACGGAGACCGACCGGCAGGTACTCGAAGACCATCGCCGGCCAGGCCATGTCCGGGTCCGGCAGCTCGATGCCGGTGCCGCGGAAGAGGATCCCGGGGAAGATCAGCAGCACCAGCAGCGGCAGCTGCATCACGCCGGCGAACAGTGCGCCCCAGCGACCGTGGTCGATGTTCTTCGCCGAGAGCACCTTCTGGACGACCATGTGGTTGGTGACCCACACGTAGAAGCCCAGCCAGATCGCCCCGGTGAAGATCCCGGGCCACGGCAGGAAGTCGTCACCCGGGGGCGGGGCGATCGTGAAGCCGTCCTCGGGGGCGTTCTCCGGGATCGCGCTCCAGTCGAAGCCGAAGTCGGCGAAGATCGTGAGGAAGATCGCGCCGGCGGCACCGAACAGCAGCACCCCCTGGATGGTGTCGGTGATCATGACCGCCTGCAGCCCACCGAGGATGACGTAGGCGCCACCGAGGAAGGCGATGACCGCGATGTGCACGCCCAGGGGCACGTCGGGGAAGAGCAGCTGCAGCACCAGGGCACCGGCGAACATCGCCCCGGCCGAGTCGATGAGCATCCCGGTCAGGACGTTGAAGCCGGAGAAGGTGTAGCGCGAGCGGCGGTCGTAGCGCTTCTCCAGGAACTCCGGGACCGTCGAGATCTTCGACTGCAGGTAGAAGGGCAGGATCAACAGCGCGAAGACGAGCAGGACGAGCGTGGCCATCCACTCGTAGTTCCAGACCGCGATCCCCTGGTCGAACCCGGCGCCCGCGAGCCCGAGATACTGGGTCCCCGAGAAGTTGGCGGCGATCAGCGCAAAACCGACCATCGGCCACGCCATGCCCCGCCCGGCGAGGAAGAAGTCCTCCTCATCCTTCTTGCCCCGCCCGACCCAGAAGCCGATGCCGAGGATCATCACGGCGTAGATGGCGATGATCCCGAGGTCGACTGCCGCGAGGTCGAAGTCCGGCATGTTCCGCTCGCATCGTCAGGCGCCCGTGGGGCGCGGGGCGTCGCTCGAGGCGGGTGTCAGCATGGGACGAAATCAGGGGCGGGAAGGCTTCGTTCCCGTCCCCGTGTCCACTCGACCGGGGACCTTGCCATCCGCTCCGGTACCGGCAACGGCCGATCGATCGGGGTGGATGCGGGCCCCGAAGGTGGCCAGTTCAGGGCACCGCCCATCCACCGGTCGGTGACGGCGTGTCCGTCCCACCCCGGGGCACACCGGGATGGCCGGAGGTGGGACGCCGAGGGGGAGACGCTCAGCCGGCAAAGGTCGCGGCGACGACCCGTACGACGAAGACCAGTGCCACCAGCGCCAGCACGACGGCCAGCGCGATCGCCGCGGTCCGGCCGCCGGAGGTTCGCTCCGCGGCGGGGTGACGGCCGGGACGCGGGCCCTCGGGCGCGTCGCCGGTGACCTGGTCGTGTGGCTGATCGCCGGGGTTGCGGGTCGGGGATGGCATGTCGTCCTCCAGGGTCGGGGTGCGAGCGACCGTTTCCTCGGATGGGCTCGTCATGGCCTCGTCGAGGCCGGTCAACCACCGATCATGGGGTGGTCCGGTCGTTGGTGCGAGGTGAGACCCCGGTCGAGGGACGGCGGTCCGCGGTCACCTGGCGGGGCCGGCATGTTCGGACGGCCGGTCCGGATCGGACCAGCCGTTCCGTTGGGCGGGGGGAAGTGGCTAGCGTGTGGCGTGGGGCACGACCGGTGGGCGCCGGCTGTCCGGTGACGCGTTCCGTTCACCGGTGGGCGGGAGGCGGCCGGGCGCGCCCGGGGGCAGGCGCCGGTGACGGTGTGGGCCACGGGCGGGAGACCGCATCACCTTTCGATGAGTGGGGCACGCCAATGGGTGAACAGACGCAACCGGTGACTTCCACGCTCGCCGCGGCCACCGAGGACCTGGTGAAGGTCTACGGCAGTGGGGACACCGAGGTCCGGGCCCTCGACGGGGTCTCGATGGAATTCCCGGCCGGGGGCTTCACCGCGATCATGGGCCCCTCGGGGTCCGGCAAGTCCACCCTGCTGCACTGCATGGCGGGACTGGACCACCCCACCTCCGGTCGGGTCGTGATCGGTGGCACGGAGATCA
>SLRZ01000188.1 GCA_007130695.1 Nitriliruptoraceae bacterium
GCGAGCCGGTCCTCGACGAGGCGGGCGAGCAGGCCATGGGCCCCAACCAGGACCGCCTGTCCTGGATCGACGCCACCGCCCTGACCACCGTCCTGGGCGTCGGCATCATGGCCTACGCACTCGCCGCCTTCGCCATCGTGACGGGTGCGATCGTCATCGCCTTCGGCCTGGTGGTGTTCAAGCTGCGCCGCAGCGCCTACGCCCTGACCTAGACGGACGGGGGTCCGAGCGGGAGGGTCGGCGACCACGGTCGCCGGCCCTCCCGTCTGCGCGCGGGGATCTTCCCCCCGATCGCCATCGGGAGCCGGCGCTACATGGACGGGTGTCCAGGCGGCGGAGGCGGGCATCGTCCCGGGGTCTTCTCCTGTCGGGCCGCCTCACCCACCGAGACGCCGGGCGAGCTCGTCGCGTTCGGGCCGGGGCAACGCCCGGCCGTCGACGAGCACGCCGTCACCCCCCTCGGCGTGGCCGAGTTCCGCGACCGGGTGACCGTCGTCCCGCAGCCGCCGGATCGCCCCGGCCGCCACCTGTGGCGGGAAGGTCGCCAGCAGACAGCCCGACGCCAGCGTCGCCCACGGGTCACAGTCCAGCGCCCGACAGACCGACAGCCCAGGGGGGAACCAGAGAACCTCGTCACCCGCGACGTGCAGCGCCACCCCGGAGGCGGCCGCCAGCTCGTGGAGCCCGGCGGCCAGGCCGCCCTCGGTCGGGTCGTGCATGGCGCTCGCTCCGAGCGATGCCGCCAACAGTGCCGGGTCGACCACCGAGATGCCGGGGTCGTCGACGGCCGTGAGGGCGGCCGACCGCTCACGGTCCGACAGCGCACCGAGCCCGTCATGCGCCTCGGCCGCCAGCACGGCCGCCCCCTCCACTGGCGCGGCCCCGATCTGCACCAGCACGTCCCCCGGGGCAGCGCCCCCGGTCGTCACGATTCGACCCCGCGGGCAGAAGCCCAGCATCTGTCCGACCAGGACGGTCTCCCGGACGGCGGGGGTGACCTCCGTGTGGCCTCCGACCAGGCTCGCTCCGACCTCGGCCAGCGTCCCGGTCAACGCCGCGAACAGCTCCCGCACATCGGTCGCGGTCGTGGTCGTCGGCAGCAGGACGGTGACCAGGAACCACCGTGGTGCCACACCGGTCACCGCGACGTCGTTGGCGTTGATGAGCACGGCCAGCCGGCCGGCGTCGTGCGAGGTCAGCGTGATCGGATCCGTCGCGGCCACGAGGGTCCCGGCGGGCACGTCGATCGCCGCGGCGTCCTCGCCCGGCCTCGGGCCGAGGCGCACGGCCGCATCGTCGGCGGGCAGGTCCGCCAGCACCTCGGCCAACAGCCACGCGGGCAGCTTTCCGGGGGGCAGCGGCGGTTCGCTCACACGGCCTCCATGACGTCTCGGGGCGTACGTCAGGGTGGCATGGGAGAACCGCCGAATCCCAGGTCGCGTCAGCTTCGACCTCCGCGACCCTCGATGGCCGCAGACGGTCTCACGTCGGCCGCGCGTCCCGTCGCCCCGGTATCAGTGCCGGTGACGGAAGGGGTCGGTCACGGCCTGCCGGGTCGTCTCCTCATCGAGGTAGACGTCCTCGTCGTCCTGCTTCTCGCGCAGCGACCACGCACCGAAGAGTTCGAGTCCGACGATCATCACCCCGAGCCCACCCAGGAAGAAGACCACCGTCCCCACGGCGAAGAGCACGCCGGCGCTCATCGTTCACCCTCGTGGGAGACGACCAGCGCGCCGAGGGAGAACAGCGACGGCACCCACAGGCCGACGTACATGGCCGTCTCTCGGTCCTCGACGAGGAACCAGAGGGTGACGGAGAGCAGGAACGCCAGGGTTCCTGCCAGGACGAACAGCAATTTCGCGGTGACACGGCGCCGTTGCCGTCCTGACAGCGGCCGCCGGGTGGTCTGAGTGTCCACATGCGTTCCTTCCCTATGCGACCTCTTCGTAGCTGTGAGGCACAGGGATGGGACGAGGTACTGCGGACGCGACGGAAGGAGCCTGAGGTGTCCCGGTGGGCCACCCCGTGGTGCCCGACCTGGCCGCTCACCCTCGCGGGGGAACGGGCGGACGACCGGCGCTCCCACCCCGGCGGAGGCGACCGCGCCGGCGTGGCCAGCAGCCGGCACCGAGGGCCGAGAACGTCGAGACGCCGGTGCGGCTCAGGCAGCAACGGTCCGGGACGGCTGCTCACAGCCGATGTGCTGCTGCATCCAGGCGGATTCGTCGCCCTCGTCGAACCTGGAGTGGCATTCGAGGCAGACCCGGTAACCCTGCGGCTCGTTGACCAAAATCATGGCCCTCATCCTTTGAGGAGTTCCTACCCATCCCCTCGACGTCGTACCCAACGATCTTGAGCGCCCGTGGGTACGTCCCTCTGGTCAGGATGGCCCGGCCACCGCGGCCGTCGACGGGGTCCTCGAGCGGCCCGCGTGCGCGCACCCCACCTGAGTAGCCTCGGTCCGACAGCCGGCAGGGAGGGCGAGCCGTGGGCGACGCGGTGACCGAGACCATCCGCGACACCGCGGAGCGCTACCGCAACTGGGGACGATGGGGCGAGCACGACGTGCTCGGGACCCTCAACTTCATCGACGACGCCAAGCGCCGTGAGGCCGCCGGTCTCGTACGCCGTGGGACGACGTTCTCGCTCTCGGAGTTCTTCGACGGCGACGGGCCGCAACGCCCGCCCGGCAGGCGCTTCAACCCCGTTCACACGATGACCGCGACGGGCGCCGACGCCCGCGACCCGGACCGGCCGCACGGCATCTCCGGGGCGGACGACGAGATCTCGATGTCGCTGCAGTGCTGCACCCAGTGGGACGGCCTCGGGCACATCTTCGACCACGGACGTGCGTGGAACGGCCGTGAGGCCGCCGAGGTCGTGACCTCGGCCGGCGACCTGGTCACCGGTATCGAGCACGTGGCCCACCACCTGGTCACCCGGGGCGTCCTGCTGGACGTCGGTCGTGCGATCGGCGACGACGGTGAACTCCCCGACGGCTTCGCCATCACCCCCGAACACCTGGAGGCCACGATCGCCGCCCAGGGCGCCACCGCCCGGGTCGGCCATGGCGACGCACTGCTGGTGCGCACCGGCAGGCTCGCCCGCGCGCATCGCGAGGGCTGGGGGACCTACGCGGGCGGGTCGGCCCCGGGCCTGTCGTTCTGGACCGCCGGGTGGCTGCACGACCGGGAGGTCGCGGCGGTCGCCGCCGACACCTGGGGGATGGAGGTGCGCCCGAGCGACCTCGAGGGCGCGACGAACCCGCTGCACCAGGTCGCGATCCCCAACATGGGCCTGTTGATCGGCGAGATCTTCGACCTCGAACCGCTCGCGGCCGACTGTGACGTCGACGGGACCTACGAGTTCCTGCTGACCGCGGCTCCGCTGAAGGTCACCGGCGCGGTGGGCGCGCCCGTGCACCCCGTGGCGATGAAGTAGCCGCAGCCTCCGGTCGCCCGTCGCTCCGAGACGGACTCAGCGTCTGCCGCGGCGGAGCGGAAAGCGCTTGCGGGAGGGATGGCGGTACAGCAGCCGGTGCAGGTCGCGGGTCACCCAGCTGCCCCGCACCTCCAACGCGTCGTGGGCGGTCACCTGCTCACCCTGGAGTTGCACCAACCCGGTACGACGTCTCGCGACCCCCCGTCCGCGGCCCTCGGCGTACCACGCCGCCTGCCAGCGCAGGTCCGTGGATTGTCGCCACACCTCGTCGACCTCGTTGCCGTCCTCGTCGAGCAGCACCTCCCACGCCCCCTCCGAGCGGGCCAGCACCGCACCGAAGACCCATGGCTCCTCGACCTCCCAGACCTCGTCGGCCAGCGCGTCGGTGACGCAGTAGAGGTGACCGCAGCCACACTCGTCGAACCACCAGCGCAGGCGTCCGTCCGACAGGGCCCCCACGGCCCGGGGGCGGCCACCCAGGGGCCAGCGGGCATCCAGCGCGTCGGCCAGGCGGTCCACGGCCCAGGCGTCGAAGCCCTCGACGCCGCCGCCCCGGTCCTCCACGGCGACCCGCCGGGCGCGGGTGGGCCGCTCGAAGGCCTCGGGAATCAGGTTCGCGGTGAACTCCTCCAGGACGGCGTCGGGGATCACGGTCGGCTCCTCACGTCTCGGCGACACCCGCAGCCTCCCACCCGGGTGGGACATCCCGGACGGCGCGCGCCCTGGTGCCGGTGTCCGGATCCGGCCGGGTGTGTGGAACGGGGCTGGCCGTGCGGCAGTCACCGCCGGCCGCCACGTCACCCACGACCGTCGGTCACCCGCATCCGCTCACAGTCGAGTCCGTCTTCGGCGGCCAGGAGTCCCGTGGAAGCCGAGACCAGGCCCAAGGGACGGTCGGCGACCGCCTCGTGGGCCCCCTCGAGGCAGTAGTCGTCATCCTCGAGGTAGACGGTCGTGAGCGCGATGTCGGCCCGCTCCTCGAAGCCGTACTCGCGCGAGAGCGCCTCGGGGGCGTAGGTCCCGTGTTGGGCGTGGTAACGAAGGAGCGCGGCCCGGGCATCACCGAGGTGGTCCAGCACCTCCATCCGGGCCCACTGGACCCCGTCGTCCCGCGCGGCGGATCCCTCCGTGCCGGGCTCCCCGTGGAGATCGTCCTCGGCCTCCTCGAGGTGGAGTTCGGCCTCGAGGTCCCCCGTCTCCTCCAGCTGGTGCCCGCCGGGCGTGACCCACAACGAGGCGAATGCCTCGGCCACCTCTCCCCACGACGCCGTCACCGCGTCGGGCACGTCCAGCACCGTGGCGACCTCACCGTGCCGGGAGAAGGAGAAGACCACCTCGACGGTGCTCGCCTCGCTCGGGAGATCGTCGACCCCCGCGATGCCGTGCCCCTCGAGCTGCCGGCCGATCGCAAGGACGTCGGTGGCCACCTCGGTGAGCATGCCGGCCTCGTCGAAGCGCACGGTGGCGACCCCTTCGAGGGTCGCCGGCAGCTGGTCGGCCTCGGCACGGTGCGCACCGGCCAGCCATGCGGCATCGTCGAAGAGGTCATACACCGCATGCGCCGCGTCGCGCGGATGGACATCGAGGACCGCCACCGAGCCCCCGTCGGGGTCGGGCTCGAACGAGCGCAGGGTCGTGGCCTCGTCCAGCAGGGCGCGCATGGTCGCCCGGTCGGCGACCCCGATCAGGTCCTCCTGGAAGTCGCGGCGCGCCTCGTCGAGGTCGTCGTCGGTGATCCCCATCGCGGCGAGATCGAGAACGCCCGTCAGCCCACCCCACCCGCCGTCGAAGATCGCGACGGCGACGTCCAGGAAGGGTGACCCCTCGAGCCCCTGCTCCATCTCCCCACGCAGCCGGTCGGGATCGCCCAGGAACATGCCCCAGTTGCGGACGAGGTAGGGCAGGTCGAGCCGGAGGTAGGCCGACGCCTCGGGGGCCAGGGTTTCTGCCGCCAGCAGTTCGCCGACACCGAGGCGGACGTCGAGCCACGTGGTGTCGCCGTCGACGAAGGCGCTGCGCCACGAGCCGTCCTCACCCAGCGCCCCCTGTGCGGTGTGGGTGGACAACTCCTCGAGCCACACCAGGCCCTGCCGGTCGTACTCGCCCGCACCCAGGAGGTCCTCGTCGGCGATGTCGACCGCCAGTCGCCCGTGCCAGGCCCAGGATCCCGAGAAGGAGTCGGCGATGGCGTCCAGCGCGCCGGCGTGACTGTCCACAGCCACGACCGGTTGCCGACCACACCCGGTGGCCAGCAACGCCACCACGACCGCGACGGCCGCCACGCCCATGGCCCGACCGCTCATCCGTTTCCCCCACACGCCTGCCCCCGTCCCGGCACTCCCCAGCACCCGGGGGACACGCTACAGAGATTGACGCCGCCCGGGGTGGCGGAAGTCGAGGAGTGCGGCGTCGCCCCACCGCGCCGACGCGCGATCCGGCGAACACCGACAGGGTGGCCGGGCAGCACTCGGCCCGGGCTCTTCGGCCCGGGCCGAGATCACGCCGCACCAGCTCTCAGTGCTCGTGGAGGTGGCGCTTGTAGTAGAGGTAGTAGCTGGGGTCGACCGCGACCCGACTCGCCCCCCGCCAGTAGTTGGCCGCCATGGACTGCTGATCCGCCGCCTCCACGTCACGGTGGAAGCGGATGATGTCGAGGCCACGGGCGTAGTCCATCGAGTAGATGTACTCCTCGCCGGTCTCCCGGTCGACGACCCAGTAGGCCGCGCCCGCCTCGGTGCCGACCGGCTGGAAGTAGCCGATCTGCTCCATCGAGTAGTCCTCCTGGATCTCGATGACCTTCACGCCGTGCTCGTACCAGCTGGCGGCGATCAGGTTGTCGCCATCCTGGATGTCGAACCAGTGGCCCGAGCAACCCAGCGCGTTCGCCGGTGGGTTGCCGTGCTCGAAGGGCGAGTTCGGGGCGCTGTTGACCGGGCGGAACTGGTCGATGATCCGCATCGGCTCGCCCTGGTCGAAGTCCGAGGCGTCCCAGGTGGTCAGGCCGCCCGATGAGTCGGTGCACTGGGGAACGATGTTGGACTCGCTGTTGCCGAGCACCAGTTCGCCGGGACGCAGTTCGCCACCGGAGATCCCGTCGTCCTCCCAGTCGTCGCCCCACTGGGCGGTGCGCTGCCCGCTGGCGTTGCCGCTGACCTCGAACGCCGGAATCTGCGTGCCCTCGACGGTCGCGGCGTCCGTGCCCTGGTCGTCGTCCGGGCTGGGCGGCCCGGCGTGTTCGGGCACCGAGCCGTTTCCGCGGTCTCCGGGAATGCCGGCCGGGGGACCACCGCGGCGCTGATCGCCGTCCCCGGTGTCGCCGTCGCGCGGCGTCCAGAACTGGGAGTTGGGCCGCTGGCTGTTGTGCTGCAGGAAGCCGTCGTCGTCCAGGTCCGCTTCGCCGCTGCTGGTCAGCACCACGGGGTTCTCGGGGTCGTTGACGTCCATCATCAGCCGTGGCGTGGAGTCACTGATGAGCACGTCGACGGGCTCGCCGGTCTCGGGGTCGGGGTGCACGCTGCGGTTGAGCGCGTGGCTGCGCGTCAGCGCCTCGTGGCCGTCGATCTGCTCGGCGGCCTCGAACCAGCCGCCGCGCTCCTCGATCGTGACCTCGTCGTCCTCGCCGTTCTCGCCCTCACGGGTCACGACCTCGTAGATCCCACCGGAGCTGCCGTAGATCCAGTCACAGGCCGCGTCGGCGCAGGCCGAGGTGTGGTTGGGGGCGTCGTCCTTCCACGCGACCCAGTCGGGACTGTCGGGCTCACTGGTGTCGATGACGTGGAGGCCGACGGTGATCGGGTTCGGGGCGGGCAGGTTGCCGTCCGCCGCGATGACCACGCGGGTGCCGTCCTCGGAGACCTGCACGTCCTCGTTCTGGGAGTGCGGCAGCGGCAGGGAGCTGAGCCACGTGGGCGACGCAGGGTCGGAGATGTCGTAGATCGAGAGGCCCTTGACACCCGAGGCGAACAGCAGCGGCGTGTCGAGGTGGTCGCGGATCTTGGCGCTCACCCCGGGCGCGTCGACCGGGATCGTCGTCACGTACTCCATGTTGTCCGAGGTCAGTCCCGCGGCCGAGGTCAGTTGACGCATCAGCCCGGAGAACCCGCCGGCCAACGACCCGCTGGAGGAGGCGGAGGAGGAGGTAGCGGGGGTCTCGGCCTGGGCCGGGACGACGCTCAGCGTCAACAGCAGTCCCAGGACCAGCGAGAACGTCTTCGTACGCATGGACGGCCTTCCCGTGGGCGGACGACGTGGAGACGCCGAGGAGCCGTACGGCGGACGCGACGGTCCGGACCGCCCGGGCACTCCCACCGGCTTTCGACGGCCGGCCGGCCGATCCCTGCCGCATGCTCGTGTCCGTGCGCCGTGCGCGGACGAAGAGCGCCGCGCCCTTCAGAGCAGGGGTGGGACCACGGCCTCGATCAGGTGCGGGCCGGGTGCGGCAACCGCCCGCGCGAACTGCTCGGCGAGCTCCTCCGCGGTGGTGGCCCGGGTCGCGGGCATGCCCATGCCGGCGGCCAGCGAGACGAAGTCCAGCCCCGGGCGTGTCAGGTCGAGCAGCGACTCGGTCGTCGGCCCGCCGGCCTCGGCACCGACCCGCTGCAGCTCCATGCGCAGGATCGCGTAGGCACCGTTGTTGAGGATCACCGTCGTGACGTCGAGGTCCTCCCGCACCATCGTCCACAGCGCCTGGATGGTGTACATCGCGCTGCCGTCGGCCTCCAGCGCAATCACGTGCCGGTCGGGACAGGCGACCGCGGCACCCACCGCCAGCGGCAGGCCCTGGCCGATCGCGCCGCCGGTCAGCGTCAGCCAGTCGTGGCGCGGCGCTCCGGCCGTGGCGGCGGCCAGGCCCGCACCCGAGGTGTTGGCCTCGTCGCACACGATGGCGTCCGGCGGGAGCAGCGCGCCGATCACCTCGGCCCAGCTGGTCAGCGTGAGCTCACCGGAAGGGGCCTCGGGTCGGTCGGCGACCTGCAGCTCGGGCTCGACGTCGGCGGCCACCGAGTCCGCCAGGGCCTCCAGTGCGGTGACCACGTCGTCCTCGGAGGTGGCCAGGACGTGGACCTCGGTCCCCTCGGGCACGAGGTCGCTCGGCCGGCCCGGGTAGGCGAAGAACGACACCGGCGAGCGTGCGCCCGCCAGGACCAGGTGCCGGCTGCCGGCGAGTTGACCCGTGGCGGACTCGGCCAGGTAGGCGAGGCGGGAGAACGACGGGAGGCCCTCCCCCCGCTCCAGTCGTGCCGGGAAGGTCTCGACCAGCACCTCGGTGCCGGTCGCGGCGGCGATCCGGGACGCGGCGAGCAGCCCGCGCTGCCGGCAGGCGGCGCCGCCCAACAGCAGGGTGGTCGGCTCCCCGGTGGCCACCGCCTCGGCGATCGGCGCCAGCGTCTCGTCGGCGACCCGACGTGGACCCGGCGTGGCGACCGGGGTTCCCACCTCGCCCCCGTCGGACCAGGAAACGTCGGCGGGCAGGATGAGGGTGGCGACCCCCGGCTTGGCCGTGGCCGCGGCGACCGCCTCGGCCGCGTCCTCACCCACCGCCGAGGCGTCCTTCGAGCGCCGCACCCAGGTCGAGACCGTGTGGGCCGCGGCATCGATGTCGGACTCCAGGGGCGCGTCGAACCCCTTGTGTGCCAGCGCATGATCCCCGACCACGTTGACGATGGGCGTCGCCGCCCGCCGGGCGTTGTGGAGGTTCGCGAGGCCGTTGGCCATGCCGGGCCCGAGGTGGAGCAGCGTCGCCGCCGGCCGGTCCGCCATCCGGCCGAAGCCGTCGGCCGCGCCGGTCACCACGCCCTCCGCCA
>SLRZ01000210.1 GCA_007130695.1 Nitriliruptoraceae bacterium
CGTCGACCATGCCGCGGAGGCGGTCGATGTTGACGCCCTTCTCGGCGCTGACCCAGACGATCTCCCGGGGTTCCACACCGCACCCCGCGGCGAGGTCGCGCTTGCGGCGCTCCCGCCGGGACGACTTGACCTTGTCGTGCTTGGTGGCCACGACGGTGAACGGCACCTGGTGTGCCTGCAGCCAGGCGATCTTGTCGAGATCGAGTCGGGTCGGTCCCACCTCGCCGTCGACGAGCAGCAGGGTCATGACCAGTGGCTCACGGCGCTCGAGGTACTCGTACATCCGCCGTTGCCATGCCGCCCGGTCCTGCTTGGAGGCCTTCGCGTAGCCGTAGCCGGGCAGGTCCACGAGCGTGGCGCCCTCGGGGGTCGTGAAGCAGTTGAGCAGCTGGGTGCGTCCGGGGGCCTTGGAGGTCCGCGCCAGGCCGCGCTTGCCGGCGAGCGCGTTGAGCAGTGAGGACTTGCCGACGTTGGAACGCCCGACGATCGCGACCTCGGCGGGACTTTTCGGCAGCATCGCCACATCGGCGGCGGACGTGGTGAAGGACAGCGTCAGGGCGGAGGTCATGGGGGGAGTGTCGCGCACCGGCACCCCGGCCACCAACCGCCCTGCACGTCGCTGCCGCCCGTGGCGAGCCGGACAGCAGCAGCGGTCGCCGGTCTAGGCCCAGCCGAGGTCGTGCAGGCGGGCGTCGTCGATCCCGAGGTGATGGGCGAACTCGTGGACGACCGTGACGTAGACCTCCTCGACGAGCTGCTCCTCGTCCTCGACGAAGCGGCAGATCGGCAACCGGAAGATCCGGATGACGTCGGGCAGCACCCCGCCGTAGTCCTCCCGCTCGGTGAGCGGGATGCCGTCGTAGACACCGAGGAGGTCGGGTTCGTCCTCGTCCTCGTCCTCCACGAGCACCACGACGTTCTCGAACTGCTCCCACAGGACCTCGGGGACCTCGTCGAGGGCGGCGCCGACGAGCTCCTCGAACCGGGGGAGGGGAATGGGGTCCATGCAGTGCACCTTATGGTCCGACCGGCGGCCCCCGCGGGGCGGGTCGGGGGACCGAGGCCACCGGCCGGTGTGACAGGAGCCGTGCAGGGGCGCCGAGCTGGCGTCACCGGCGGGTGTGGTGTGACGTGGGGCGATCAAGTCTGCGAGGTTGGCGTCACCGCCGGGAGGGCTGTGACGGGAGCCGTGCAGCCGCGACGCTCCCGTGTCACCACCGAGGTTCGGAGATCAGAAGACGGTGAGGTTCAGCCGTGAGGAGAGCTCGCTCAGTGCGACACGGCCGGCCAGCGAGTTCCCCGAGGGTTCGAGCGGGGGCGACCAGACGCACACGCCCATCTTCTCCGGGACCAGGCAGGCGATCGAACCGGCGACCCCGCTCTTGCACGGCAGCCCGACGGTGAAGGCGAATTCGCCGGCGGCGTCGTAGGTGCCGCAGGTGAGCATGATCGCCGCCACACGACGGGCGAGCCGTGGCGGGAGGATCTGCCGTCCGCTGGCCGGGTCGGTGCCGTCGTTGGCGAGGAACCGAACGGCCCGGGCGACCTGCAGGCTCGTCATGGAGATCGCGCACTGGTGGATGTAGGCACCGAGCACGTCGTCCACCGGGTGGTGGAGGTTGCCGAAGGAGGCCATCAGGTTGGCCATCGCCATGTTCCGCGAGCTGGTATCGCCCTCGGCCTGGAGGACGGACTCGTCGACACCGACCTCCTCCCCGGCCAGGTCGCTGAGCAGCTCGATCATCGAGCCACGGACGTCGTCGCAGTGGTCGAGCAGGATGTCGTCGACGATGAGCGCACCGGCGTTGATCATCGGGTTCCTGGGTACGCCCTTCTCGCGCTCGAGTTGTACGAGGGAGTTGAAGGGGTCGCCGGAGGGCTCGCGGCCGACCCGGCGCCACAGCTCCTCGGAGACACCCTCGCCGTCGTCCTCGGTCAACTGCATCGCGAGCACCAGCGCGAACACCTTCGACATGGACTGGATCGGGAACGCCACCCCGGAGTCGCCCGTCGCGTGCTCGGTGCCGTCCATCTCGACCGCCGCCAGTGCGAACAGGTTCGGATCGACCTCGGCGAGCGAGGGGATGTAGTCGGCCACCTTGCCGTCGTCGGCGGACGGCTTCGCGTGTTCGGTGACCTCGGCCAGCACCTGGTCGAGGTCACCCGAGTCGTCGGTGTCGGTGTTCATGGGCTCACTTCATCGGCGGGGAGGCCAGGCTGCCAGGCCCCCAGCGGCCCGGTCCGGCCGGACGGCCACCTTCGACGGGCGCCCGCCGCCCCCGCGGGCGGACTCCCTCCCAGCCGTCGTGTCGTGGCGAGATGAGATGCCGGACCCAGGCAGGCCGGGCACGTATCCTTCGCCGGTCCTCGGCCGCAGGCCGCCGAGCGCCCGACGACCCCCGGGCGACATCGATGCCCCGAGACGAGGAGATGGAGTGGCCGACCCCGGGATGCTCCTGTCCGCCGTACTGATGCTGGTCGGTGCGTTCGTCGCGACCGGCGCGTGGTTGCTGCGACGCAGAGGGGCCCGCTACGCCCTGGTCGCGATCGGTGCCCTGGTGTTCGCGGCCGGCGTCACCTCCCTCACACTCACGTTGTCCTGACGCCCCCGGTGCCGGGCGCGGTCGCGCTGGACCCGGTGCACGAACGGTCAGCCCCCGACGATCCCGTCTCCGATATCGTTCGCCTCCCGAAGGACATGAGGCATGGGACGTGAGGACGGGCATGGGTGTGACCGGGACCAGGGAGATCACCGCGGAGGAGCGCCGGGCCGCCGCGGCCACCGGCACGACCGTGGCGTTGTACGCCGAGGCGGCACCGCAACGACCCGCGATCATCTCGCCCCACGGGCACCGCACCTTCGCGGAGTTGGATGCGAACGCGAACCGGCTGGCGCGCGCCCTGCGGTCGCGGGGCCTGCGTGCGGGTGATGCCATGGCGCTGGTCTGCGCCAACCGGCCCGAGTTCGCGGAGGTCGTGCTCGCCGCCACCCGCATGGGCGTTCGCCTGACCCCGGTGAACTGGCACCTGACCGCGGAAGAGATCGCCTACATCCTCGACAACTCCGAATCGCGGGCGGTGATCGCCGACGCCCGGTTTGCCGGTGCGGTCGCCGAGGCCACGGCCCGGGTACCCGACGTCGCCATACGCCTGGCGGTGAACGGCGGGATCGAGGGCTACGAGGACTACGACCCCGCCCTCGCCGGGCAGTCGGGGGCGGGCCTCGAGGATCCCGTCCTGGGCCGCACGATGCTCTACACCTCGGGGACGACCGGTCGGCCCAAGGGCGTCGACCGTGACCTCGCTGCCACGAGGAATGGTGGCCGCGGCGCACCGGCCCCCTCGCCGTTGCTCATGGCGCTCAACCAGGCGGGTCCCTACACCGCGGGGCACGACGTGCACCTGTGCACGGGACCGCTCTACCACGCGGCACCGCTGGCGTTCTCGCTGACGATGCCGCTCAACCTCGGCGTCACCGTCGTGATGATGGACGCCTGGGACGCCGAGGAGACGTTGCGACTGATCGACCGGCACCGCGTGACCCACACCCACATGGTGCCCACGATGTTCCACCGTCTGCTGGCCCTGCCCACGGAGGTCCGTGAGCGCTACGACGTCTCCTCGCTGACGTTCGTCCTGCACGGGGCCGCGCCGTGTCCGGTCCCGGTCAAACAGCAGCTCATGGAGTGGTTCGGACCGGTGGTCTGCGAGTACTACGCCGCGACCGAGGGCACGGCGACCTTCATCACGGCCCAGGAGTGGCTCGACAAGCCGGGCAGCGTCGGACGTCCCAGCGACGAGGACCTCGTGATCGTGCGCGACGACGAGGGCAACCGGCTCCCGGCCGGCGAGATCGGGACCGTGTACCTGCGCGCCCCCGACGGCCCCGCCCGATTCCGCTACTACAAGGACGACGAGAAGACGGATTCGACCTACCTCGGCGATCACTTCACGCTGGGCGACCACGGGTATCTCGACGAGGACGGCTACCTGTTCCTCACCGGCCGCAGCTCGGAGCTGATCATCAGTGGTGGGGTGAACATCTATCCGGCCGAGGTCGACGACGTGCTACTGACCCACCCGGCGGTCGCTGACGTCGGCACCATCGGCCTGCCGAACGAGGAATGGGGTGAGCAGGTGGTCTCCGTCGTCGAGGTCCACGACGGCCACGAGCCCACCGGAGAGCTCGCGGAGGAGCTGCGGGCCTACTGTCGAGCGCGGCTGGCGGGCTACAAGTGTCCGCGCCGCATCGAGTTCGATGGGCAGCTGCCGCGTTCCTACACGGGCAAGCTCTACCGACGGCGCCTGCGCGAGAGCTACCTCGGGGCCGCGACGGGCTCCGCCTGACCCGTTCGCCGACGAGGGCGAGGCCCGGTTCGGCGGCCACGGGGCCGGCGCTACTCGGGCTGCAGCATCGCCGAGGTCGTGTACTTCACCGACGAGTCCCACAACAGCCACTCGTTGATGCCGGCGTCGTAGGTCGCCTCGATCTGTTCACGCACGTAGCGCGCCCGGTCGGGGAATCCCAGGGTGACCGGGTACTGGCTGTCCTCGAGCCACGGCACCACCCGCGCGCGCTTGCCCTCGGTCGCCTCCAGCCAGACCTCGAGGGTGGCCTCGACCATGTCGTAGGGCTGGTGCAGCGGGTCCGCGACGTCGTACTCCCCGGGCCCCCAGTGGCTCGGGTAGATCATCGGGGAGACGTAGTCGAGATAGTCGGCCAGGACCTCGACGTCCTGGCTGACCTCGGTGGGACGGTCGGCCGAGACCCCGTAGAGCGACGCGCCGTGCTGGACGCCGTAGGGCGCCAGCCGTTCGTCCGCCATCCGGACGAACTCCGCGATGCTCTCCTCCGCCGAGGTCTCGAGCCCGACGAAGCGGAACTGCTCGAAGGGCCCGTCCGGCTTGCGGAGATAGTCCCACAGGATGTGATCGACCCCGGCCGCCGCGGCCTCCTCGGCGACCCCGATGTTGTATTCGATGATGTCGGGGTGCGCGAAGTTGGTGAAGCCCGCGTACTTGCCGACGAACATCTCGCCGCCCGAGGTCTGGGTGACCCAGTCGCGTTCACCGTTGTCCCAGGCCCAGCGGGCGACCACCGGGTCGGCGAACGCCACGATGCGGCCGATGACCGGGACGCCGAGGTCGTGGAGTTCCTCGACCGCGGCGGGCAGGTCGATGTCGCAGTCGGCGGACGCGGCGCCGGTCTGCTGGGCGATCTCGAGGTCGGTGTCCGGGCCGATCTTGCCGGTCTCGTCCTTGATGTCGAGCTGGACGGCGTTGATCAGCCCCTGGTCGATCTGCTCCAGGATGGGGTCCCGCAGTGAGGGCGTCACCCAGCCGCAGAAGGAGACGTGCACGGTGCGCAGCTCGTCGACCTCGACCCGCGAGGGCACGGTGGTCAGGGCGAGGTCGTCGTCGGCGACGTTGCCGGCGGCGTCGGTCGCCACCACCGTGAGCGTGCCGCCGGGGGCCTCGTCCAGCATGAGCTCGAAGGCCCCCTCGCCGTCGGCGGTCGTCTGCTCGCCACCGGACTCGACGGTCGCGCCGGGCTCGGTGGTGCCGGCGATCGTCAGGGGCTCGCCGGCGATCACGGCGCCGTCGGGGGAGGTCAGATCGATCTCGGGGGGCACGGTGTCGACCGTGAAACGCCATTCGTGCAGCGGTTCGACGTCCTCGTCCTCGTCGAGGGGCCCGTGGGCCACGGCCACGGTCCGCTCACCGTCGTCCAGCACGCCCGGGGCGTAGACGAGACGCCGGGCGTCCCGGTCGGCCTCGGCGGTGACGTCCTCGCCGTCGAGCAGCACCACGAGGTCGTCGAGGGTGTCGGTGTCCTCGTCCGCGGCGACCTCGAAGGTGGCGTTCTCGAGCGCGTCGGCGTTCAGGGCCTCCGACTCGGGGCCGGAGAAGTCCAGGTCCGCCGGTGCCGGCGCCGCCGAGCAGGCGTAGGCGAGCGCCGCCAGCCCCAGGAGGAGTGCGAAGCGACCGCTGCGGTGCGACTCGAACATGCTCGTCCCCGTGTGTCCGGCGCTCGACGCTCGTGAGAGCGGAGGCCGGTTCGCCGCTGGAAGCCGGCCGGTGAGCCTGGCGGGGCGAAGGTAGCGCCCGGCGTCCTGAGCGGACCCCTCGAACCGTGCGAGTGCGCGCTGGTGACGCACCTCGCGCCGGGGGGCGTCCGCCGCCCGGGCTGTGGCAGGATGGGGCGGTCGAGGAGCACCGGTTGATCTCCTGGTTCGGTTCGGTCCGCCCGCGGTCCTTCGGGGCGTTGGTCGTGATCACCCTGGCCGGGGCCATCTCGCTTTTCCTCGTCTGGCCGCTGCCGCAGGTCGAGGCGATCGCGGGACCGGTCCTCGACACGCGGTTCATGGCCTCGGGCAGTGATGCCGCGGACTACCTCGAAACCCTGGGCCCGGAGGGTCGCCGCCTGTACACGGCCTTCGCGGTCGGTGACCTGGTGTGGGCGATCGTCCACGGCCTGACCCTGGCGATCGGTATCGCCGTCGGCGTGCGGCGCTCGGCCCTCGACGACCGCGTGGGTGTTCTGGCCGTCTTCGGTCTCGCCTACCTCGTGCTCGACGTGGCCGAGAACTCCTCCGTGCTCGCGGCGCTGGGGGCCCACCCCGGGCGACCGCCCGTCCCCGCCATCGTGCTCGACCTGCTCACCTCGGCGAAGTTCGTCGCGCTCGGGCTCGCCTACGCCGCGCTGGTCGTCGCGCTCGTGGCCTGGGCACGGGCCCGACGCACGGGGAGTGGCGCGGCAGGTCCCCCCGGGCCGGCCTGAGCGGTCCGTGCTCAGCCGAGGGCCGGGTTGTGCTCCCGCGGCACGCGCTCGTCCTCGGTCGGCGGGCCGGGTGGCGTGCCCTCGCCGAATGGCCGGCCACCGAGTTCCTCGCGGTGGTGGGGTTCGGCCCAGTTGGTCAGGTCGGGGCCGGCGGGGACGACCGCGGTGGGGTTGATGTCGGTGTGGACCTCGTAGTAATGGCGCTTGATGTGGTCGAAGTCGATGGTGTCCCCGAAGCCCGGCGTCTGGAACAGGTCGCGGGCGTAGGCCCACAGCACGGGCATCTCGGTCAGCTTGTTGCGGTTGCACTTGAAGTGGTTGTGGTAGACGGCGTCGAACCGGACCAGGGTGGTGAACAGGCGGACGTCGGCCTCGGTGATCGTGTCGCCGACGAGGTAGCGCTGCCGGGCCAGCCGTTCGCTGAGCTGGTCCAGCCGGGCGAACAGACGGCCGTAGGCCGCCTCGTAGGCCGACTGGCTCGCGGAGAACCCGGCCTCGTAGACCCCGTTGTTGACGTCGCGGTAGACGGCCTCGATGACCTCGTCGATCTCGTCCCGTAGGGGTTGTGGGTACAGGTCCGGGGCCCCGTCGCGGTGGTGGGCGGTCCACTGGGTCGACAGGTCCAGGGTGATCTGCTTGAAGTCGTTGGTCACCACCGCACCCGAGGGGATGTCGACGATGGCGGGCACGGTGATGCCGAGCTCGTAGCCGGGCACGCGCGTCTCGAAGGCGTCCTTGAGCCGCTCGATTCCCAGGACCGGGTCGACGCCGCCGGGGTCGAGGTCGAAGGTCCAGCTGCGCCAGTCGTGCGTCGGCCCCGTAACGCCCATCGACAGCACGTCCTCCAGGCCCAGCAGGCGGCGCACGATGATCGAGCGGTTCGCCCAGGGGCAGGCGCGGGAGACCACCAGCCGGTAGCGGCCGGGTTCGAGGGGCCACCCGTCGGCCCCGTCCCGCGTGATGCGGTCCGAGAGGTAGCGGGTGTCGCGCTGGAACCCGTCCTCGACGTAACTGCCCTGGCTGCTTCCGTGTGTCTCCATGGGCGGACGGTACCCAGGGCCCCGTACGCGCAGGCCCCCCGAACGGACGGTGGGAGGGCCCCGGGGAGAGCCGCCGCGTGCGCGCCGGAGCCCACCCGTCGCGGCCGGGCACGGGGACCACCGGGCCAGTATGGTTCGACGACCGAAGCGTCCGGCCCGGCCAGGGCCGCCCACGCGGATCACCGACCCTTCGAGGAGCACCCATGACCACGCCCCGCATCCCGCCGCTCGCACCCACCGAGCGTGACGAGAAGGCGAGCGAGGTGCTCGACGGTCTCGGGCCGGCCGGGGAGATGAACATCTTCACCACCCTGGCCCGCCATCCCCGTCTGCTGCGGCGCTGGAGTGCCTTCGGCGGGGTGCTGCTGACCGGCGAGCTCCCGGCCCGCGACCGTGAGCTGCTGATCCTGCGCACCGCGCAGCGGTGTGGCGCCGACTACGAGTGGGCGCACCACCTGCCGATCGCCGAGCGGGCGGGCCTGGAGCCTTCCGAGATCGAACGGGTGGTGGAGGGCCCCGACGCCGGATGGGGGGAGCTCGATGCCGCCCTGCTGCGTGCCGCCGACGAACTCCACGACGAGCAGCGCATCGCCGACGGGACGTGGGCGACGCTCGCCGCGAACTACGCCGAGAAGCAGCTGATCGAGATCCCCGTGGTCGTGGGCCAGTACCACCTCGTGGCCTTCCTGCTCCGCTCCTTCGGAGTGGAGCTCGAGCCGGGGCACCAGGCATGAGCGGTCGTCGACTCGAGGGCGCACGCATCCTGGTCGTCGGTGCGGGGACCGACCCCCACGGGGTCGAGGACGCGCCGATGGGCAACGGGCGCGCCATCGCCGTGGCGGTGGCCCGTGAGGGCGCCGAGGTGGTGTGTGCCGACCTCGACGGTGACGCCGCCGAGGCGACCGCCGCACTCGTTCGGGCCGAGGGCGCCGTCGCCGACGTGGTCGTGGGCGATGTGGCCTCCGAGCAGTTCTGCCACGATCTCGTGGCCGACGCCGGCGCGGTGACCGGGCTGGTGTGCAACGTCGGCATCGGTCGGGGCGGCGGGCTGCGGGGCACGAGCGCGGACGACTGGGACCACACGTTCGCGGTGAACCTGCGCAGCCACTTCCTCATCACCCGGGCCGCGTTCGAGCAGCTGCCGGAGGGCGCCTCGATCGTGTACGTGGGCTCGCTGGCCGGCCTGCAGCCGGGGAGCCGGCTCCCCGCCTACGACGCCTCGAAGGCGGGCCTGGTGGGGTTGTGTCGCCACGTCGCGCTCGAGGGCGCACGGAAGGGCATCCGCGCGAACGTGCTGGCCCCGGGGCTGATCGACACGCCGCTCGGACGCCTGGCCAATCAGGGGCGGCCGTCGCGTGCGCGCACGCCGGTGCCGATGGGCCGGTCGGGCACCGCCGAGGAGGTCGCCTC
>SLRZ01000167.1 GCA_007130695.1 Nitriliruptoraceae bacterium
GCAGCACATTCGTGGGATCGGCATTGGTGAGCCCGAACATCGCGTACAGCAGCGCCGGCAGCGCCACCGCGCCGACCACGAACTGCATGGACCTCGCGGTGCTACGCACCTCGACAGCCGCGTACGTCACCAGCAGCCCCAGTTCTCCACCCTGCGGCCGCCACCGGGACCGCGACACCGGCGCTCGTTCGGACACCTCTGTGCTCCCCGTCGCCATCACGCCACCCCCTGTGTCGTTACGGACGGACCCGCCTGGGGCGTCGTGGCGCCCAGCTGCTCGAACGCATCCTCGAGATCCGCCTCATCCACCGACAGCCCGCGCATCCGAAAGCCACCCTGCACCAGCGGCACCACGACATGCTCTGCCGCATCCGCCCAGACCCGCAGCTGCTGCAGCCCATCTCCCACCGCAGCGTCGAGCGAGTGCACCGCACGGGGTTGCTCCACCCGCTCGACCCCGTCCCACGCCGCGACCACCTCGACGCCGGCATCCGTGGCCACCGTCACCGCAACACGAGCGACCTGTCGCTTGAGCACGGTCGGGGAGGCGTCGGCGATCAGACGGCCGTGCTGGAGCACGAGCACCCGGTCTGCCACCGCCTCCGCCTCGGCGAGATCATGAGTTGCGAACACCAACGTCACACCGTCTCCGGCATTGGCGCGAGCCTGTTCCCAGAAGCCACGGCGAGCCTCGACATCCATCGCCGCCGTCGGCTCATCGAGCACCAGCAGCTCAGGTGACCCCACGATCGCCATCGCGAGCAGCAGCCGCTGCCGCTCCCCACCCGAGAGCACCTCCACGGTCCGGTCACCCTTCGTAGCGAGGCCCACTCGAGCGAGCACCTCGTCCACCGCCAACGGCCACGGATAACTGCGTCCCACCAACCGCACCAACTCGGCGACGGTGACCTGACCGGGCAGCCCCGCATGCTGCAACATCGCCCCAATTCGAGGCCGCAACCCACCGCCAGGCGGCCGACCGAACACGCGAACCGCTCCGTCGCTGGGGCGACGCAGCCCGAGCACCACGTCGAACAGGGTCGACTTCCCCGCCCCATTCGCCCCCAGCACCGCAACCACCTCAGAACGATGGATCGCCGTCTCCACCTGATCGAGGGCCACCAGCTCGCCGTAGCGAACACCCACCTGCTTCAGCTCCAACACCGCCATGCCCACCTCGAATCGGCATCGGGTCCGTCTGCGAGTGACCGTACGCACCAGCACGTCGGAGCTCGTGTGCCGGAAGTCACGGAAGAACTGCGCCCGCAGAGAAGGGTCGGGCCGAGGGATGACGGATACTCCGTCGTTCAAGCTGCCTACGAGCGGCCACTGGGGACGTAGGTGAGGCCAACGATGCCGTTGTCGAGCTGCTTGACATCGACGAGCGAAAGCTCCGTGGTGTCAACCCCGTCGTAGAGCCGCTCGCCGCGCCCGGCGATGACCGGGAACAGCCAGAACAGGTACTCGTCGACCAAGCGATGCTCGAGCAGCGACCTGCTGAATGTCCCGCTGGTTCCGATCTTGAGCACGTCACCCCCCGGTTCTGCCTTCAGCTCGGATACCGCTGCAACTGCGTCATCGCCAAGAAGGGTCGCGTTCCACCCCACGTCGGTGAGAGTCCGGGAAGCCACGAACTTCGGCATGGCGTTCATCCGGATCGCGTAGTCGCCGACTGCATCCTCCATGGCCGGCCACACCTCGGCGTGGCTCTCGTAGCTGATCCGCCCGTACAGGAGCGCATCGACAGAGAAGAGCAACTCCGTCGAGTGCTGCTCGAACTCTCCTGCCCACCGGTTGGCGAGCCAGTCCTGCGGTGAACTGACCTGGCCGTCCAGAGTGATGACGGCCTGCTCGATGATCTTGCGCATGCCGGCTGTTCCTCCTGTAGGTGTCACGGTCGCCTGCAGGGGCAGACGACCCGGGGGGCGAGGCTCATCGGTACATCCGCGGCCGTTTCTGACCACGTCGGGGAAACGACCGACGAAGACGCCGGTGGCCACGCTGGTCTACGTCCTGGGCGTCGTCGGTCTCGCGGGCCTGGAGCACGTCGACGGCCAGCCCCGCATGGTCGCTGGCGATCGGGCCGGTGCGTGAGTCGTGGAACGCCAGATCGGCTGACAGCACCCGGCCGGCACCGCCACGCCGCTGGAACGGGTCGCCGACGAAGACGTAGTCGATCCGCTTGCGGTTGACGTTCATCCCGTCGGCGATGGAGTTCGTCCGCCAGTCCTGGGTGTAGCCAGGTCCGGTGCCAGCCACCCGCCATGCGTCCTGCCAGAACGTCGTCCTGCCGTCGAGCGCTGTCAGGGAGCACAGGAAGCGGATCTCGTCGCTGTCGGGTTCCGCATTGAAGTCGCCGCACAGGATGGCCGGCATGGCGTCCCGCTTGGCCCCGAGGGGTGGCGTCGCGTCGAGGTCGCCCCGCACGGACCGTACGTAGTCGTCGATCGCGACCACCTGGGCCTGGCGATGATGGCCGTAGGTCGGGGCAGCGGCGAGGTGAGCCGAGAAAACGTCGAGCCCGGCCGTGCGGGCGTGCAGCAGCTCCCACGGCACCTGGGCGGGGAACGGATCGTCGTCGGGCACGACCGGCAGGCGCACGTAGGCGGACGAGTCGATCGGCCAACGTGACAGGATCGCAGAACCAAACCTCAACGAAGCATCAGCCCAGAGAGACGGGTCGAACGAGTCGCCACCGAAGGCGAGGTGCCAGGTGCCGCTGGCGTGCTCGGCGACCCAGCCTGCGGAGTTGGGCGTCTGAGCGTCCTCCCAGACCTCCTGGAAGCACACGATGTCTGGGGAGAGCTCGCCGATCCAGGCGACGACCTCGTGACGTCGATCGGCCCATCCCGGCTCCAGCAGCGAGCCGATGTTGAGCTGCACGACGCGCAGCACCCCACTATCTGTCGTCTCCACGGGGCCGGCCCTTCCCACGTCGTTTCCGTCAGCTGTCGATGCTCCGCGAGTGCTCAGGCGGCGACGAGGACCGAGGGCGCCCCTGCCGCGGTACCGACAAGCTGTTCTCCAGGCCCGTCCGGGTGCGGCCGCGTCGGAACGCGGTCCGGGTCAACCGCCAGCCCAGGTTGCGGCGCGCGTCCTGGGCGAGTGCCCGTAGACGTCCCACGGGCTGGGGCTCACGACCCTGTCCGAGCCGGCGCATCTGGTGCACGTACCACGGGGTCTCGCTGAGCAGCTGGAGCGTCCCTTTGGGTACGGGCGGTGTCGGCACCGCGATCTGGGCTTCGCCGGAGAGCACTCTGCGTGGGAGGTCGGGGACGAGCGTAAGCGGACGGGCGAGCCCGACGAGGTCGACGGTGCCGGACGTGACGACCGCTTCCATGGCCGCGGGGGTTCGCAGGCCACCGGTCAGCATCACCGGCAAGCGCGTTGTCGACCGCACGGCGGACACGTAGTCGAAGAAGTACGCCTCCCGCTCCCGAGTGCTGGCGGGCTTCGTGCTCAGCATGGCGGGCGCTTCGTAGGTACCTCCCGACACCTCCAGAAGATCGATACCCGCCGCCTCGAGGTAGGAGACGACCGTCATCGACTCCTCCTCGCTGAAGCCGCCGCGTTGGAAGTCGGCGGAGTTCAGCTTGACGCCGACCACGAAGCCGGCCGGCGCGATCTGCTGGATCGCCTCGATGACCTCGAGGAGCAACCGGGACCGGTTGGACAGCGACCCACCCCATCGGTCGGTCCGACGGTTCGTGAACGGAGACAGGAACTGGTTGAGGAGGTAGCCGTGGGCCGCGTGGACCTGAACGCCGTCGAAGCCGGCGTCGGCCGCGAGGCGAGCGGATCGCGCGAACCGGTGGATGATGTCGCGGATCTGGCTTTCGTCGAGCACCCGCGGCTGGGCGAACATGGCCGGCAGCATCCCCATCGGCACGGCTGACGGCGCGACCGGACGCGAGGAGACCACTCTGCTGCTCTGCCGCCCCGGGTGGTTGAGCTGGAGCCAGATGCGCGCCTCACCGTCGTGCGCTGCTGCCGCCAGCGCCGACAGCCCCTCGAGGCTCGATGCTCGCTCCGCAACGAGGTTGTAGGGCTCCGACAGCTGCGTGCCGTCGACCATCGCGTTCCCGGTGATCAGCAGCGCAGCACCACCTCGGGCCCAACGCCGGTACAGATCCTCGAGGACCGGGGTGGCTTGCCCACGGCGATCTGCCAGCTGTTCGCTCATCGCCGCCTTGACGAACCGATTCCGAAGGACCTGCCCGCAGGCAAGCGTGAAGTCCTCCGCCAACGCAGTGAACATGGATGGCTCCAGGGTGGTGGGATTCGAGTGCGGACCTGTGCCGGTGTCCGACGCGAGGGCCGGGCGCGCGCCGCCGCTGCCCTGCCGGTGCCGGGACGCCCGGGCGTGGCGTCGCAGCTCGTGCTGGTACCGACGGTCCGCGGACGCACGCAGCCGTGCCTCGCGCACCACCCGGTCCAGGTGATAGTCACCGGTCATGATGATCCCCTCCCCGGGCGGTCGTGGTCACGCCGGCCTTCGGCGCCCAGACGAACCGTCCGGAGGGTGCGCCGGCCGCCGCAGATGCACGGCGACAGACCTCCTCGCGACGTCCTTGCAGGAGCGACGCTACGTCGCGGTACCGCCCCGTACCTGTGCCAGAAGTCATGGCGTCTCGGCCGACGTGGCATCTCGGTTCGGGCCCAACAGCGCCAGGGCCAGGACCGCTCCCGTGATCGCGAAGGCCGCCACGACCCCGACGCCGGCGACCGAGGCTGTCGTGCGTGCGGCGAGGTGGCCCGAACCCGCCACCAGCTCCGAGGCGTACCGGCTGGAGAGGACCGCCGCGACGATCCCGACGCCGAGGGCGGTGCCGAACGCGAACGCGGTCTCCTCGAGGCCCGAGGCGAGGCCGGTCTGGCTCGCGGGCACACCCGCGAGCGCGGCGATCTGTGCGGCGACGAACGCGGCGCCCATGCCCGGTCCGAAGATGAGCAGCCCGGCGATGACGGACGGGGACGACGCGCCGACGTCGAGTGCCCATGCGAGCACGAGACAGGAGCCGGCGATCAGCAGAGTCCCGGCGATCGCCACGGCTCGCGGTCCGAGCCGGGTCACCAGCCGCTGGCCGGCGAGCACGCCCCCGATCGACGCGATCGTCATCGTTGCCACCGTGGCACCGAAGGCCGTGGCGGAGTACCCGAGCACCTGCTGGACGTGGAGGGTGACGAGCAGGAGCAGCCCGTCGACCGCCATGCCGGCGGTGAGGACGACGAGGTTGCCGCCGACCAGCCGCTTCGAGCGGAGCAGCCCGACCGGCACCAGGGGATCACGGACCCGGGCTTCGATCGCGGCGAACACCGCGAGGAGCCCGATCCCCGCCCCGAGCAGCCACAGGGTCCTGGGAGCCTCCCATCCGCCGTGAGGCACGGAGACGACGCCCGCCAGCAGCGACGTCATCGCAAGCGTCACCGCCACCGACCCGCCGACGTCGAGGCGGCCGCGCGCCACGGCCCGTGAGCCCCGAGGCAGCACGGCCGGGCCGACAGCGAGCACGGCCAGGCACACCGGCACGTTGGTGAGGAAGACCCACGGCCAGCCCACCAGGTCGGTCAGCGGTCCGCCGATCAGGAGCCCGGCCGTGGCCCCGACGCCACCGAGCCCGCCCCAGATCCCCAGTGCACGATTGCGTTCGGCGCCCTCGGGGAAGACCGTCAGCAATAGCGAGAGCGCCGCAGGGGTCATGACCGCGGCCGCGAGCCCTTGCAGCACCCGGGCTCCGACCAGGGCGGTCCCCGACCACGCGAGACCGCACAGCACCGACGCGGCCGCGAAGACCACGACGCTGGCGAGGAAGATCCGGCGGCGCCCGTAGAGGTCGGCGACCCGCCCGCCCAGGAGCAGCGTCCCGCCGATGGCGACGGCGTAGGCCGACGACACCCACTGCACCCCGGCCGGATCGAGGTCGAAGTCTTCGCCGATCGAGGGCATCGCGGCGAAGACACTCGTCGAGTCGAGGACACCGAGGAAGAACGCGGTGCACAGCACGGCCAGCGCCCACGGGCGCCGCCCCAGTGGGAGGGACGCAGGTTCTGGGTTCCCTCCCCGGGGCTCGGACGTCGACAGTTCGGTGGTGGGGTCGCTCATGGAGCCTCCGGGAAGCCGGCGAGGATTGCCTGCGCGACGCACGGCGCCGGGACCGAGGACGGCGTGGAGACAGACCCGTGCCAGCCGGGGAACTCATCGCCCGCAGCCACACCGGCGACCGCCGGGGACCGCGCCGCCGGGCTGTCCGTGCTTGGGCGGCGCGTGACCGAGTCAGCTGCCTCCGACGGCCCGCGAGCAGGATCAGCTCCTGTTCGGCGATGGCGCGGGCGCGCCCCTGAACGCCGGCATCGGCGATGAGCTGCGCCAGTGCCACGAGCGGCGGGGCGAGCCGTCAGTGCAAGCCGTCCCTAGCAACGGCGGTGTACAACGGTCTTGTTCACGTCAGGCGCGAACGAATGGGTCGCATGCTGTGCTGAGGTTCACGGTCGCTGTCGCCGCGGGGGGCGTCGTCGGCCTGCTCGCGGGTCTGGCGATGGCAGCCCTCGGCGCCCGGACGGTGGGCTATGTCGCTGCCATCACGCTCGCTGGCTGGAGCGCCGCCGTCGCCGTGACGTGGCGTTCTGCGCCCCACGCCGGCTGGAGCATCGCCGCCGTGGTGGCCCCGCTCGGGGCCACGCTGATCGTGGCCGCTCCGCGTCCCTACGCGGCCGGGCCGGACCGGCTGTCGGCTCCGAGCTCGTTCCGCACCGACGACGGTCAGGTCATCGCCTACCAGGAGTTCCATCCCCCGTCGGCGGACGGGGCGGTGCCGATGGTCTTTCTCAACGGCGGGCCAGGTGTGTCCACACGCTCTCAGGACACCTCCTGGCTGACCGGGATTTCGAGGACGCGTTCGGTCGTCGTCTACGACCAGGTCGGCGCCGGCGACTCGTCCCGCCTCCACGACCCCACCGGCTACACGCTGAAACGCGCCCGGCAGGACCTCGAGCAGGTTCGTCGCCACCTCGATCTCGATCGCATGATCCTGGTCGGCCACTCGTGGGGTGCCGTGGTCGCGGCCGAGTACGTGGCCCACCACCCGCACCACGTCGAAGCATTCATCGCGCTTGCCCCAGGCGCGTTGACACCGGGCGTGGATGTCGCCGACGACCCCTCGGTCCGGCTCCGTGGCGCGGATCGGGCACGGCTGCTGGGCCGACTCCTGCGCCCTCGGGAGCTGTACGCCTACGGGCTGGCCACCATTGACGTCCACGTGGCGCACCGGGTCGCGGGCGACGACGAGATGGACCGCCGCTACGACGCGATCCTGCGGGCGGTCTGGCCCGCGATGTTCTGCGACGCGTCGCTGGCGAAGGACCTTCCTGCCCCCCGGGGGGGCTTCTACGCGAACCACGTCGGGCAACAGGCCGCGCGCGACGTGGTGGACGTGCCGGTCGCCGACCCTCCCGCGACGCTGGTCGTCAAGCCCCAGTGCGACTACCTGTCGTGGTCGGTCGTCGACGGCTACGTCGACGACCTCGCTGCCCAGGTCGCGTACGTCCCGGGCGCGGGCCACGCCGTGCACCTGGAGCAGCCCGGGGACGTCGCCGAGGTGCTGGAGGACTTCGTCGCCGGCCGCACACCCGGCGGGCTGCTCGAGGCGCCGAAGACCGTGCCGGCAACGTTTCGGGGCCCACCGTGACACGACCTCGGCGTCGCGAGCCCGACGTCCGACCTGCGATGAGTCCGGGAGCTCGGGTGGGTCAGTACCAAGGTCAGCACCGATTCGAGCCACCGATGGTAGGAGGACAGAGGATGGTCGTGACCGAGGGGCGAGCCAGTCCTGGACTGCCGGCGGCGGACTTCGAGGAGATCGTCGGGCCGCTGCGCCGCGAGCTGCTGGTCCACTGCTACCGGATGCTCGGGTCGATGCCCGATGCGGAGGACGCCGTCCAGGACGCGTTGCTTCGTGCGTGGAAGGGTGCCTCGAGGTTCGAAGGCCGCAGCTCCCACCGGACGTGGCTCTACCGGATCACGACGAACGTGTGCCTCTCCCGGCTCGCGCGACGCTCTGCCAGGCTGCTACCCGTCGATCTCGGCCCAGCCGGCGACCCCGCTCCCGGCGCTGCGTGGCCCCGGCTCGAGGGCGCCTTCGTCGGTCCGTTCCCGGACGTGCTCTTCGCAACACCGGACGCCGACCCCGGCGCCGCGTACGAGACGCGGGAGGCCGTCGAGCTGGCCTTCGTCGTGGCCCTGCAGCAGCTCACCCCCCGCCAGCGGGCCGTCCTGCTCCTGTTCGACGTGCTGGGCTTCTCGGCCAAGGAGACCGCCGCGACGATGAAGGTGACGGTCGCATCGGTCACCAGTGCCCTGCAGCGGGCACGCCGGACCATGAAGCACCACCTTCCGGATGCGAGCCAGCAGCAGACCCTCCGAGCGCTCGGAGACGATCAGCTCCGGACATTGGCGAGCCGGTACGCCGACGCGTGGGAGCGAGGCGACGTGGCCGACATCCTGGCACTGGTGACCGACGACGTGACCTTCTCCATGCCCCCGCACCCGATCTGGTTCTCCGGACGGCAGGCAGTCGCCGAGTTCCTCCCCGCCGGTCCCCTGCGACTGACCTGGCGTCTGGTGCAGACGCATGCCAACGGGCAGCTCGCCTTCGGGTTCTACACCCGGAGCCCCGACGGTGGCCCCTACGTCGCACACTCGCTGGACGTAATCACCGTGTGCGACGACCGGGTCGCGGCGATCACCGCCTTCCTCGAGCAGGGGGCCGACGACTTCACTCGGTTCGGCCTCCCTGCCACCCTCACGGAGACGCGCGCATGACGACCGAAACAGCCGGCCTGGTCCGCTCCATCGACGGCACGACCATCGCCTTCGAACGCCGGGGCGAGGGGCCCCCGATCATCCTTGTCGACCCTGCCGGCGGGTACAGCGGCTTCGACACCATCAGGGGCCTCAGCCCGCTGCTCGCCGACGAGTTCACCGTCTACTGCTACGACCGCCGGGGCCGCGGCGGGAGCACGGACACCCTGCCCTACGCCATCGGCCGCGAGGTCGAGGACCTCGCGGCCGTCGTCGCCGAGGCTGACGGGCACGCCTCCGTCTACGGGTTCTCCTCCGGCGCGCTGCTCGCCTGCCACGCGGCGGCGGACGGGGCGGGC
>SLRZ01000149.1 GCA_007130695.1 Nitriliruptoraceae bacterium
GAGACGCTCGATCTGCTCCTGCGGGTCTTTCCGGTCCGGACCTGCTCCCAGGGGGTGTACGACCGTGCGGAGCGCACGGGCCGGCCGTGCCTGCTGCATCACATCGACCGGTGCGCCGCGCCCTGCACGGGGGTCGTGACCGCGGCTGAACACCGCGAACTGGTCGAGTCCCTCGCCGACTTCCTCGACGGTCGCAACGATGACGTGCTCGAACGGTTGGACCAGGAGATGCACCGGGCGTCCGAGAACCTCGAATTCGAGGTGGCGGCCCGTCGGCGGGACCAGCTTGCGGCGGCCCGGCGGGCACTCGAGCGCCAGCAGGTCGTCTCGGACAAGGCCGAGGACTTCGACGCCATCGCGGTCCACGAGGACGAACTCGAGGCGGCGGTCCAGGCCTTCTTCGTGCGCCACGGGCGGCTGGTGGGCCGCAAGGGCTGGAGCGTCGACAAGGTCGAGCCGTTGTCCACCGCCGAACTGCTGACCTCGTTCGTGCTGCAGTTGTACGCGGAGCGCCAGGACGAGATCCCGCCGCAGATCCTCGTCCCCGAACTCCCCGACGACGCCGAGGCACTGTCGGTGCTGCTGGCCGACCAGCGGCGCGACACCCGCGCGGGGGAGCGCGGCCGCCCCATCCAGCACGTGCGCTTCCACGTCCCCCAGCGTGGGGCCAAGCTGCGGTTCCTGTCGACCGTGGCCGACAACGCCCGCGAATCCTTCGAACGCACCCGGCTCAAGCGGGCCAGCGACTTCGACACCCGCAGCCGGGCGCTGTCGGACCTGCAGGAGGCCCTGGGGCTCGACGAGGCTCCGCTGCGCATCGAGTGCTACGACATCTCCCACCTCGGGGGCACCGAGGTCGTGGGCTCCATGGTGGTGTTCGAGGACGGGCTACCGAAGAAGAGCGACTACCGCCGGTTCAAGCTCTCGCGTGACGTCAACGACGACTACGCGGCGATGCGGGAGGTCCTCCAGCGGCGGTTCAAGCGGCTGGCGCAGGAACGTGCGCAGCCGCTGCTCGACGAGGAGGGCCAGCCGCGGCGGTTCTCCTATCCGCCCAACCTCGTGATCATCGACGGGGGCCCGGGTCAGCTCGGTGCCGCGCTCGAGGGGGTCGACGACCTGCCGACCGAGGACGTGGCCTTCGTCGCCCTGGCCAAGCGCTTCGAGGAGTTGTGGGTGCCCGGCCGTTCCCGGCCCGTCGTGCTGCCGCGGGGCAGCGAGGCGCTGTTCCTCGTGCAGCGGCTGCGTGACGAGGCCCATCGGTTCGCGGTCCGCTACCAGCGGTCGCGACGGACGCGTTCTGTCACTGAGTCGGCGCTCGAGGGGGTGCCGGGGGTCGGCCCCGCCAAGCGCAAGGCACTGCTGGAGGCCTTCGGCTCGGTGGCCGCCATCCGGCGCGCGAGCGTCGAGGACATCGGCGCCGTACCCGGCATGTCTCCTAGGATCGCCGAGACGGTGCAGGAACACCTCAGCGAACAGGGCGGACCCGGGTGATCGAAGCCATGGATCAGTTCCGTGTCGTGATCATCACCGGCATGTCCGGGGCGGGTCGCTCCACGGTCTCCAACGCGCTCGAGGATCTCGGCTGGTTCGTGATCGACAACCTGCCCCCGTCGCTGATCGGTCGGGTCACCGAGCTGGCCACTGGACCGGGCGCCTCGGTGAACAAGCTGGCGCTGGTCGCCGACGTCCGTGGCCGGGAGTTCTTCACCGAACTGGTCGACACGATCCAGCAGCTGCAGGCGGGGGAGGCCGACGTCCGCATCCTCTTCCTCGAGGCGGACGACGAGGCCCTGGTCCGCCGCTTCGAGGAGACCCGCCGGCGGCACCCGGCGGCCGGTGACGGTGGGGTGCTGGCCGGGATCCGGCGCGAACGCGAACTGCTGAGCGAGCTGCGCGGGATGGCCGACCTGATCATCGACACGTCGCAGACCAACGTGCACGAGCTGCGCGACCGGGTGATGGATGCGATGGCCGACTCCGACTCGGAGTCCGCGCAGCTGCGGATCGACCTCGTCTCCTTCGGCTTCAAGCATGGGACCCCCCGGGACGCCGACCTGCTGTTCGACGTGCGGTTCCTGCCCAACCCGCACTGGGTCGAGTCGCTGCGCGGCCACACCGGCCGGGAGGACGTGGTGCGCGACTACGTCTTCGGGCAACCGGCCACGCCGCCGTTCATGGAGGCGCTGCTGCAATTGCTGGACGTGGTGGTCCCGGGCTACGTCCAGGAGGGCAAGCGCTACCTGACGATCGCCATCGGCTGCACCGGGGGTAAACACCGGTCCGTGGCGATCACCGACGCCGTCGCCGACCACCTGCGTGAGACCACCAAGTTGCCGGTCTCGGTCGACCATCGCGACCTGGGCTCGGAATGAGCGGCGACCGTGCGAGCACGTCCCCCTCGTCGAACGGTGCGAGTCGCGCGGCCGCCCTCGGGGGCGGGCACGGCCTGTCACGCACGCTCACCGCGTTGACGGAGGTCGTCGACGAGGTCACCGCGATCGTGACCGTCGCCGACGACGGCGGCTCGTCGGGACGGCTGCGCCGCGACCTCGAGGTGCTGCCGCCGGGGGACCTGCGCATGGCTCTGGCCGCACTCGCCCGGGACCGTGAGCTCGCCGAACTGATCCAGTACCGCTTCGACCGCGGTGAACTCGAGGGCCACAGCCTGGGCAACCTCATCATCGTGGCCCTGCAGGACCTCGCCGGTGGCGACCCGGTCACCGGGCTCGACCGGCTCGCGCGACTGCTGGCCGTCCCCGGTCGGGTGGTGCCCTGTACCCGCATGGGCGTCGACCTCGAAGGGCGGACCGCCTCGGGCACCGTCAGCGGCCAGGCGCGGCTCGCGGGTACCTCCGGTATCGAGGAGGTCTGGCTCGTGCCGTCGGACCCGCCCGTGACGCCGGAGGCCGTCGCCGCGGTGCGTGCCGCCGATCTGGTGGTGCTGGGGCCCGGGTCGCTGTACACGAGCCTGTTGCCCAACCTGCTGGTCCCCGGGATCGCCGCTGCGCTGGCGACCCGCAGAGGCCCGGCGGTCCTGGTCGCAAATCTCCGTGAGCAGCCCGGGGAGACGCAGGGCATGAGCCTCGAGGACCACGTCGAGGTGCTGCTGCGCCACATCCCCGGCCTGACCCTGGACGCCGTGCTCGTGCACGACGGCGGGCCACCGAGTGGGCCGGGTTCAGCGCTGCGGTCCAGTGACGACCAACTCGCGGCGCGAGTGGGGCGGGTGGTGCGCCACGACCTGCTCGACGGGGCCGACGGTCACGACCCCCACCGGCTCGCCGAGGCGCTGGCCGGCCTGCTCCCCGCCTGATGCTCGAGGCCGGTTTCACCGACGCGGTGCGACAGGAACTCGCCCGGCTCCCGCTGGGTGCCCGCAGCGCGGTGCGCAGTGAACTCGCCGCCTTGCTGCGTCTAGCCGGAACCGTCACGGTGCACGGGGGTGCTTCGGAGCAGGGCCGGGTCACGTTGTCGCTCGACACGACCTCCGGGGCCGTCGCCCGCCGGGTGTTCGCGCTGCTCCAGCAGGGCTACGACCTGAGGGCCGAACTGGTCGTCCATGCGCCCGGCGGGGTCCGTCGGCAGAGCACCTACACGGTCCGGGTCCGGTCCGGTGCGGCCCACGTCGGCCAGGACCTGGGGCTGCTGGACGCCGCCGGCCACCCCGCGCAGGCGCTGCCCGGCCCATTGGCCCGCCCGGCGGCGACGGCCTATCTGCGTGGCGCCTTCCTCGCCCGCGGTTCCCTTTCCGCCCCCGGACGGCCGCCCCACCTCGAGATCGCCGTGCGCTCCGCGGCGCTCGGCCAGGCGCTGGCCGAGGTGGTGCGCACGCTGCTCGACGGCACGGTCACCGCGACCGTCGGGCAGCGCCCCCGGGTGGTGATCAAGTCGGGGGAGACGATCGGTGAACTGCTGACCACGATCGGGGCGACGGGAGCCTTCCTGGCCTGGGACGACAAACGTCTTCGACGGCAACTGCGGAGCGACGCGACCCGCCTGGCCAACGCCGACTCCGCCAACCTCCGCCGCACGATCGAGGCGGCGGGTGAGCAGGTCCGCATCGTCGAGGAGGTGGTCTCGTCCCAGGGTTGGGAAGCGCTCGACGAGGACCTGCGCGCCGTCGCGTTGGCCCGCCTCGCGAACCCGGCGGCGAGCCTCACCGAGATCGGTGAACTGCTCGACCCACCGCTGACGAAATCGGTCGTGCACCGCCGCCTCGAGCGGCTGCGACGTCTCGCCGGGGAGGACTCGCCGGGCTGAGTGGCCCGCCGGACGGTTGCTAGAGTCGCCGCAGAGCCCAAACGAGCCCGATCCCTGCAACGAGGAGCGAACCCCATGGCGCTGCGTGTCGCAATCAACGGCTTCGGCCGTATCGGCCGCAACCTCTTCCGTGTCATCGCCGACAGCGATCTCGACCTCGAGATCGTCGCGGTCAACGACCTGACCGACAATGAGAGCCTGGCGATGCTGCTGAAGTACGACAGCGTGCACGGGCGCTACGCCGGCACCGTGGAGGCGAGCGACGAGGGCCTGGTCGTCGACGGGCGCACCATCAGGGTGTTCGCGGAGCGTGACCCCGCCTCGCTGCCGTGGTCGGACCTCGACATCGACATCGCGGTCGAGTCCACCGGTCTGTTCACCGCCCGTGACGACGCCGCCAAGCACCTCGACGCCGGCGCGAAGAAGGTCATCATCTCCGCGCCCGGCAAGAACGAGGACGTCACGTTGGTGCTCGGCGCCAACGAGGACATCTACGACCCGGCGAACCACCACGTCATCTCCAACGCCTCCTGCACGACCAATTCCGTCGTGCCGATGGCCAAGGTCCTCGACGAGGAGTTCGGCATCGTCCAGGGGCTGATGACGACCTGCCACGCCTACACCGGGGACCAGAACCTCCAGGACGGCCCCCACAAGGACCCGCGTCGGGCCCGTGCGGCCGCGATGAACATCGTGCCGACCTCGACCGGTGCGGCCAAGGCCGCGTCGCTCGCGCTGCCGCAGCTCGACGGCAAGCTCGACGGCATCGCGCTGCGGGTCCCGGTGGCCGACGGCTCGGTGACCGACCTGGTCGTCACCCTCGAGCGCGAGGTGAGCAAGGACGAGGTCAACGCCGCGTTCAAGAAGGCCGCCGACGGGCCGCTGTCCGGCATCCTCGAGTACAGCGAGGACCCTCTGGTCAGCTCCGACATCGTGGGCAACCCCCACTCCTGCATCCTCGACTCGAAGACCACCATGGTCAAGGGCAACCAGGTCAAGGTCCTCGGCTGGTACGACAACGAGTGGGGCTACTCGTGCCGTCTGGCGGAGCTGATCGACTTCGTGGGCCAGAAGCTGTGAGCTCACCGCTCCTCGAGGGGGTCCCGACGCTCGACGATCTCGACGCGGCGGGGCGGCGGGTCTTCCTGCGGGCCGACCTGAACGTGCCGTTACGTGACGGCGAGGTGGCCGACGACCTGCGTATCCAGTCGTCGTTGGCCACCATCCGGCGCCTGTGCGACCAGGGTGCGCGGGTGGTGGTCGCCTCCCACCTCGGCCGACCGAAGGGGGAGCCCGACGACGCCAGTTCGATGGCGCCCGTCGGTCGCCGGCTCGGTGAGCTGCTGGGCCGGGAGGTCCACATCGCCCGGGACGTGGTCGGCCCCGACGCACGCGCCAAGGCCGTGGGGCTCGCCGACGGCGAGGTCCTGCTGATCGAGAACCTGCGCTGGGACCCGGGCGAGACCGCCAACGACGACGCCTACGCCGACGCGCTGGCGTCGTTGGGCGAGGTGTACGTGGACGACGCCTTCGGTGCCGCACACCGGGCGCATGCGTCGATCACGGGGGTACCGGCGCGGCTGGAGGGCTACGCGGGCGAACTGCTCGCGCGCGAACTCGACGTCCTGGGCGCGCTGCTGGCCGACCCGCCGCGGCCCTACGTCGCCGTCCTCGGTGGCGCCAAGGTCAGCGACAAGCTCACCGTCCTCGACAACCTGCTCGACCGGGTCGATGCGGTCTGCGTCGGCGGCGCCATGGCGTTCACGTTCCTCGTCGCGGAGGGCCACGACGTCGGCGGCTCGCGGGTCGAGGCAGACCAGGTCGACAACGTCCGTGAGCTGGTGGCCGCCGCCCGGCGACGTGGGGTGGACATCCTCCTGCCGACGGACGTGGTGGTCGCCGAGGAGTTCGACGAGCACGCCGCCGCCCGGACCGTGGCGACGGAGTCCATGCCCGCAGACGCCATGGGCCTCGACATCGGACCGGAGACGGCCGGGGTCTACGCCCGCACGATCGCGGGTGCCGGCAGCGTCTTCTGGAACGGGCCGATGGGGGTCTTCGAGTGGGCGTCGTTCGCTGGCGGCACCCGGACCGTGGCCGAGGCGGTCGCGGACGCGCCCGGGTTCACCGTGGTGGGCGGGGGCGACTCCGCGGCCGCCATCCGTTCCCTTGGCCTCGACGACCGGGTGGACCACGTCTCCACCGGGGGCGGGGCCTCGCTGGAACTGCTCGAGGGCAAGGAACTGCCGGGGGTGGTCGCTCTGCGGCGCTGACCACCGTCGCGTGACGGGCAGCGTGCGTGCGGGTGCCCGACATCGAGGGACGGGGCGGTTGCCGACTGCCTCGAGGACGAGGAGGGATGGCGATGCGCAGCAGGGCGCGTCCGCTGGCCGCCGTGAGTGTGCTGCTGCTCGTGCTGGCCGCGTGCAACGGTGACGACGATGCCGTCGGTGACGGGTCCCCGGGCGGGGCCTTCAGCATCCACACGTGTGAGCCGCAGACCCTCCTTCCGCAGGACTCGACCCAGGTGTGCGGGTCGATGGTCCTCGGGGCGATCTTCAGCGGGTTGATGGAGAACGACCCGGAGACCTTCGAGCCGGTGCCGGTGGTCGCCTCTTCGGTCGACAGCGACGACGCCCGCAACTGGCGGATCACGCTCCGCGACGACTTCACCTTCCACGACGGCACGCCGGTGACCGCGCAGTCCTTCGTGGACGCCTGGAACTTCGCCGTCGATCCGACCAACGACATGCAGAACGCCGGTTTCTTCTCCGACTTCGTGGGTTTCGACGAGGTACAGGGCGGCGAGGCGGCCGAGATGGCCGGTCTGCAGGCACCTGACGAGACCACCATCACCGTCGAACTCGTCGAACCCTTCGCCGCGTTCGAGTCCGCGCTGGCCTACACCGCCTTCTACCCGCTCCCCGAGGCGGCCTTCGAGGACCCCGAGGCCTTCGGTCGGGCGCCCATCGGCAACGGCCGCTACGAGGTCGAGGGCGAGTGGGAACAGGACCAGCAGATCGTCACGAGCCGGTTCGAGGACTGGCCGGGTGACGACCCCGGACTCGCCGACGAGGTCACCTGGCGCATCGCCGCCGACCCTGGCGCGGCCTATGCCGACGTCCGACAGGGCGACCTCGACATCCTCGACACCGTGCCGCCCGAGCAGGACGCCGCGGCCGACGAGGACTTCGACGGCAACGTCGAGCGCCGTGCCACCTCGACCCTCACCTACCTCGGCTTCCCGCTGTACGACGAGCGGTTCTCCAGCCCCGAACTGCGCCGGGCGCTCTCGCTGGCCATCGACCGTCAGGAGGTCGTCGACACGGTCTTCCAGGGGACCCGGATCCCGGCCTCCGCGCTGATCCCGCCGGTGCTGCCCACCCACCGCGAGGGCGTGTGCGATGCCTGTGAGCACGACCCGCAACGGGCCGCCGACCTGTTCGACGAGGCCGGCGGCTGGGAGGGAGAACTCACCGTCTACTTCAACAGCGGCGCCGGCCACGAGGAATGGGCCGAACTGATCGCCGAGCAGTGGCAGGAGCACCTCGGCATCGAGGAGGTCACCTTCGAAGCCATCGACTTCGCCACCTACCTCGAGCAGCACCAGGCCCGCGAGATCACCGGCCCGTTCCGTCTCGGCTGGGTGCTGACCTACGGCTCGCCGCAGTATGCGCTGGAGCCCCTGTTTCGCACCGGTGCCACCGCCAACCACTTCGAGTACTCCGACGAGCAGTTCGACGACCTCGTCGACCAGGCGGGCTCCGAGCTCGACACCGCCCGTGCCGGGGAGCTCTACCAGCAGGCCGAGGAGGTGGTGCTGGCCGACCTCCCGTTGGCGCCTCTGTGGTACGAGCAACAGACCGTCGTGCACAGCGACCGGGTCACCAACGTGATCGTCGACCCGCGAACGTTCGTGCGTGTCGAACGTGTCGAGGTGCTCGACTGACCCCGGCGGGCGGCCAGATGCCAGGTGCCCGACGGGACGTGGCCGGCGCCGGAACGAGATTGACTAGGGTCCCCACGACAAGCGGACTCGAACTCGTCGACGTGGAGGCCACACGTGCCGGAGCGCACGCCCATCATTGCGGGCAACTGGAAGATGCACCGGGACCACCTGGAGGCGATCCAGCTGGTGCAGAAGCTCGCGTACCACCTCGGCGAGGAGGACTACGAGGGCCAGGAGATCGTGGTGTGCCCGCCGTTCGTGGCCCTGCGTTCGATCCAGACCCTCATCCAGTCCGACAAGCTGCCGATCGGGCTGGGCGCGCAGACCTGCCACGACGAGGACGAGGGTGCGTTCACCGGGGAGATCTCCGCGCCCATGCTCGCCCGGCTCGACGTCCGCTACGTGCTGTGCGGCCATTCCGAACGCCGGGCGATGTTCGGGGAGACGAACGAGGTCGTCAACCGCAAGCTGCGGGCGGTGCAGCGGCACGGGATGCGGCCGATCCTGTGCGTCGGCGAGAGTCTCGAGCAGCGGGAGGGCGGTGACGCGGTCGACGTCGTCGTCGACCAGCTGCGGGGCAGCCTCGACGGGATCTCCATCGCCGACGCCAGCGAGCTGGTGGTCGCCTACGAACCGGTCTGGGCGATCGGTACCGGCCGCAACGCCACCCCGCAGGACGCCCAGGAGATGTGCGCCGCCATCCGGACCGAGGTCGGCGAACTCTACGGTGCGGGGACGGCCGAGGGGTTGCGGGTGCAGTACGGCGGCAGCGTCAAGCCCGGCAACGTGCGCGACCTGATGGGCCAGCCCGACATCGATGGGGCCCTGGTCGGTGGAGCGAGCCTGTCCTCGGAGGACTTCGCCCTGATCGTCGGTCACCGCCGCCACTGAACCGCCGGGGGACCA
>SLRZ01000064.1 GCA_007130695.1 Nitriliruptoraceae bacterium
TCGAACTGCAGGACGGCGAGGTCGAGCAGGGCATCGTCTGGCCGACCGAGCCCGCCGACCCGTACCACAACTACCCGATCGTGACCGCCCTCGGCGGCTACGTGTTCGGCATGGACGACGATGGCACCTACGACCCGAGCGACCTCGGCATCGACTCCGAGGGCGGCATCGCCGCGGCGGAGAAGTTCGCGGAGATGGTCGAGTCCGGTGTCCTCTCCCCCGACATCACCTACGACCTCATGATCGACCTGTTCTCCGGCGAGGACGCCGCCTTCGCGATCACCGGCCCGTGGGCGCTCGGCGACTTCGAGGGCACCCCCTTCGAGGTGAGCCCGATCCCGACGGTCGACGGCGGGACCCCCGCACCCTTCGTGGGCGTGCAGGGCTTCATGATCAGCGCGTTCGCCGAGAACGAGCTGCTCGCCCAGACGTTCCTGACCGACTACATGGCGACCGACGAGGCGCAGATCGAGCTGTTCGAGGCGGGCAACCGTCCGCCGGCCCTGCTCTCGGCCTTCGAGCAGGTCGCCGACGACCCCAACATCGAGGCCTTCGGTGAGGCCGGCGCGGACGGCGTGCCGATGCCGGCGATCCCGGAGATGGGCTCGGTCTGGGAGGCCTGGACCAACGCCTACGAGCTGATCTACGAGGGCCAGCTCGAGCCGGCCGAGGCCTTCGAGGACGCGGCCGAACAGATCAGAGGTCTGATCGAGTAGTCGCCGGCTAGGGTCCGCGACCCATGCCGACCACCACGAACACACCGGGCCCCGAGCACACCACCTCGGGGCCCGGTCGTGCTTCCTTCGCTGCCGCAGTCCGTCGCGGCAGCCACCCGCTGAACCGCTTCGGCGACTCGCTCACCGGGATCGTCGTCAAGCTGATGCTGCTGGCGGCGGTCGACGGGGCCGCCATATTCATGGTGCTCCGGATGGTGGCGCTGGACGCGCCCTGGTACGCGGTGGCCACCACGATCGTCGCGACGATCGCGCTCAACTGGATCTACATCGGCCAGGGCCGGCTGCCCGCCAAGTACCTCATCCCCGGCACGATCTTCCTGCTGATCTTCCAGATCTACCCCTTCGGCTACACCTTCTACATCGCGTTCACCAACTACGGCACCGGGCAGATCCTCACCCATGAACAGGCGATCGAGCGGATCGAGACCGCCTCGATCCGGACGTTGCCGGGTGCCGAGCGCTTCGACGCGGTGCCCTTCGCCGACGGGGACGATCTCGGCCTGCTGCTGACCGACGAGGCCGAGGAGGTCTACCTCGGCACCCCCGAGGACGGACTGCTCCCGGTCGACGAGCTCGAGGTCGAACGGGTCGACGACCGCATCACCGTGGTCGACGGCTATGAGCGGCAGAGCCTCGGCGCGGCCCAGGACCGGCTCGACGACTTCACGAAGCTGCGCATCCCGGTCGAGGACGGCGAGATCCAACTGATCTCACTGACCAGCGCGACCCAACGGGAGCAGACACGCTTCTACGACCCGGACACCCGCACGCTCACGGACGTGGCCACCGACACCACGTACCGGGCTTCGGATCGGGGACGGTTCGTCAGCGAGGACGGTGAGGTCCTGCGCCCGGGCTGGCGGGTCGTGGTGGGCACGGAGAACTTCGTCCGCGCCTTCGCCAACGAGGCGATCCGGGGCCCGTTCCTCCGGATCATGGTGTGGACCTACGTCTTCGCGTTCATGTCCACGCTGCTGACGTTCGCGGTGGGCCTGGGCCTGGCGATCACGCTCAACGACCCGCGCGTCAGGGGGCGCAAGTACATCCGCCTGGCGATGATCGTTCCCTACGCGCTGCCCACGTTCATGACCGCGCTGATCTGGCGCGGGATGATGAACCGTCGGTTCGGGGTGCTCAACGAGATCATCGGCTACCAGGTGCCCTGGCTCAACGACCCGATGATGGCACGGGCCTCGGTCCTGCTGGTCAACCTGTGGTTCGGCTTCCCCTACATGTTCCTGATCTGCTCGGCGGCGCTGCAGTCGATCCCCGGCGACATCTACGAGGCCGCCTCGGTCGACGGCGCCGGTGGGCTCGGGCGCTTCCGGCGGATCACGATGCCCCTGCTGCTGGTGGCGACCGCACCCGTGCTGATCTCGACCTTCGCCTTCAACTTCAACAACTTCAACGTGATCTACCTGCTGACCGGAGGGAACCCGCCGATCGCGGGGTCCGCTGCGCCCGCGGGGCACACCGACATCCTGATCAGCTACACGTACCGGATCGCGTTCGAGTCCGGCGGCGGGCAGGACTACGGGCTGGGCGCGACCGTGGCGATCCTCACCTTCATCCTGGTGGCCGTCATCGCGGTGGCCAGCTTCAAGTGGATGCGGCCCCTCGAGGAGGTGCACGAATGAGCACCGCCGACCAGCCGCTGGAAGGCCTGCGACCCCGCGCCGAGGTGGCCACCTCGGAGCAGGTCGCCACGGTGACCCCGCCCATGCGTCCCACACGGTGGCTGCGGGAGGTCGGCTGGCGCTATCTCGTGGTCCTCGTCGCCCTGGTCTTCGCACTGTTCCCGGGGATCTGGGTGATGTCGGCGGCGTTCAACCCCACCGGCAGCATCGCGGGTCAGCGCCTGATCCCCGACCCGATCAGCGTCGTCAACTTCGAGACGCTCTTCGCGACCCAGTTCTGGCGCTGGTTCAACAACTCCATGATCGTCGCAGGCGTGACCGCCGTGGGTTCGGTGTTCCTCACGGCACTGTCGGCGTACGTCTACAGCCGACTGCGGTTCGCCGGACGGCGCATCACGCTGATCGGCCTGCTGCTGTTGCAGATGCTGCCGCAGTTCCTGGCGATCATCGCGATCTACCTGCTCATGATCTCGATCGCCCGCTACTTCCCGCAGCTCGGCCTCAACACCCTGACCGGGTTGATCATGATCTACCTCGGCGGGGCGCTGGGCCTCAACACCTGGCTGATGAAGGGGTTCTTCGACACGATCCCCAAGGATCTCGACGAGTCGGCCAGGGTCGACGGCGCCAGCCACGTGCAGGTGTTCTTCACGATCATCCTGCCGCTGTCGGCACCGATCCTGGCGGTGATCGCCCTGCTGTCGTTCATCGTCTCCATCAACGACTTCATGGTGCAGAGCGTGCTCCTGCAACGCGAGGAGAACTACACGCTCGCCGTCGGCCTCTTCCGCTTCATCGCCGAGGACTACGGCGCGCGTTGGGGGCCCTTCGCGGCCGGTGCGCTGATCGCCGGCGCACCGATCATCCTGCTGTTCATGTATCTGCAGCGACACATCACCTCAGGGCTGATCCAGGGCGCGGTCAAGGGCTGAGCCGGACGCGTCGGTCGGGTCGGTCCCCGTCGTCGAGAAGGTGGCCTCGAGGTCGCGCGTGACGATGACGTCGGTGCCGGTGCCTGCGGCGTCCGCGAGCACCACGTCGCCCCGACGGACCGGAGCCCGGACCCGCAGGCCGCGCAGCGCGTGGATCACCTCGTCGATCCGGTCCCGGGGGATCTCCCCTGCCGTGCGGACCGGGGCCCGGCGGATGGCGGCACCCTCGATCCAGACGGTGGTCGTCAGCGATCGCCGGGGGTCGAGGTGCTCCTGACGCCCGTAGCGCTCCCCACGCCGGCAGGCGAAGCCACGGACCTCCACCACGTCGTCCTCGATGACCTCGACCTCCAACCGACAGCCGAGCGGACAGCCGGTGCACACGTAGGTGTCGACCTCGCCCATCACCTCGCCTCCTCGGACTCGGGTACCGCGTCGATGCGCAGGGCGCTGCCCCGGAACCCCTCCAGCAGGCGCGGAGCGAGCTTGAGCGTGACCATCTCCGGAGGGACCACGGCACGCACCTTGCGGCGATGCACGTCTCCGACGCGCAGGACCGTGGGCCCGTAGATCGGCTGCTTCACGCGGAACGAGACCGTGTGGGTCCGGGTGCGCGAGATGGTCTGGGGGACGACGTAGGAGACGTTCTCGCCGGGAAGCAGGCGGATGTCGTCCTCCACGAGCCGTGCGCCGGTGGCCAGCGCGCCCGCGGCCTCGCCGGCCACGCGGGACTCACGGCTGACCCAGTCGGCGAGATCGTTGACGTGCACCACGTTGCCGGCCGCGAACACGCCCGGGAACGTCGTCTGCATGGAGCTGTCGACGATCGGGCCGCCGGTGACCGGGTCGATCCTGGCTCCCAGCGACCGGGCCAGGTCCGCGTCGGGGACGAGGCCGACCGACAGCAGCAGGGTGTCGCAGTCGACGTCGTGAGCGTCCGCCATCACGGCACGCCGCGCCTCGTCGACCGGCGCGACCGTCACCCGCTCCAGGCGCTGCCGCCCGTGGACGCCCACCACGGTCGTCGACAGGTGCAGCGGGATGTCGAAATCGTCGAGGCACTGCACCACGTTGCGGGTCAGTCCGCTCGCGTGCGGCAGCAGTTCGTACACCCCCACCACCTCGACGCCCTCCAAGGCGAGCCGGCGAGCCATCACCAGCCCGATGTCGCCCGAGCCGAGGATCACCGCCCGCCGCCCCGGCAGGTAGCCCTCGAGGTTGACCAGCCGCTGCGCGAGTCCCGCCGTCATCACGCCCGAGGGACGATCGCCCGGGATGTGGATCGCCGCACGGGTCCGCTCCCGGGCGCCCAGCCCGAGCACGACCGCCGAGGCGTCGACCGTGGTCACGCCGTGGGCGGTCGAGAGCAGCTTGACCCGCAGGTCGCGCGTCACGTCAGCCACGTGGGCACCGCTGAGTACGTCGACCTCCTGCTCCAGCACCCGCTCGAAGAACCGCTGTGCGTACTCCGGGCCGGTGAGCTCCTCGCGGAACTCGTGGAGCCCGAACCCCGCGTGGATACACTGCAACAGGATCCCGCCGGGCTCCATGTCGCGGTCGACCAGCAGGACCCGCTCCGCCCCGCGCTCGCGGGCGCCCACCGCCGCGGCCATGCCCGCCGGGCCGGCACCGACCACCACCACGTCGTAGTGGGTGGCCAGATGCCGGGGTGCGTCGGTGACCGGCATGGGCTCAGCCTCCGTTCGACGGGGCGTGGTCGGCGTCGTCACGGTCGCAGACCAGCCACGAGCCGGCCCCGCGCTTGGTGATCGCGGTCACGGGCAGGCCGCGACGGGCCGCCAGCAGCTCGATGCACGGCCAGGTGCACGACCCACCCTGGCAGCGCCCCATCCCCGCCCGGGTGCGGAACTTGACCCCGTCGAGCGTGCGCGCACCGCGGTCGATCGCGGCGAGCACCTCGGCCTCGGTGACCAGCTCGCAGCGACACACCAGGTGCGCGTACGCGGGATCGCTCGCCGCGAGCTCCGCCTGCTCCTCGTCGTTGCACAGGGCGAACCGCACGGGATGCTCGGCGCTGGGGGACCAGTCGTCGCGTTCGTGGAGCTCCAGACCCTCGGCGCACAGCACCTCCACGAGGTGCTCGGCGATCGCCGGTGCGGCCGTGAGCCCCGGTGACTGGATGCCGGCGGCGTTGACGAAGCCCCGCCGGGTCGTGGGACCGAGCACGAAGTCCTCGGTCTCGGCCACGGCCCGCACACCGGCGAATTCGGCGATCACGTCCCGCTCGTCGATCACCGGTACCAACCGGCGGGCGGCAGCGAACACCTCGGCCGCGCCTTCGGGGGTGGTCGCGGTGTCGTCCTTGTCGTCGGTGGCCTCCGCGGTCGGGCCGACCATGATCGTGCCGTCGACCGTCGGCGTGATCAGCGTGCCCTTGGAGGTCGGCGTGGGGCAGGGGAAGATGATGCTGGTCACCAGACCGGCCAGGCGCTTGTCCAGCAGGTACTCCTCGCCCTTGCGCCCGGTGATGGTGAAGGTCGCGACGCCGGCCATGGCCGCGACCTCGTCCGCGTGCAGGCCCGCCGCGTTCACCGCGAACCGGGTGGCGAGCGTGCGTGTCGGGGTGTGCAGCACCAGCGGTCCGTCGGGATCGGCAGGGTCCGGCGGGTCGATGGCCACCACCGGCTCCTCGACCGCGACCTCGACGCCGTTGCGGGCGGCGTTGTCCGCGAGCAGCAGCACCGCCTCGTACGGGTTGATGACCCCGGCGGTGGGAGCCCACAGCGCCTCGAGCACCTCCCGCGAGAGGTTGGGCTGGGCAGTGCGGACCTGGTCCCGCGACCAGCGCGTGAGCCCGGGTACCCCCTTGCGCACGCCCTGGCCGTGCAGGTGGTCGAGCATCGGCAGCTCGTCCTCGGCGAGGGCCACGAGCAGTTCGCCCACCTGCGCGAAGCCGAACCCGAGGTCGTCGCGCAGACGCAGCCAGGCGAGGTTGCCCGGCCACTCGAGCGAGCCCTTGACCGTCGCGGGGTCGGCGTGGATCCCCGAGTGGATGATGCCCGTGTTGGCCTTGCTCACGCCGAAGCCGACCTCGGCGTTCCCCTCGAGCACCACGACGTCGAGGTGGTAGCGCGACAGCTCGCGGGCCAGGCTCACCCCGACCACACCCCCACCGATCACGACGACGTCGTGTACCGGAGACGATGCCATGGATCCCTCCTGCACCGTCCGGGTTCGGGCGCCCCTCACGGTGCGTCAGGCACCTTTCGAGCCAATCGCGACGGGGCGTGCCGCTCCAGAGGCCAAGGCCTCGACTCCACCGACGTTGGGCCCACAGGCACCGCGCATGCCGGACCACGGTGCCCGCCGCCACGCACACACAAACGGCCGGTCACCGTGTCTGGTGTCCCGGCCGCGCCGTGCTGTTCGGGGAATTCCCCTGAAGTGAGTGGGCGAGGGGGGACTTGAACCCCCATGTCCGTTAGGACACACGGACCTGAACCGTGCGCGTCTGCCAATTCCGCCACCCGCCCGAGGTGAGCGTCGGGAGCGTACCAACGCCGGGAGACGACCGACAACGCGCGGTCGCGCCCCGGCCGAGGAGCGACGTTCGGACGGGCCGAACGGGCCGTGTCCTGGGATAGGCTCACGCTCCCGACGGGGGTGTGCGTCACGGAGTTCGGGGTCGCGGGGTCCGCGACAACACCACGCGCCCACCCCCCGCGGCAACCAGTCGGACGTACCAACGCCGGGGAGCCGCCAAACGATGGGCGTGTTACAGGACTTCGAACGGCGGCTCGAAGGGGCCGTCGAGGGGTTCTTCGCGCGCGCATTCCGGTCCGGCCTCCAGCCCGTCGAACTGGCCAAGGCGCTCCAGCGCTACGCGGCCGACACCCAGCATGTGACCGCCGACGGCGTGGTGGTGCCCAACGTCTACCGGATCCAGGTCAGCACCAAGGACCACGACCGGCTTGAGACGTTCGGTGAGGCGCTACCCCGGGAGCTCGCCGAGGTGCTGGTGAGCACGGCGTCCGACCGTGGCTGGCGTCTGCGCGGACCGGTCAAGGTCCGCATCGATGCGGACGACGGCGTCGCCTACGGCCGCTACCAGCTCGCCGGGCGCGTCGAGACCGTCGACGGCGGCCCCGGACGCGCGGCCCGTCCGGCCCCGGCGACCGGCGGCGACCAGGCACCGCGCAAGCGGCTGGATCAGACCCAGGTGGTCTCACCGTCCACCGCACCGGCGACCTTGTCACTGCGCGTGCGCACCGGCGGCGAGGCCGGCGCCAGCGTGCCGGTCAGGGGCAGTCGGCTCACCCTCGGCCGCCACTCGGGCTGCGACGTGACGCTCGAGGACACCACCGTCTCGCGCGAACACGCCGCGCTCGTCCGGCGCAACGACGGTTGGTGGGCCGTCGACCTCGGCTCGACCAACGGCACCTCCGTCAACGGGACCCGGGCTGCGGAGCAGCGCGTCCGGCCCGGAGACCGCATCGAGCTCGGCGATGCGGTCGTGGAACTGGTGGAGGGCTGAAACGTGCAGACCGCGCTCCTCACCCTCCTCAAGTTCGTCCTCCTCGCGTCGCTCTACGTCTTCCTGTTCCGGGCCGTCAAGGTCATCCTCACCGACCTCTACGGCCCCCGCCGCAAGAGCGCACCCCCGCGACCCGCGGTGGCCGCCCCCGCCCAGGGAAAGCGCACGTCCCGCAAGGTGCCCCGCCAACTGGTGGTCCACCCCACCAGCGGCAAGGCACAGGTGCACCAGCTGTCGGGTCACGGCGCCGTCCTCGGGCGAGCGCCGGACGTGGACGTCCTCGTCGACGACGTCTATGTCAGTGACGAGCATGCCGAGGTCATGCCCGACGACGGTGGCTGGAGCGTGCGCGACCTCGGGTCCACCAACGGCACCTACCTCAACGGCGCGAAGGTGACCCGGCCGACACCGCTGGCCGCCGGCGACCAGCTCCGGCTGGGCAAGACCAACGTCGAGGTGCGCCGATGATGCGGATCGAGGCCGCCGGCGCCACCGACACCGGGAAGGTGCGACCGGCCAACGAGGACGCCTACCTCGTGGGCGACTCCGTGTTCGCGGTCGCAGACGGCATGGGGGGCCACCTGGCGGGCGAGGTGGCCTCCGCCACGGCGCTCGAACCGGTCCGCGCGCTGGACGGCAAGGTCTATTCCGACGCGGCGGACGCGGTCAAGGCGTTGCGGGAGGCCGTCGTGCACGCCAACGACCAGGTCTCGCAGATGGCGGCCGACGAGCCCTCCTACCGCGGCATGGGCACGACGCTGACCGCGACGATGGTCGAGGGCCAGCGGGTCCACATCGCCCATGTCGGCGACTCGCGTGCCTACCTGCTGCGGGGCGGCACCTTCAGCCAACTCACCGACGACCACACCCTGGTGCAGCACCTGGTCGACGAGGGTCAGATCACCCGGGAGGAAGCCGCGAGCCACCCCCAGCGCTCGATCATCACCCGGGCGATCGGGGTCTCCCGCGAGGTGGACGTCGACTCGATGACGCTCGACCTCGACCCCGGGGACCAGGTCCTGCTGTGCTCCGACGGGCTCACGGGGGTGGTCGACGACCAGGAGATCGCCCAGGAGCTCTCCGCGGGACGCGACGCCCAGGAGACGCTGCAGCGGCTCATCGAAGCGGCCAACGAGGCCGGCGGCCCCGACAACATCACCGCGATCCTGCTGCGGGTCACCAGCGACGAACA
>SLRZ01000108.1 GCA_007130695.1 Nitriliruptoraceae bacterium
GGGCTACACCGTGGAGGTGGTCGACCGTGGCCTGGCCGACCATCTGCTGGGCCTCCCCTCGTCGCGGGACGGGCCGTTGCCACCCGGCTGGCGGTGGGCGCCGGGGGCGGATCCCGGCTGGAGGTGGGCGCCGGGGGCGGATGCACCGGTGCCGCCCGGCGGGGTGGACGCCGGCGCCGCCGGCGACGGCTATCGCTACGCCGTGCGTGTGGGGCTCAAGGACGTGGCGGGCATCACCGCCGAGGAGGTCACCGCGCTGCGCACGGGCCGACCCTTCACCTCGCTGCATGACCTGCGCGACCGGGGTGGCCTCTCGCGCCCCACCGCGGAGCGGCTGGTGGACGCCGGTGCGCTGGACCGCATCGCCGGGGTGGGCCGCCGTGGGGGCCCCCGGGATCGGCGGACACTGCGGCTGGGGGTCGAGGAGCTGTGGCGGGGACGGTCGCGACGGCGGGGAAGTGTGCGGCGCAGTGAGCAGACGGCGCTCGACCTGCACGTCGACCACGAACCGCAGCTGCCGCCCGACAGCGACGCCTCACGGGTCCGGGCCGAGCTGGCGGCCACGGGTCTGGACGTCAGCCGCCACGTGATCTCCTTCTACGAACCGTTGCTGGAGGTGCTCGGGGTGGTGCGTGCCGGTGATCTCGAGCGGTGCGCGGACCGCCAGTGGGTTCGTCTGGCCGGGGTGAAGACCGCGGTCCAGTCGCCCGCGCAGCGGTCGGGCCAGCGGGTGCTGTTCCTGTCGCTGGACGACCGCACCGGCCAGACCCAGACCACCTACTTCGAGCGCAGCCTGGACGACTGCGCCTGGACGGTGCGTCACGCCTGGCTGCTGGTCGTCGAGGGGCGGGTCTCGCGTCGGGGAGGCCGGGGGGCGACGCTGACCGGGTCCCGGGCCTGGGACCTGTCCCGGCTCATGCGTGCCTGGCAGCAGGGCTGGCTGGAGGAGGCCCTGGACGAGCGCGGTACCCCGGCACCACACGAACGCACGGTCGTCCGGCCGGCGGGGCTGCACGCCTCCGAGTTCGGCCGCGGCAGTCGCTGACGTGCTCGCCTATCGTCACGCCCGCCGGGCGAAGAGGATCCCGACCGCATGAGCACCCGCAGCACCCGTCGCCGTTACCGGCGCCATCTCGCCGACGAGCGTGACGCGGCGGCGGTCTACCGCGCCATGGCCCAGCGCACCGACGGCGAGGCGCGCCGCATCCTGCTCGGGTTGGCGGACGCGGAGGAACGCCACGCGAACCACTGGGCGGACCGGCTCGAGGAGCTGGGCGAGCCCCGACCCGAGGTGACCAACACCTCGCCGGGGTGGCGGGCCCGGGCGCTGAGCCTCATCGCGCGCCGCCTGGGGGTCAAGGCGGTGATCCCGCTGCTGGAGCGGCAGGAGGCCGCGGAGATCGACCGCTACGACGACGAGCCGGCGGCGCCCGACCAGATGGTGGTCGACGAGCGCGTCCATGCCCGCGTGGTCTCGACCCTGTTCCCCTCGTGGCGGACGCGGACCTCGGGTTCGCTGCGCGCGGCGACGTTCGGGGCCAACGACGGGCTCGTCTCCAACCTCGCGCTGGTGATGGGTGTCGCCGGCGGGCAGGCCAGTGACCAGACGATCCTGCTCGCCGGCGTGGCCGGCCTGCTCGGTGGTGGGCTGTCGATGGGGATCGGGGAGTGGATCTCGGTGACCTCACAGCGCGAGCTGTGGGAGGGGGCGGCCGAGCTCGACGCCGAGCACCTCGAGGTCCTCCCGGAGCACGGCGCCCACGAACTCGCGCTGCTGTTCCGCGCACGGGGGTTGTCGCTGGAACAGGCCGAGGCCGCCGCCGCGGAGGTACTGCGTGAGCCGGAGAGCGCGGCACGCCTGCTGGCCAGCGAGAAGCTGGGTTTCGACCCCCAGGCCCTGGGCTCGCCCTGGGGTGCGGCGCTGTCGAACTTCAGCGCGTTCGTGGTCGGCGCCATCGTGCCGGTCGCTCCCTACCTGATCACCGGGGGCACGGCCGCCTTCGTGGGGGCGATGGTCTCCGCGGCGATCGCGCTCTTCCTCGTGGGTGCGGTCATCAGCGTCGTGACCTACCGCCCGATGCTGCTCGCGGGACTGCGTCAGCTCGGGATCGGGGCGCTGGCGGCGAGCCTGACGTTCCTGCTCGGCAGTCTCGTCGGGGCCGGGATGGCGTGACCCCGCGGCCGTCCGTGGGTGCCGATCAGTCGACGAGGACCGCGGGGCCCATCGCGTCGTGGGCGGGCAGCGCGTCGGTGCCCGAGAAGCGCAGGCCCACCGGCCCGGCGTTGGGGCCCTGTTCGATGCGGATGTCGAGCGGGCAGTCGTCCCACCGCACGGTCAGGACGTCGTCCGTCCGCGTGATCTTTCCCCCCAGCGTGGTCCAGACGTGCTCCGCGGTGTCGAGGTCGGGATGGGTCAGCGTCGGGCCGAGCAGCGCCGCCGAGCCACGGGGCGCCTCGGGGGTGTAGCCGGTCTCGGCGAACCACTCCTCGTCGCTCTTCTCCTGCCAGGCGACCTGGACGATCAGGCCACCGACCTGCGATGGACGCAGGAAGGACTCGTGCCACCCGCCCTCGGTGTTGACGTCCACGACGTCGTATCCGGCCTCACGGATCGTCTCGACCGCCGGCAGCAGCGCGTCGGGCACCTTGAGGGTGACGTGGTGGATGCGGGGTCCGAACCGGTCGACGAACGCCTGGGCGAAACCCTCTCCCGTCGGCTGCAGCAGTTCGAGCTTGCCGCCGTTCGGAAAGACCATCTGGCGGATCCCCACCGGGGTGCTGAGCCGCTCCATGTCATCGCCGAGCCAGCCGGCACCGAGTTCGTCGTGCCAGCGCTCCGCGGCGCGCTCGATGTCGGGGACCGCGACGGCGACGTGGTCGGGGGTGGTGGTGATCGGCATGTGGATTCCGGCTTTCGGGTGGGCGCGGGACCGGGGGAGGGGCCACCGGTCGGGTACCGTGACGCGAACGCCTGTTCGGCACGAAGGGTGCGGGATGTCGAACGCGAGTGGGTCCGTGGTGGAGGTCGGTGAACCGATCCTCCACGTGGACATGGACGCATTCTATGCCTCGGTCGAGCAGCGGGACGATCCCGCGCTCCGCGGCCGCCCGGTGGTCGTCGGGGGGGCGGGGGACCGGGGGGTGGTCGCCGCCGCGTCGTACGAGTCGCGGCGCTTCGGGATCCACAGTGCGATGCCGATGGTCCAGGCGCGGCGACGCTGCCCCGAACTGGTGATCGTCGCCGGTCGCTTCGAGGTCTACCGCGAGGTCTCGCACGAGGTCATGGCCGTGCTGCGCGACATCACCCCGTGGGTCGAGCCGCTGTCCCTCGACGAGGCCTTCCTGGACGTGCGCGGCGCGGTGCGGCTGTTCGGCCCGCCCGTGCGGATCGCCGACCGCATCCGCTCGGAGGTCCGGCGTCGGGTCGACCTGCCCTGCTCGGTGGGGGTCGCGCCCACGAAGTCGGTGGCGAAGCTGCTCTCGGCGCGCGCCAAACCGGACGGCCTGCTGCACTGGCCCGCCGCCGAGGTCACCGAGCGGCTGCGGCCCCTGCCCGCCGCCGCGCTGTGGGGCGCGGGGCCGCGCACGGTCGAGCGCCTCGAGGCCTACGGTTTCGCCACGATCGGCCAGATCGCCGACACCGACCGCCGGACCCTGCAGCGGGTGGTCGGGGACGCCCTGGGTGCCCAGCTCCACGCCCTGGCCCGCGGCGAGGACCCTCGGGCGGTCACCCCCAGCGAACCCGCACGGTCGCTGTCGGCCGAGGCGACGTTCGAGGACGACCTCGACGACCCGGAGGTGCTGCGGCGTCACCTGCTGCGTCTGGCGGAGAAGGTCGCGCGCCGCCTGCGTCGCGCCGAGGTCGCCGGGCGGACGGTGACGATCAAGGTGCGCTTCGCCTCCTTCGAGACCGTGACGCGCTCCGCGACCCTGGGGGAGCCCACCGACCGGACGCACGAGATCGTCGCGGTCTCCCGTCGGTTGCTCGACGACCTCCGGCTCGAACGGGCCCGGGTGCGCCTGTTGGGTGTCGGGGTCTCGAACCTCGGCGCCGCCACGGCGGCACGGCAGCTGACCCTGGAGGTGCCCGAGACCGCCGACCCCCGGTGGGAGGAGCTCGACGACGTGGTGGACCGCGTCGCCGAGCGGTTCGGCGACGTCGGTGTGTCCTATGCGTCGCTGCTCGACGACGACGAGGCGACGCCGCCCGCACCCACACGGGAGGACCGCGGCTGACCCTTCCACCCCGGGTCGGTCAACGTGGTGCGACGGGGTTCAGTGCACCGTCGGCAGGAACGTCACGCGGTGGCGCTGCCGTCCACGTCGGGTGAGGTAGCCGGCGAGCTCGTCGTAGACCACGTCACCGACCATGGTCCGAAGCTCGGCCTCCATCGACCGGAAGACGGGCTCCCGCCCGGTGAAGGCGGTGTCGTCGTCCAGACACCACCAGCCGAAGTCGGCGCCGCCCTCGCCCCAGTGGCCCCGCTCGAAGGCCGCGATCGTGTGGACCTCGAGGGTCGCCCCGTCGTTGGCGACCTGCTCGTCGATCGTGCGGTGGATGGGAACCTGCCAGCAGACGGTGGGCTTGTGGGTCATGTGGTGCTCGCCACGCCGTTCGGCGAGGTGGTGCAGCGCACACCCCTCGCCGGCCGCGAAACCGGCACCGTTGAGAAAGACACAGGCACCGTCGACGACCCGGGTGAGGACCTCGCCCTCCTCGTCCTCGGTCAGCAGCCCGTCCGCCTGCGCGCGTGCATGGTGCTGCATGGTCTGCGGGGAGAGTTCCTCGTCGACCAGGCGCACCAGCTCGTCCGCGTCGTCGTCCTCGTTGAGGTAGGCGCCGTGCTGGCAGCAGCCCATCACCGGGTCCTGCACGTCGGGGTGCACGCTCGGGCACCCCGCGCCGTAGATGCACTGGTAGTTCGACAGCAGGAAGGACACGTCGAAGGTGTAGTGGCGGTGGTCGTGCGCCGGGTCACGCACGGTGACCCATTCTCGTTCGAGCATCGGTGCACGCCTGGTCGCCGGAGCCGGACCCGCGAGGCTAGCGGTCGCGTTCGTGGCGGCCGGGGCGCTGCGCGGCGGCCCCGCCGGGGGAGACCCCTCAGGCGCGGGGCGAGCACGTAGGCTGCGCCCAACCGGCGGACGAGGAGCGTGCGAGATGACGGACGTGGTCAGCTACGAGGTGAGCGACGGGGTCGCCCACATCACCATCGAGCGGCCTGAGGTCCGCAACGCGATGAGCATGGAGGTCTTCTCGCAGCTCGGTGAGCGTGCGCGACAGGCGGGCGATGACGGCCAGGTGGGAGCCGTCGTCGTCGCGGGCCGCGGCGGCACCTTCTCCAGCGGCATCGATGTCAGCGTGTTCGGTGGCGGTGGCGGTGGCGAGGGCGGCACCGGGGTCGACTCGATCACCCGGCTGCAGGACTGCTTCACCGCCTACGAGGAGCTCGACAAGCCGACCCTGGCCGCCATCGAGGGCTACTGCTTCGGCGCGGGTATCCAGCTCGCCGCCGCCTGTCATCTTCGCGCCGTGGCGCCCGACGCGCAGCTCGCCGTCATGGAAGCCCGGTGGGCGCTGGTGCCGGACCTCGGCGGCAGCTGGCGGCTCCCGCGCCTGATCGGTCTGGGGCACGCCACGGAGCTGACCCTCTCGGCCCGTCGTGTGGACGCCGAGGAGGCCCGGGCGATGGGGTTGGCGGAGCTCTCGCTGGGAGCCTCCGACCCGCTGGCCGAGGCACACGACCTCGCGGCGAAGCTCGCGGCGGGACCGGGGTCGGTGCGCCGCGCGCCCCGGCTGCTGCGGGAGAACGTCGCCCGCGACCGCGACGCCGCGCTACGGGCCGAGGCCGAAGCCCAGCTCGAGTGCATGCGCGGACCGGACTTCGCCGAGGCGGTCGCGGCGGGCATGGAGGGGCGAACCCCCCGATTCACGGGGGCATAGGAGCCATCCGGGGGGCACCCGGGACCGAACCCGTTCTGCCGGAGGTCATGAGTCGATCGGCCGTGCGACTACTGACCTTCGGGGCGTGCGCGGCGAATGGCGCCTCGGTACGCTTCGGGTCGACCATCGGCCGCGTGGGGGCCACATGCCGTTGTCCGAGCATGAGGAACGAATCCTCGCCGAAATCGAGCGTCAGCTCGCGGCGGAGGATCCTCGATTTGTGGCCCGTGCGCGCAAGCGGAAGCGGTCCGGCCGCGCGTCGCGGGTCCTGCGGCTGCGCGTCGCCGTCGCCCTGGCCGTCGTGGGCTTCTTCCTCCTGTTGGGCCTGGTCTCCCACATCGCCTTCGGGGCGGCGGGCATGACCCTGCTGCTCGCCGGCATCGTTCTCGGGGCGACCGCCCTGCGTGAGCGGGCCGACGAGCCGCACGTCCACGTCCCCCCGGACGAGCGCACCTGACGCGCAGGGGTGTCTCGGCCGCCGACCGGACGTGTCGTGCCGGCCGCGGCGTCGAGGACGCGGCGGATTTCTCAGCGCCGTCGCAGGCGTGCCAGGGCCGAATCGAGCGGGCCGCGCACGATCCGTGTGGCCGAGCGCAGTGACACGCGCACCGGGGCGGTCAGGCGCTGTCGCACCGGCACCGACTCGCGCAGCAGCTGGCTGAGCTCCCCGGCCAACCGTTCGGCCTCCCGGGCCTCGGTCTCGTCCGCCCGGCTGCCGAACGCCGCCGCGCCGGCCAGCCCCGCCAGTGCCGGCCCCCGGTGGTCGACACGTCCCTCGGCCTCCCAGCGCGCGGTCAGCTCACCGAAGGTCTCCTGCGGCCGGCGTTCGAGGCCGTAGCCCGCGGCCCTGGACAGCAGCAGCCGTTGCGCCCCGACCACCCGGCCGGCGGGTCCGTCGGCGGTGGCCCACGCGGGACGGCGGAGACGGGCCAGCCCAAACGCGGCCGCGGCGAGGAGCAGCGCCGCGAGGGCGGCCAACGGCCACCGCACCTCGGAGCCCGCACCCCCCGCGTCGTCGGACTCGGCCTGCTCGTCGGGGAGCTCGGGCACCGGCTGTTCGTCGGGCTCCGGGGCGGGTGCCGGCTCCTGTTCCTCCTGGGCCGCCTCGTCCCGTTCGCGTTCGCGGCGCTCGCGCTCGTTCTCCGTGGGGGCGAGGTTCTCCTCGCGCGGCAGCATGTGGGTCTCGTCGTCGCGGGGCGTGGGCTCGAAGGTCACCCAGCCGTGGTCGGGGAACCACACCTCGACCCAGGCGTGCGCGTCCGAGCTCGACACGGTGAACTCCGTGCGCCCCTCGTCGGTCTCGCCCGTCACCCGGCCCGGCAGGAACCCCACGGCCACGCGGGCGGGGATGTCGGTGGCGCGCAGCATCACCGCCATGGCGGTGGCGAAGTACTCGCAGTAGCCGACCCGTTCCTCGAGGACGAAGTCGCGCAGGGCGTCGTCACCGCGCAGCGGTCCCACGTCGAGGTCGTAGGTGAAGGTGCTGTCCGGCCCCGCGAACCAGTCCTGCAGTGCCAGCGCACGGTCGGCGTCGGAGGTCGCGCCGGCGGCGGCGTAGACCGCCTCCGCCTGTGCGCGCAGGTCCGGGTAGTCCACCGGCAGCTGTGTGCGACGTGCCCGCTCGTCGCCCGCGGCCTCGGCGCCGCGTAGCTCCTCGATCGTGGGTGTGGGCCGTTCCGCGGTCACCTCGTAGGCGAAGCCCTGGCGCACCCCGACCCGGAGCTCACCGTCCCCGTCCGCCGCGTCACCGCCCTCGGTGGTGTCCCAGGTCGCCAGGAACCCGCCCTCGGTGGACCACACCATCTCGTCGCGGTCGGGTCCCTGGACCCGACGTGGCTGGTAGGGGACGGGGACGTAGATGTTCTCCAGTGCGAGGACCTCGACGCCCGCCTCGACCGTGGTCGTCGAGGTCGCCGGTGACTCCGCCGGGAGTTCCCCGCGGGTGGAGTGCAGTTGGTCCGCCGCCGGCTGGTAGGAGCTCTGCCCCGGGGCGCCCAGACGCCACGTCCCACCGTCGAAGGCGTCGAGCCCGGCCAACCGGAGGTAGGTTCGTCCGCTGGCCTCGACCCGCAGGACGTCACGTTCCTCGGGTAGCTGCAGCCGGTCGGTGACGTCCACGATCGGCTGATAGCCCCGCGGGTCCCGGCTCGAGCCCAGGTCGACCCAGGCGTCGTCGCCGTAGCCGGGCAGGATGCCCGGCGCGAGGACGGCCAGGGTCAGTGCCGCCGCGCCGATGCTCAGGCCCGGCCCGGACAGGGTGGGGACACGGTCCGAGGGCGTGATCTCCGCGTCCGACCCGAGCAGGAGCGCGACGCCGGTCCCACCGAGGAACGCCAGGGCCGCGGGCCACGCCGCCGCATCGGGCTGGGGCACGGCGAGCGGCACCGCCCACAGCACGACCGCGGGCACGGCGGCGAGGCCGGGTCGGGCCCAGCGCACCAGCAGCTCGTGGACGAGCAGGCCGACCAGCCAGAAGCCCGTGGTCACCAGCAGCACGAGTCCGGGCAGCGCCGGCGCGGGGGCGGGTTCCTCGCGTAGCTGTGCCGCCGCGTCGCCGACGAGCACCGCGGCATCGCGCACCTGCTCGGGGCCCGGGATCAGCCCCCCCGGGGGGAGGTGGACGATGTAGGTGAAACACGCCAGCCCGACGAGCGAGACCAGCAGCCCCAGCACCGCGCCGCCGCGGACCCGTCGGACGCCCGCCGCCAGGGCGATGGCCAGCAGACCGGCGAGCACCGCGGGCGCCCGCCAGTGGGGCTCGGCGAACACCCGCCCGTAGGCGGGCAGCACCCCGAGCAGCACCACCAGCGCCGCCACGGCGAGGGTCAGGTCGCGCCGGGGCGTCATCGGCCCACCGCGCTGGCCATCCGCCCCGCCGGTAGGACCAGGTCCCGCCACCGGTCGTCGAGCCGGTCGGCGCCGCCCACCACGGTGACCCGCCAGCCGGCCAGACGCAGGGCCTCGGCCTCGGCCTGGCCCGCGCCGCGCTGTCCCTGGGTCGCGTGGCTGTGGGTGTCGATCAGCAGCGCGAGGCGTGTGGTGAACCCCCGCCCGGCGCGTACGAGGTCGCGCAGTTCCTCGGGGTCGGGAACGGCGACGATGGTGATGAGCAGCCCGTCGCCGGCGGCGTCCCGGCCGAGCTGGTGCAGGGTGGCCCCGAGGTCGGTGCGGTGGGCTTCGAGCTCGGCGAGATGGGCCAGCTGCGCCTGCCACGCCCGCACGCTCGGCGCACTGGTGAACGGCCCGTCCACGAGCGCGACGGCCCGGCCGTGGAGGGCGAGGTGGTGGATGACGCTGGCCGCCGCACTGATCGCGGTCTCGAGGCTGCTGGTCGCACCCCGGCCACGGTGTGCCTGTTCCCGGACGTCGAGCAGCACCGTGGCCCGGGGATCGCGGGGGGCCTCGGGCTGGCGGACCATGAGCTTGCCCCGGTGGGCCGTGCTGGCCCAGTGCACCTTGCGCAGGTCGTCGCCCCGGACGTACTCGCGGACGTGGGCGAGATCCTCGCCGCTGGCCAGCGGGCGGGTGTGGCCGAGGCCGCCGCTGTTGGCGCCGCCCAGGGGGACCCCTTCGGGCAGGGTCCACACCCGGGGGTAGACCAAGAGCTCACTCGTCCCGCGCAGGCGGATGCGCCGCGAGACCAGGCCGAAGGGGTCACGCAGTCTCGCGGTGAGCGGCCCGATGACGAACCGTCCCCGTCGGTGCCCGCGCAGGCGGTAGCTCATCGTGCGGGTCGCCAGCGGGGGCAGGGAGCCCAGCAGCATCCTGGCTCCGTGGGAGGCCAGGGCCGGCGGTGCCTCGTCCTCGAGTTCGAGGTGGGCGGTCGGCAGGCGTGAGCGGTTGTGCACCACGAGGTCGAGGTGGGCCTCCGCGTCGAAGAAGAGCCGTCCGGGCCGGATGCTGCGGTCGACCTCGAGCCGGGCCGAGGTCAGCCTGGTCGTGGCCACCGCCAGCACGAGTACCCCGAGCGAGGCCACGGCGGCGATCTGGAGCTCCGGGACACCGAAGCCGCGGGAGGCCAGCCACATCGCGACCGCCCCGCCGGCGAGTCCGATGCCGCGGTCGGTGAACATCATTCGGTGGGGGCCGGGACCCCGTCGACGACGTCCGCCGTCACCCGGAGCGGGGAGCGACCCGCCAGCTGCGCCTCGGGGCCGAGGATCAGCCGGTGGGGCAGGACGTGCAGCGCCAGCGCCTTGACGTCGTCGGGGATGACGAAGTCACGGCCGACGAGTGCCGCGGCGGCCCGGCAGGCCCGAAGCAGGCCGAGCGAGGCACGGGGGGACGCGCCGAGTTCGACGTCGGGGTGTTCCCGGGTCGCCCGGCACAGGGCGACGATGTAGCGCTCGATGCTCTCGGTGACGTGCACGTCACGGACGGCGTCGATGGCCTCGACGACCGCGGCGGCGTCGGTGACGGAGCCGAGCTGGGCGAGCCGGTCGCCGCCGCCGTGGGTCCGAAGGATCTCGAGCTCGTCGTCCTGATGCGGATAGCCGACCGAGACCCGCATGAGGAAGCGGTCTCGCTGCGCCTCCGGAAGGGGGTAGGTGCCCTCGAGCTCGATCGGGTTCTGGGTGGCCACGACCATGAAGGGCCGGGCGAGCTCGTAGGTGGTGCCGTCCACGGTGACGGTGCGCTCCTCCATGCACTCCAGCAGGGCGGACTGGGTCTTGGGGCCGGCGCGGTTGATCTCGTCACCGAGCACGAGGTTCGCGAAGACGGGCCCCGGGCGGAACTCGAACTCCCCGGTGTCGGGGGAGTAGACGGTCACGCCGGTCACGTCGGAGGGCAGCAGGTCGGGGGTGAACTGCACCCGGGCCACGGAACAGTCGATGGAGCGGGCCAGCGCCTTGGCGAGCAGGGTCTTGCCCACCCCGGGCACGTCCTCGATGAGCAGGTGCCCCTCGGCCACGAGCGTGATGAGGGCGAGCCGCACCACGTCCGGCTTGCCCTCGAGGACGCCGCGGACGTTGTCCTCGATGGCCTCGAGCGTGGTCGAGACCCGTCCGAGGTCGGGCGCACGCCGCGTACGTCGATTGGCGGTGGTCACCCTCGGCATCCCTTCGCGCGCTCACGCCCCGTGCGGGCCCGAGGCCCGGCACCGGGGTGGCGCGAGGATATCCACCCCGGCAGCCGGCGGGCCCTGTGCTCGCGCCGGAGGTGGGGGGAGGGCTACAGCGAGCGCGCGAAACCGCCGGCCTGGGTCGCGAGGTCGTCGTCGTCGGGGTAGGCCAGGGTGCGTCCGTCGCCGCTGACCCACGGCGAACTGCGACCCACGCGCTCGAAGACCTCGTCACCGCAGGCGGGGCAGGTGACCCACCGCTTGGCGACCTCGACGTCGATGCCGTGCTCGTCGGTCGCCTCGGTCGTGAACACCACCCGGCGGCCCGAGAGTTCTTGCTCGCATCCGTCGCAGGTGTAGGTCATGGGGTGCCTCCTGGTTGGCGGATCCTCCAACCGTGCACCGGGTTGACGTCGGTGTCAACGGCCCGGTGGGCGCCGGTGGGGGCATCGATGGTCGGCGGTGCCTGCTTCCCCCCGGGGTCGGCGAGCACGTACGGTGCCCGGTGACCGGCGAGATGTGGGGATCGCGAGGACGTGGGCAGCGAAGTGGAGGGGCCCCGGACGAATCGGGGCGCGCGGACGGCGGCCAAGCTGCGTGCCGCGGCACGTGAGGTGTTCGGCCAGCGGGGGTTCGCCGCCGCCCGGGTCGAGGACATCGTCGCGGTGGCCGGGGTGAGCCACGGCACGTTCTACACCTACTTCGAGAACAAGAGCGCGGCCCTCGACGCGTTGATCGACGCGACCAGCGTGGACCTGCTGGCGGTGGTCGACGAGCCATGGGAGGGCGACGACGTCGCCGGCACGATCGAGGCCGTGATCGCGCGCTTCGTCGAGGTCTTCGCCGCCGATGCCGACGTCATCCGCACCTGGCTCGAGGCCAGCGCGCACGAATGGCATTTCCGCGAGCGCCTCCGCGAGGTCCGCAACGGCTACGTCGACCGGGTGGCCGAACAGGTGGCGCCGGCACTGGCGGAGACGCGCCACTCCCCGGCCGCGGCGGCCGCGGCACTGGTGGCGATGGTGGAGGGCTACGCGACCGAGATGCTCTCCGACGACGACCTCGAGCAGCGCGAGCGCACCGTCGCGACCCTCGGCGCGATCTGGTACGGCGGGCTGCTGCGGCTCTCGGAGCCGTAGGGGCCGGCCCGGGGCGGGCCGATCGGCCCGGCGGATGCGGGTCCCCCGACCGTGCCGGTCGACGGCCGCGGCGACGATCCTGACGGGCGAGTGCAAGAACGACTGGAGTCGCCCGTGTCCCGCCTTCTGTTCCCGCTGGTCGCGCTGTCGGGGGCCCTCGCCGCCGTCGTCGTCCTCCTCGCCCTCGGTCTGGTCGCCGGCGAGGACGCCGCGGAGTTCCCCGTGGCCGCCGACGCGTCCGAGGTCGCCGTCCTCGCCGCCGCGGCGGGCCCCGTCGAGGTCCACCGGTCGGCGAGCTGCGGCTGCTGTGGTGGCCACCTCGAGCACCTGGCGGACGCGGGCTTCGAGGTGGTGGACCACGTCCACGACGACGAGGACGCCGTGCCGCAGATGAAGGAGGGGCTCGGCATCCCGACGGATCTGTGGTCGTGTCACACCACGCTGGCCGGCGGCTACGCCGTCGAGGGCCATGTGCCCGCCGAGGTCATCACCGCCCTGCTCGACGAGGGGCCGACGGTCGACGGGATCGCCCTGCCGGGGATGCCGGCCGGTTCCCCGGGGATGGCCGGCCAGCAGGACGAGACCTGGTCGTTCGTCTCCTTCACCGACGGTGCCGCGGACGGGGTCCTCACCGAGCGGTAGGAGAGCACCGCCCGGCCCTCGGCCCGGTCAGCCCCCCGGCACCAGCCGGGACCCCCGTCCGGCCGTCACGCTCCACTTTCCTCCCCTCCACCCTCCCACGCGAGCGCCGCGACCCCTCCGGTCGCGGCGTTTCCACGTTTTCGGCCCGGAGGGCGGATCACGGCGCCGGCGGGCCCGCGGTGCGCAATACCCCTCTGGCCTGCGGTTTTGTGGTGGCCGCCGTTGACGGTGGAGGGTCGGGGGCGTAGAGTGGCGCGAAGTGGAGGGCTTTCCCAGCCGGGGGAGCCGAGTGCAGGACCCAAACGGACGGAACGAGGTGTTCCTCGGAGAGCACCAGCACACGCTGGACACCAAGGGCCGGGTCATCCTCCCGGCCCGGTTCCGCGAGCGCCTCTCCCACGGTCTGGTCTTCGCGCCCTCCCAGGACCGCTGCATCGACATCTACCCGCTGACCGCCTTCGAGCGCCGGGTGGAGGAGCTGCGGGCGGTCCCCCGCGAGGACCAGCGGGCCCGGGCCTATCTCCGGGTCTTCCTCGCGGGAGCGCAGGAGGAACAACCCGACGCCCAGGGGCGGGTGACCGTCCCGCAGCGGCTGCGCGAATACGCCGGCCTCGACAAGGAACTGACCATCAACGGCGCGGACGAGAAAGTGGAGATCTGGGACCGCACGACCTGGGAGGACTACCGCTCCCGGGCCGAGGACGCCTTCGCGAACCTCGATGGCCCCTTCCAGCTCTAGACCGCAGAGGAGACACCCGTGGCGCTCGACACCGTGGCCGGCCTGCTCGAGGCCGTGGCCGAGCTGCCCCCGTCCGCCAGGGCGCGGGCCGACGCCCGCGTCGCCGCGGCGCTCGAGCTGCCGGCGCCGGCCTGCCGTGCGGCCCTCGGTCTCCTCGCCCTCGACCTCGCCGGCGGCGAACCGGATCCGGACGCCGCCCGGTTGAGTGCGTGATGCTGATGACCTCCCCCCTCCCGCACGTCCCGGTCATGCTCGACCGGGTCACCGAGCTGCTGGTGGACACCCCCGACGGGGTCTACGTCGACCTGACGCTCGGCGCGGCCGGGCACGCACACGAGATCTGCACGCAGCGTGTCGAACGCCACGGGCGGGCCCACCTGGTGGGGCTCGACCGCGACCCCGACGCCCTCGAGCTTGCGCGACAGCGGCTCGCGGACCTCGACGACCGTGTCGAGGTGCAGCTCACCCACGCGCGCTTCGACCGGCTCGACGAGGTGCTCGACGGGCTCGGGATCGACACCGTGGCCGCGGTCCTGATGGACCTCGGGATCTCCTCCATGCACGTGGACCGGGCGGACCGGGGCTTCAGCTACCGCCAGGAGGGTCCGCTCGACATGCGCATGGACCCGACCCAGTCGACCACGGCGGGCGAGATCGTCAACACCTACGAGCGCAACGAGATCGCACGGCTCCTGCGCCGCCACGGGGACGAGAAGTTCGCCGACCGCATCGCGCGCGCCATCGTCGCGGCGCGACCGCTCGGCTCCACCACCGAACTCGCCGAGGTGGTCAAGCACGCGATACCCGCCGCGGCCCGACGCACGGGCGGCCACCCCGCCACCCGCACGTTCCAGGCCCTGCGGATCGCCGTGAACGACGAACTCGAGGCGCTGGCCGCCGTCCTGCCCCTCGCCATCGAGCGCCTCGCCCCCGGCGGGGTCTGTCTCGCCCTGAGCTACCACAGCCTGGAGGACCGCTTGGTCAAGCGTGCCTTCGCCGACGCGGCCAGCGGGTGCATCTGCCCCCGGGGACTCCCGGTGTGCGCCTGCGGCCGCGTCCCCCTCGTCGACCACGTCGTGCGCCGCCCCGAGCGGCCCGACGCGGTCGAGACCGACCGTAACCCCCGCGCCGCGGCCGCTCGTCTGCGTGCCGTGCGACGAGTACCGGAGTCCCGTTCGTGAGTGCCCTGACCGCCCCGTTGCGGCGTGCCCCCTCCGCGCCGCAGACACCTCGGCGCCCCCACCTGCGCGTGGTCGAGGAACCGCGGGAGCGCCACACCCTGCGTTATGCGCTGCTCATCATCGTGGTGCTCGGTGCGGCGATCTTCGGCACCGTGGCCCTCAACGCGCTCGCCGCCACCAACTCGGTCGAGAGCCGGGAGTTGTCTGGCCGCGTGGCCGAGGCGGAGCGGGAGTACGCGAGCCTCGTCGCCGACGTCGCCCGCCTCGAGGACCCGGCACGGATCCGTGAGGCCGGGCTCGACCTCGGTCTCGTGCCCGCCAGCGGCGGACGACACCTGCGCCTCGAGCGGCCCCTGCCGGCCGACGGGGCCGTGGACGAGTCGATGCCGGTGGGTGCGACGACCGATCCCCTCAAGCCCGTCCTCTCGGTGGAGCGCTAGATGACCGGACCGTCCCGCCGTGACGCGCGAGGCACCGTTCGAACGATCCGGCACACGGCGAGGCAGCTCGGGACCCGCCGGATCCGCTGGTTGCTCGTGATCTACGGGCTGGTCTTCCTGGTCTGTTTCGGGCAGTTGACCCGGATCCAGGTGGTCGACGCGCACGACCTCGCCGACCGCAGCATCGCCCAGCGTGCGCGTACGATCGACCTCGCCGCCACCCGGGGCCGCCTCTACGACCGTGACGGCGACGTCCTGGCGACCTCGGTGCAGTCCGCGACCGTCTACGCCGACCCGCGCGCCTTCCGGGACGGCGAGACACCCTCCGGCGAGCCGGTCCCCGCGGCGGGCGACCCGGGCGAGGTCGCGCGTGAGCTCGCCGGGCTCACCGGTGTGGACGCCGGCGAACTCGAGGCCCGCCTGCGCAGCGACGCCCACTTCGTCTACGTGGACCGGCAACTCGACTGGGAGGTCGGCCAGCAGATCGAACAGCTGCAGCTGCCCGGCATCGGGGTGATCAGCGAACCCGAGCGGGTCTATCCCAACAGCAGCCTCGCCGGGCAGGTCGTGGGCTTCACCGACATCGACGGCCAGGGGCTGCAGGGCCTCGAGGTTCAGTACGACCAGCTGCTGCGGGGCCGCCCCGGCCAGCTCGCGGTCGAGCAGGCCCCCGGGGGCCTCGACATCGCCTCCGGCCTGCGTGAACTCGTGCCTTCGGAGGCCGGCACCGACCTCGTGCTCACCCTCGATCGGGAGATCCAGCACGCGGCCGAGCGCGCGGCGGCCGACGTCATCGAGGAGTACTCCGCCAAGGGCGCCGGCGTCATGGTCATGGAGGTCGGGACCGGTGACGTGCTGGCGATGGCCAGCGCTCCCACCTACGACCCCAACGAACGTTCCTCCGCCGACCCCGAACACTGGCGCAACCGCACCGTCACCGATGTCTTCGAGCCCGGGTCGACGCAGAAGGCGCTGACGATGGCCGCGGCGATCGAGGAGGGCGTGGTGACGCCCGACACCCGGCTGCGGGTGGGGGAGTCCATCAACGTCGGCGGCAAGAGCTTCACGGACGCCTACTCCCACGACCTCGAGGAGTGGAGCCTCACCGACGTGGTCGAGCGCTCCTCCAACGTCGGCACGATCATGGTCGCCGAGGAACTCGGGCAGCAACGCCTCGACGACTACCTGCGCGGCTTCGGGTACGGCCGCTCACTCGGCCTGGGCTTCCCGGGGGAGTCGGCCGGGCTGCTGATGCCGGTCGACCAGTGGTGGCAGACCTCGCTGCCCACGATCGCGATCGGTCACGGCGTCGGCGTCTCGCTGCTGCACATGGCCAACTCCTACGCGACGCTCGCCAACGACGGCGTGTCGGTGCAGCCGAGGGTCGTGCGCGGCACGGTGGGGGAGGACGGCCGGCTCACGCCGGCGACGGCCCCCGCCGAGGAACGGGTGGTCTCCCCCGGCACCGCCCAGCAGGTGCGTGGGATGCTCGAGTCGGCGGTCTCCGGCGAACGGGCGACCGGACAGCGGGCCCAGGTGGCCGGGTACCGCGTCGCCGGCAAGACCGGCACGGCCCGCAAGCCGAACGACGGCGCACGCGGCTACTCCAGCGAGTACGTGGCGACCTTCGTCGGGTTCGCGCCCGTCGAGAACCCGGAACTGGTGGTCGCGGTGATGGTGGACGAGCCACGCCCCTTCTACGGCGGCATCGTCGCCGCGCCCGTCTTCTCCGAGGTCATGGGCGCGGCGCTCGCCCAGCGCCGGGTCGCCCCCGACTCCGCCAGCGGCACCCTGGTGCAGGCCATCGACGCCGCGGCCGCGGACCGTGCCGCCGCCGCCGAGGGCCCGGGCACCGAGCCCGACGACCCCGGCTCGCTGCCGGCCGGCACCCCGGCAGACCAGTCACCGGCCGTCGAGGAAGAGGATCCGGCGTCCGACTGAGCGGCCCCCACGGCACGGTGGGCCCCCGGCGGCCGGCCGTCCGGGGTGCGCGGAAGACCTCCGAGGCGCCGTTACGCTCCGCCGACCCCCCCGACCGGCCCGAGCACGCCCCGAGAGGAGCACCGTGACCGTCACGTTGTCGCAGATCCAGGCCGGCCTGGGGCGCGCGGAGCGTCACGGGACCGACGTGGCGGTCGTCGACGCGAGCCACGACAGCCGCCAGGTGGCCGAGGACTGGCTGTTCTGTGCGGTGGTGGGCGCGACCACCGACGGCCACGAGCACGCCGAGGAAGCCATCCGCCGAGGCGCGGGCGCACTGCTCGTCGAACGTTGGCTCGACCTCGACGTTCCCCAGCTGCGGGTGCCGTCGGTCCGGGCGGCGATGGGTCCGGTGGCGGCACTCGTCCACGGTCGCCCCTCCGAGGACCTGCACGTGGTCGGGGTGACCGGCACGAACGGCAAGACGACCGTCGCCTACCTGGTCGAGGCCGCCGTGGCGGCCGCGGGCGTCGGTGCGGGGGTGATCGGCACCGTGGAGACCCGCATCCACGGCATCGCCCAGCCGGGCGTGCGCACCACCCCGGAGGGCACCGACCTGCAGCGCCTGCTGCGCCGCATGCACGACCGGGGCGTCGACGCGGTGGCCATGGAGGTCTCCTCGCACGGCCTCGACCTGCGCCGTGTGGACGGCACGCGCTTCGCGGTGGTCGGGTTCACCAACTTCAGCCAGGACCATCTCGACTGGCACGGGTCGATGGAGGCCTACTTCGAGGCCAAGGCCCGCCTGTTCACCCCGGGGTTCGCGCCGCGGGCCGTGGTCTGCACCAACGACCGCTGGGGTCGGCGACTGGCCGACGAGGTCGACCTCGAGGTCGTCACGGTTGCCGACGCCGATCTCGACCCGCACGCCGACCACGTCATCACCGAGCGCCGCCTCGACATCGACGGTGGCACCGCGGTGGTGGCCGGGCCCGACGGCGAACGGGAGGTGTCCACCCGGCTGGCCGGCGACTTCAATCTCACCAATGCCGTGCTGGCCGAACTGCTCGCGGTACAGGCCGGGTTCGACGGAGTCGCGGCCCGTGCGGGCATCGCCGCCTGCGACGGCGTGCCGGGCCGGCTCGAGCGGGTCCCCGCGCCGGACGGTCGCACGGTCCTGGTGGACTACGCCCACAGCCCGGACGCCATCGACCATCTGCTGCGCACGATCCGTCAGCTGCTGCCCGGGGGCGCGCGCATCCACCTCGTCCTCGGCTGCGGTGGCGACCGGGACCGGGGCAAACGGCCGCTGATGGGCGCCGCCGCCATGGCCGCGGATCTCGCCGTGCTGACTTCGGACAATCCGCGCAGCGAGGACCCCGCGGCGATCCTCGAGGCGATGGTGGCGGGCGCCCGCGAGGCCGGGGCGGACGACGACCGGCTGGTGGTCGAGCTCGACCGGCGGACCGCGATCGAGGTGGCCATCACCCGGGCCGGCGTCGACGACGTCGTCCTCATCGCCGGCAAGGGTCACGAGACGGGCCAGGAGGTCGCTGGCGAGGTCCTGGCCTTCGACGACCGTGTGGTCGCCGCGGAGCTGCTCACCGGGCAGCGGGCGGGCACGCCCGGCACACCCTCGGGAGCAGGCGGATGATCGAACTGCGGCTGTCGGAGATCGCCCGCGTCACGGGCGGGCGCCTGGTCGGGACCGACCGGGCCGTGGGCGACGTGGCCACCGACTCGCGCCAGCTCGTGCCAGGGGCGCTGTTCGTCGCGCTACGGGGTGAGCAGGCCGACGGGCATGCGCACGTGCCCGACGCGGTCGAACACGGGGCCGCCGGGGTGCTCGTCGAGGCCGAGCCCGTGGACGTCGACGTCCCCGCCGTGGTCGTGGAGGACACCTGGACGGCGCTGCGCCACCTCGGCGTCGCCGTGCGTGAGCGTGTCGCGCCACGCACCGTGGCGATCACCGGCTCGCTCGGCAAGACCACCACCAAGGACCTGATCGCGGCGGCGGTCGGGGCCGGCCGGCGCGTGGTGGCCGCCCGTGGCTCGTTCAACAACGAGCTCGGGGTGCCGCTGACCCTGCTGGCCCTGCGCGAGGACACCGAGGTGCTGGTCACCGAGATCGGCGCCCGCCACGTGGGGGACATCGCCGACCTCGCACCGCTGGTGGACCCGGACGTGGTCGTGGTGACCGCGGTCGCGCCGGTGCACCTCGAGGTCTTCGGCACGCTCGAAGCGATCGCCCGGGCGAAGGGCGAGCTCGTCGACGCCCTGCGCCCCGACGGCACCGCCGTGCTCAACGTCGACGACGAGCGGGTCGCGGCGATGGCCTCCCGGGCGGCCCACGTGCTGGGCTACGGCCTCGAGGGCGCCGGCGAGGTGACCGCCGAGGACATCGAACTCGACGAGTCCGCCCGGGCGTCGTTCACGGCGGTGACCCCCTGGGGCCGGGTGCACGTCCGCCTGCCCCTGGCGGGGCGGCACCACGTCGGCAACGCCCTGGCCGCGCTGGCGGTCGCCGGCCACCTCGGGGTCGACCTCGCCGACGCCGGCGCCGCCCTCACGGACGCCGCGGTCAGCCCGTGGCGCGGCGAGGTCGCGGACGCCGGCGGGGTCCGGGTGCTCAACGACGCCTACAACGCCAACCCCACGGCGACGATCGCGGCCCTCGACACCCTCACCTCGCTGCACCGTGACGGACGGACGTGGGCGGTGCTCGGCACGATGGCCGAGATCGGTGTCCAGACCGACACGGAGCACCACCGCGTCGGTCGCCGCTGTGCCGAGCTGGGCATCGACCGCCTCGTGGCCGTCGGCGAGCACGGGCCCGCGTACGCGGCCGGGGGGCGCGAAGGCGGGCTCGCCGAGGAGGCGGTGGCGCAGGTCGATGACGCGCAGGCCGCCCTCGACCACCTCCTGGAGCGCGTCGAGCCCGGGGACGCGGTGCTGGTCAAGGCCTCCCGGGTGGCCGGCCTCGAGGCGGTCGCCGCCGGCCTGGTGGAGCGACGGGAGGGTGCGGCATGATCGCGGTCCTCGTCGCAGGCATCGTCGCGCTGCTGGTGTCGCTGGCCGGCACCCCGCTGGTGATCGACTATTTCCGTAAGCGTGGCTTCGGACAGGCCATCCGTGAGGAGGGCCCCCACACCCACCACGCCAAGGCGGGCACCCCCACGATGGGCGGCACCGCGATCGTGCTCGCGGCGGTCGTGGCCTATCTCGTCGCCCATCTCGGCTCGGCCGAGTTCACCGCCGCCGGCTGGCTCGTGCTGGGCACCTTCGTGGGCATGGCGATGGTCGGGTTCGGCGACGACTTCATCAAGCTGCGGATGCAGCGCAACCTCGGCCTGAACAAGACCGCGAAGTTCAGCGGTCAGGCGATCATCGCCGCGGTCTTCGCGTTCGTCGGCCCGGAGATCGCCGGGTTGCCGCAGAACATCTCCGTGGTCGGCTCCATCGAGATGGAGGTCTCGGCCTGGGTGTTCTTCATCTGGGTCTTCCTGCTCCTGGTCGGTGCCTCCAACGCGGTGAACCTCACCGACGGCCTCGACGGGCTGGCCGCCGGCGCCGGGACCCTGGTCTTCGGGGCCTACACGCTGCTCGCCTTCTGGCAGTTCCGCAACACCTTCGCCTACCCGCTGGCCGCCGGGGAGGCCCTCGACATCGCCATCATCGTCGCCGCGGTCACGACGGCGTGCGCGGGCTTTCTGTGGCACAACGCGCCCCCGGCCAAGATCTTCATGGGCGACACCGGGTCGTTGGCGCTCGGCGGGCTGCTCGCCGCGGTCGCCATCGCCACCAACACCCAGATCCTGCTGGTACTGCTCGGTGGGCTGTTCGTGATCGAGACGCTCTCGGTGATCCTGCAGGTCGCCGTGTTCCGGACCACGGGCAAGCGGGTGCTGCGCATGGCGCCACTCCACCACCACTTCGAACTGCTCGGGTGGCAGGAGACGACCATCATCGTGCGGTTCTGGATCATCGCCGGTCTCGGGATCGCCATCGGGATGGGGCTGTTCTACGCCGAATACCTGGGCCGGTTCGGCCCGCTGGGTGGGTGACATGGGCTCGACGAGGACCCCCGCCGACGTGGCCCCCGGACTCGACGACATCCGCAGCGCCCTGGTGATCGGCCTGGGCGTCTCCGGACGTGCCGCCGCCGGACTGCTGTCGGCCCGCGGGGTCGAGGTCACCGTCGTCGAGGACCGCGACGACCATCCCACCCTCGCCGCGGCCCGGGAGGCCGGGCTACGGGTGGTCTCGGGCACGCAGCGTCCCGCGGTGGACACGGTCGATCTCGTGGTGCCCTCGCCCGGCGTGCCCGAGTCGGCGCCCGTCCTGCGCGAGGCGGAGGCCGCGGGCGTGCCGGTGTGGTCCGAGCCCGAGCTCGCGGTCCGCCACCGGCCGCTGCGGCTGCTGGCGATCACCGGCACAAACGGCAAGACCTCGGTCACCGAGCTGGTGGCCGCCATGCTTCAGGCCGGCGGGCACACCGCCGTCGCGTGCGGCAACATCGGCACCCCCATGTGCGCGCTCGTCGACGACCTCGCCGCGGACACGGTCCTGGTCGCCGAGCTGTCGAGCTTCCAGCTCCGTTTCGCCCACCGGCTGCGCCCCGAGGTGGGGGCGCTGCTCAACCTCGCCGACGACCATCTCGACTGGCACGACGACGTGGACTCCTACCACCGGGCCAAGGCGCGCATCTGGGGTGCGCAGGGGGATCAGGACTGGGCCGTCGTGTCCGTGGACGACCCCGTGGCCGCCGACCTCCGTGACCGGTGGGCCCCCGGCCGCCGGGCCGACGTGACCGTGGCGGGCCCGCCCGCAGCCGACGGGGTCGGCGTGGTCGAGGGCGTCGTGGTCGCGGACCTGCCGACCCACCGCGGACCCGTGGTCGCACTCGACGAACTGGTCATCGACGCGCCCCACCACCACGCCAACGTCGCCGCCGCGGCGGCCGTCGCCCTGCTCGCCGGCGTGGACGTCCGCGCGGTCGCCGACGCCGCCCGGGCCTTCCATCCCGGCCGCCACCGGCTCGAACTGGTCACCGAGGTCGACGGCGTGCGCTACGTCGACGATTCCAAGGCCACCAACGTGCACGCGGCCTCGGCGGCGCTGCGTTCCGCCGAGCGCATCGTGTGGATCGCCGGGGGCCTGGCCAAGGGCGCGGACCTCGGGGTGCTGGCGGACGACCTGGGTGCCGTCCGGGAGGCCGTGCTGATCGGGGAGGCCGCCGGCGCCCTCGCCGAGGTGTGTGCCGCTGCCGGGGTCCCCGCCCGACGGGCGGACTCCATGGAGCAGGCCGTCGAGGTCGCCGGCGAGCTGGCACGTCCCGGCGACACGGTGCTGCTCGCGCCCGCCTGCTCCTCGTTCGATCAGTTCACCGACTACGCCGAGCGCGGCGAGCGGTTCGCCGCCGCCGCACGCGGTCTCGTCACCGGGAGCCGGACATGACGTTGCGCGAGGCCACCAAGACCGCGCCGGGACTGACGGCCTTCCAGCGGCTGCGCGTCCGGTGGGAACCGGGGGAGTGGTCCCGTGACGCCAGCGCCATCACGGTGCTGACCGCGGTGCTGCTCATCGTGGGGCTGGTCATGAGCTTCTCGGCCTCCTTCGTCGACGGTGCCCAGGTCGGTGACACCTTCGGGGTCTTCCGCCGCCAGCTGATGTGGGCCGGCGTGGGCGTGGTGGCCTTCGCGGTCGTGGTGCGCCTGGACCACCGCATCTGGCGCAACCTGAGCTGGCCGTTGCTGGCGATCGCGCTGGTCGGGCTGATCCTGGTCCTGGTCCCGGGGGTGGGGATCACCCGGTACGGCTCCACCCGGTGGCTGGGCTACCCGCCGCTGGTCGTCCAGCCCTCCGAGATCGCCAAGCTGGCGGTCCTGCTGTGGCTGGCCGACGTCCTGCACCGCAAGCGCCCCACCGACGGGTCGGTCCACCGGCTCGAGCACCTGCTGATCCCCGCACTGCCGGTCCTGGGGCTGCTGGCGGGACTGGTGCTGTTGCAGCCGGACCTTGGCACCACGATCCTGCTGGCCCTCATCGTGGGGGCGATCCTGTGGGTGGAGGGGCTGCCCGGCCGGATGGTGGCCGGCTGTGTCCTGGCGGCCGGCGCCGCGATCGGTGTGCTCGCCGCCGTCGCGCCCTACCGCGTCGCGCGTGTCACCGGATGGTTGCACCCCGAGGCCGATCCGCTGGGGACCGGCTACCAGCTCATCCAGTCCCGGTTGGCACTGGGCTCCGGTGGGGTCTTCGGCGTGGGCCTGGGCTCCTCGCGCGGGAAGTGGAACTTCATCCCCAACCCCGAGACCGACTTCATCTTCGCGATCCTCGGCGAGGAGCTCGGTCTGGTGGGTGCGGCCTTCGTGCTCGCCCTGTTCGCGGCGCTGTTCTACGTGGGTCTGCGGGTGGCCTACACGTGTGCGGACGGATTCGGGCGTACCGTGGCCTTCGCGGTGACCGCCTGGATCGCCGGGCAGGCACTGATCAATATCGGCACGGTCACGGGGCTGCTCCCGATCACCGGCGTGACGCTGCCGCTGGTGTCGGTCGGCGGCTCGTCCCTGGTGACGAGTTTGGTCGCGCTCGGCATCCTGGTCAGCATCGCACGCCACCCCGCACCCACGCCCGTTCCTGGAGCCCACCGATGACCACGCGGGTCCTCATCGCCGGCGGCGGCACCGCCGGCCACGTCTTCCCGGCGCTGGCCGTCGCGCGGGAACTGCAGCGCCTGGCCGACATCGAGCCGGTGTTCGTCGGTGTCGAGAACCGCCTCGAGGCCACCCTCGTCCCCGACGCGGGCTTCGAGCTGCGGGCGATCCACGCCGTGGCCGTGCCGAGGCGGCCCTCACCGGCGCTGCTGCGCCTGCCGTGGGCCGTGCGCGCAGCGGTCGGGGAGTGCGAGGACGTCATCGCCGACATCGGCGCCCGCGCGGTGGTCACCTTCGGCGGCTATGTCTCCTTCCCGGCGAGCTGGGCCGCGGCGCGTCAGGGCCTGCCGCTGGTCATCCACGAACAGAACTCCGTGCCGGGCCTGGCCAACCGGGTGGCCTCGCGGTGGGCGACGCACATCGCGGTCTCCTTCCCCGGCTCCACCGACCGGTTCCGCCGCCGCGAGCGCTGTGCGGTGACCGGCAACCCGGTCCGGGACGACATGCTCCGCCTCGACCGTGACGCTCGTCGGGCCGAGGCACGGGAGCGCTTCGGGCTCGAACCCGACCGGCCCACCCTGCTGGTCTTCGGGGGCAGCCAGGGTGCCCGGTCGCTGAACCAGGCGGTGGTCGACGCCCACACCCGGTGGGGGGACGTGGACCTGCAGATCCTGCACGCCGCCGGCAAGTCGCTGTACACCGAGACCGCCACCGCCTGGGAGCACGCCCGTGCGGCAGGCCCCGGCCCGACGGTGCGGATGGTCGACTTCATCGACGACATGGGTGACGCCTACGCGGCCGCCGACGTGGTCCTGTGCCGTTCGGGTGCGACCTCGATCGCGGAGCTCACCGCACTCGGGATCCCGGCCGTCCTCGTTCCCTACCCGCATGCGACCGGCGACCACCAGCGGCACAATGCCGAGGCGCTGGAGCGGATCGGGGCCGCCGAGGTCGTCGCCGACGACGAACTCGACGCGTCGGCCCTCATCGAACGGGTCCGCCCGTTGCTGACCGACCCGGACCGCCACGCCGAGGTCGCGGCCGCCGCCCGGGCCTTCGGTCGTCCGGACGCGGCGACGAACGTCGCCCAACTCGCGCTGGGCGAACTCGACCGCGGCCGAGGGGAGCGTCGCACGTGAACGATCTACTGAACACGACCCGCCGGATCCACCTCGTGGGTATGGGCGGCGCCGGGATGTCCGGCCTCGCGCGCATCCTGCTGCAGCGGGGCCACGTCGTCACCGGTTCGGACCTGCGCGAGAGCCGGCCGCTCGACGCCCTGCGGGTGCTGGGTGCCGGCATCGTCCTCGGCCACCGGGCCGAGAACGTCGCCGACGCCGAGATCGTCGTCATCTCCTCCGCGGTCCCCCGTGACAATCCCGAGGTCCTCGAGGCCCGTGCGCGTGACCTGGTGGTGCTGCGCCGTGCCGAGATGCTGGCGGCGCTCATGGAGGGACACCGGGGAGCGGTGATCGCCGGGACCCACGGCAAGACGACCACGACCTCCATGACCGTCGTCGCGCTGCAGGCCGCCGGTGGTGACCCGTCCTTCGCCATCGGGGGCTCGTTGAACGAGAGCGGGACCAACGCCCACGGTGGCCGGGACGACATCTTCGTGGCCGAGGCGGACGAGTCCGACCGCTCCTTCCTCGTCTTCCGCCCGCACTTCGCGGTCGTGACCAACGTCGAGCACGACCACCCCGAGGAGTTCGTCGACGAGGCGGAGGTGGCCTCGGCGTTCCGCGACTTCCTCGACCGGCGGGCGGTCGAGGCTCCCGCACTGCTGTGCATCGATGATCCGGGTGCGGCGCGGTTGGCCGAACATCTCGACCCCCCGGTCATGACCTACGGGACCGATCCGCACGCGGACCTCCGGCTGCTGCCCGGCGACGACGGCACACACCGGCTGCGTCGTGACGGCGAGGTCGTGGCCAGCTTCGAACTCGCGGTGCCGGGACGCCACAACGCGCTGAACGCCACGGCGGCCCTCGGGGTGTGCGCCTGGGCGGGGGTCGACCTCCAGGCCGCCGCCTCGGGGCTCGCCCGCTTCACGGGCGCGACGCGGCGGTTCCAGCGACTGGGCACGGTGGCAGGGGTCGAGGTCGTCGACGACTACGCCCACCACCCCACGGAGCTGCGCGCCACCCTGGCGGCGGCACGGACCCTCGACGTCGACCGGATCGTGCTGGTCGTCCAACCGCACCGCTACTCGCGGACCCAGTCCCTGGGGGCCGAGCTGGGGCGCGCGGCCTCGGCAGCCGACGTGGTGCTCGTCACCGACGTGTACGCCTCGGGGGAGCCGCCGGTGCCGGGGGTGACCGGACAACTCGTCGCCGACGCCGCCGCGGATGCGGGTGCCAAGGTCCACTACCACCCCCACCTCGCCGACGTGGTGGACGGCCTCGTCGATCTGGTGCGACCAGGGGACCTCGTGCTGACCACCGGTGCGGGCGACGTGACGCAGCTGGGTTCGAAGCTGTTGTCGCGACTGGAGGGCGAGCGGTGAGTGACCCGCTGCTCGAGGAGCTGTCGGACCAGGTGGTGGGGGAGGTCTCCTCCGGGGCGGAGTTGTCGCGGCTGACGACGCTGCGCGTCGGCGGGCCGGCCCGTGCGCTGGTCGTGACCGAGCGGGACGAGGATCTCGCGGCCGTCGGTCGTGTCTGCCAGGCGCACGGGCTGGACTGGGTCGTGGTCGGTCGTGGCTCGAACCTGCTGGTCTCGGACGCGGGATGGCCGGGGGTGGCGATCCGGCTGGGCCGCAGCTACCGGGGGATCGAGCCCCTCGGTGCGACCGTGCGGCTGGGGGCCGCCGAGGCGTTGCCCTCGCTGGCGATGCGGCTGGCCGACCAGGGCTACGCCGGTTTCGCCTGGGCCGCCGCCGTGCCGGGCACGCTGGGGGGAGCGGTCCGGATGAACGCCGGCGCGCACGGTTCGGAGCTCGGCGACCACCTCGTGGAGGTCGACGTCGTGCGTCTGTCCAACGGCACCCGCGAGACGTGGCCGCGTGACCTGCTCGGCCTGACCTACCGGCACAGCGAACTGCCCCACGACGCGGTGGTCGTGTCCGCCACGTTGCGTCTCGACCGTGGTGAGCGCGAGGAGATCCGCGAGGAGATCAGCGGGATCCGCGCCTGGCGTCGTGAGCACCAGCCCAGTAACGAGCCCAGCTGCGGGTCGGTGTTCACCAACCCCCCGGGGGACTCGGCTGGGAGAATGGTCGAGGCCGTGGGCGGCAAGGGGCTGGCGGTCGGCGGCGCGAAGGTCTCGGAGCGGCACGCGAACTTCATCGTCACCTCGCCCGGCGCCTCGGCCACCGACGTGCGCACCCTGATCGCCAGGCTGCAGGACGAGGTCGAGTCGCAGTTCGGCGTCCGGCTGCGCCCGGAGGTGGTGATGGTCGGTGACTTCTCGGCCCCGGGCGAGACATGATCGACGAGCGCATCGCGCAACGGCGCCGGGGGGTGCGTGAGGATCGTCGGCGCGGCAGGCTGCGACGCACC
>SLRZ01000021.1 GCA_007130695.1 Nitriliruptoraceae bacterium
CGTCGCACCACGCCCAGCATGTGGTCCTGCTCGTCGGTGACGGCGATCGCCACCGGATGCTGTGCGGCCAGGGCCTGCAGCTCGTTGAGCGGGGTGTCGGGGCCGACCCGGACGTAGTCGTCGATCAGCAGGCTGCCGACCTCGGTCGCGCCGTCCCGGAGCCCCGCGGCGACCCGGTCGTCGCGGGCCACGCCGAGAATGCGGTAGTCGCGGTCGACGACGTAGACGCCGTTGACGTCCGCCTCGTCGAGCCAGTCGAGCACCTCGCGCGGCGACGCCTCGGGGCCGAAGGTCTTGCGCGGCTCGCGCATGGCCATCGAGGCGGGCAGGACGCGGGAGCGGTCGACGTCGGCGACGAAGTCCGCCACGTAATCGGTCGCCGGGTCGTGGATGATCTCCGCCCCCGTGCCGATCTGGACCACCGCCCCGTCGCGCATCACCACGATCCGGTCACCGAGGCGCATCGCCTCGTTGAGGTCGTGGGTGATGAAGATAATCGTCTTCTGCAGCTCGGACTGCAGACCGGCGAGCAGGTCCTGCATGTCGCGCCGGATCAGGGGGTCCAGCGCACTGAACGGCTCGTCCATGAGCAGCAGGTCCGCCTCCGTGGCCAGCCCTCGGGCCAGCCCCACACGTTGCTGCATGCCGCCCGAGAGCTCGTGGGGCATGCTCTCGCCCCAGCCTCCGAGGCCGACACGCTCCAGCGCGACCTCCGCGGCCTCGCGCCGCTCGTCGTACGGTCGTCCCTGGACCTTCAGGCCGTAGGCGGCGTTCTCCCACACCGTGCGGTGGGGGAACAGCGCGAAGTGCTGGAAGACCATCGACATCTTGGACATCCGCAGGCGCCGCAGCTCCTCACGGCTCATGCCGAGCACGTCCTCGCCGTCGATCTCGATTTCGCCGGCGGTCGGCTCGATGAGCCGGTTGAGCATGCGGATGACCGTGGACTTCCCGGACCCCGACAACCCCATCACCACGAACAGTTCGCCGTCGTCAACGTCGAAAGTGACGTCGTGCACGGCCACGACATGGCCCGTGTCCCGCAGGACGTCGGCCTTGGAGTGGCCCTGTTCGAGGGCATCGAGTGCGCGCTGCGGTTGGTCGCCGAAGATCTTCGTCAGACCCTCGACTCGCAACTGCGTCATGCATTCTCCGGTCGTGGACTTGAAGCCCCGGTGCGCGGACTCGCCGCGTTGCCGCTCCGGTGGGGCGCGTACCGGCGTTGCGGACAGCGGGTGGTGCACCCGCAGAAGCCGATGCCGCGACAACTACCGTAGTAGGAGGGCGCCGCGTGTGGCAAAGACCCGTCCCGATTTCCCGCAGGGCGCGCGGCCTGTTCGCACCCCCTGACGCGTAGTTTCGCCCAGAGCGTCGGCGTGCCCACCGACGGTCACCCGGCGGGTCTAGGACCCCCGTGGCTCGGCCACGCCGGCGCGCAGCTCCCGCACCAGGGCGGCCACACGGGCAGGGGCACCGGACGTTGGCCCCTCCCCCATGGCGCGCACGATCGAGGAACCCACGATGACCCCGTCCGCGTAGCCGGCCACGGCCGCGGCCGAGGCCCGGTCCTTGACGCCGATGCCGACGGCCACGGGCGTGGAGGTCCGCGCACGGAGTCGCTCGACCAGCGGCTGGGCCGCCTGCTGGTCGACGTCCTTCACCCCGGTCACCCCGAGCAGGCCGGTCGCGTACACGAATCCCGTGGAGGTCGCCGCGATGTCGTCGAGCCGCGCATCGGTCGAGATCGAGGAGGCGAGGAAGACGGTGGCCAGGCCCCGTTTCCCGGCCGCCTCCAGCCACGGGCCCGCCTCCGAGACCGGCAGGTCGGGCAGGATCGCGCCGGCGAGCCCGGCGGCGACGGCTTCGTCGGCGAAGCGCACGTACCCGCGCCGGTCGACCACCGTCACGTAGGTCATCGCCAGCATCGGTAGCTCGAGGTCAAGGGGGGCGACCACCTCCAGCTGGCCGGCCAGGCCGAGTCCCGCGTCCAGCACCCGCTGGTTCGCCTGCTGGATCACCGGCCCGTCCATCATCGGGTCGCTGAAGGGCAGCCCGACCTCGATGACGTCCGCCCCGGCCTCCGCGGCCGCCTCGACGCAGGCACGCGAGGTCGCGGGATCCGGGTAGCCGGCGGTGAGGTAGGCCACCAGGGCGGCACGCCCCTCCTCCCGGGCGGTCGCGAACGCCCGCTCGACGGCGGTCACGCCCGCCGCGGTCTCCGTCTCGCTCATGCCTCTCCCCCGCGCGTCGGCACCTCGTCCTCCAGCCCGAGATCCTCGTCGAGTCCCTGGGTGTCCACGCCGACCTTCCACCCGGCCACCAGCACGACCTCGTCGACGTCCTTGTCCCCCCGTCCCGACATCGTGGCCACGACCCGGGCGCCCTCGCCGAGCACGTCGCGCCCGTGGTGCAGCAGCCACCCGATCGCATGTGCGGGCTCGAGCGCCGGGATGATCCCCTCGAGCTCGCTGGTCCGTGCGAAGCCCTCGAGCGCCTCGGTGTCGGTGGCGGCGACGTAGCGCGCCCGCCCGGCATCCGCGAGCGCGGCGTGCTCCGGTCCGACCCCGGGGTAGTCCAGGCCGGCGGACACCGAGTGTGCGGGCAGGACCTGCCCGTCCTCGTCCACCAGGGCGACCGAGCGCGCTCCGTGCAGCACGGCCTCGTGGCCCTCGGAGATGGTGGCGGCGCTACGACCGCTGCCCACCCCCTCGCCGGCGGCCTCGACCCCCAGCAGGGCGACCCCTTCGTCGTCGAGGTACTCGTAGAAGGACCCGATGGCGTTCGAGCCCCCACCGACACAGGCGACGACCGCGTCGGGCAGGCCTCCGGCCTGTTCGGCGAACTGTCGGCGCGACTCCATCGAGATCACCCGCTGCAGTTCCCGGACCATGGTGGGGAACGGATGGGGTCCCATGGCCGAACCGATGAGGTAGTGGGTCGTGTCGACGTTGGTGACCCAGTCGCGCATGGCCTCGTTGATCGCGTCCTTCAGGGTCCGGGTCCCGGACTCGACCGGGACGACCTCGGCGCCCAGCAGTTGCATGCGAACGACGTTGAGGCGCTGTCGGCGGCAGTCCTCCGCGCCCATGTAGACGGTGCACTGCAGGCCCAGCAGGGCCGCGGCGGTGGCGGTGGCGACCCCGTGCTGCCCGGCGCCGGTCTCGGCGATGACGCGGGGCTTGCCCATCCGTTGGGCGAGCAGGGCCTGCCCGACCACGTTGTTGAGCTTGTGGCTGCCGGTGTGTGCCAGGTCCTCACGCTTGAGGTACAGCTCCAACCCACAGGCCTCCGACAGTCGGGGCGCGTGGTACAGCGGGGTGGGCCGGCCGCCGTAGTCGCGCAGGAGACGGTCGAGTTCGGCGTTGTAGGCCGCGTCCGCATGCGCGTCGTCCCAGGCCCGTGAAAGCTCCGTGAGTGCTCCGGACAGCGCCTCGGGAACGTACTGGCCACCGAACCGGCCGAAGTAGCCGGGTCGCTGGGTCTCATCGCCGGTCGCCGTGCTCATACCGTCTCCGTTGGCTCGTCGGTCGACTCGCGGCCCGCGGCGACCAGGGTGGCCACCTCCGCGGCCGGGTCCGTGGATCGCACCAGTGACTCCCCCACCAGGACGGCGTCCGCTCCCTGGCGCGCCGCGGCGCGCACGTCCTCGGGGTCGCGAACCCCGGATTCCGCGACCGCGAGCACGTCGTCTCCGAGCTGCCCTCGCAGCCGGCCGAAGGCACCGCGGTCGATCTCGAAGGTCCGCAGATCCCGCGCGTTGACGCCGACCACGGCCGCCCCGATGCGGCGGGCGACGGCGGCCTCGGTCTCGTCGTGGATCTCGACCAGCACCTCGAGGCCGGCCTCGCCCGCCTCCTCGTGCAGTCGCGCGAGCGTGGTCTCGTCGAGGGCCGCCACGATCAGCAGGATCGCCGCGGCACCCGCGGCGCGGGCCTCCCACACCTGGTAGGGGTCGACGATGAAGTCCTTGCGCAGCGCGGGGACGCCCAGGGCCGCGACGTCGGCGAGGTCGGCGAGCGTGCCCTTGAACCGGTCGGGTTCGGTCAGCACCGACACGGCGGCGGCACCACCCTCGAGGTAGGCCCGGGCCTGTGCCGACGCCTCGAGGCCGGGGGCGAGGTCGCCCTTCGACGGGGAGGCGCGCTTGATCTCCGCGATCACGGCCACCCCCGTCCCGGCGAGCGCCGCGTGCAACGAGGGGCCGGGCGGCGCACCGCCCGCACGCTCGCGCAGCGACTCGAGCGGTTCACGGTCGCGGGCAGCGTCGACGCGGGCCCGGGCACCGTCGAGGAGGTCGTCGAGATAGGTCACGTGGACGCCTGCCCGTCGCCACGCCCGCCCTGCAGCCCCTCCGCGGCACGCACGGCGGCGAGCACCGCGCCGGCCTTGCTCCGCGTCTCCGCCTCCTCGGTGGCGGGCACCGAGTCGGCGACGATGCCGGCCCCGGCCTGCACGTGCGCGACCCCGTCCTTGAGGGTGACGGTGCGGATCGCGATGCAGGTGTCGAGGTTGCCCGCGAAGTCGACGTAGCCCACCGCCCCGGCGTAGGGGCCCCGGCGGGTGGGCTCGAGTTCGTCGATGATCTGCATGGCCCGCACCTTCGGGGCACCCGAGACGGTGCCGGCCGGGAACACCGCCCGCAGCACGTCGACGGGTCCGAGCCCGTCGCGCAGGGTGCCGGTCACGGAGCTGGCCAGGTGCATGACGTGACTGAAACGCTGGACGTGCATCATCTCGTGGACGCGCACGGTGCCGATGTCGCACACCCGGCCGAGGTCGTTGCGGGCGAGGTCGACCAGCATGATGTGCTCGGCCCGTTCCTTGGCGTCGGCCACGAGCGAACGTTCGTGCTCCTGGTCCTCCTTGGTGTCCGCACCCCTGGGCCGCGTGCCCGCGATCGGCCACGTCTCCACGTGCCGGCCCGCCACCTGCACCAGCGCCTCGGGTGAGGAACCCACCAGCTGCGCCTCGCCGAGGTCGAGCAGGAACAGGTACGGCGAGGGGTTGATGACCCGCAGCACCCGGTAGAGGTCGAATGCGGAGGCGGCGGTGGGGACGGTGAAACGCTGGCTGACCACGGTCTGGAAGCTGTCGCCCGCGGCGATGTACTCCTTGACGCGCTCGACCATCGCCTCGTACTCGCCGTCCTCGAGGTTGCTCGGCACCGCGTCGTCCGCACCCCTCGCGCCGCGTTCCGGCGGCGCCACCGGCGGCAGCGGCGAGACCGAGGACGACAGCTTCACGACGACCTCGTCGGTGGTCGCGACCGCCTGGTCGTACTGCGCCCCCGGGTCCTCGCCCACGACGACGTTGGTCACCACGGTCAGGATCTGGCGCAGGTGGTCGAGCGCGACCACGTGCCGGGGGAAGAGCTGTACGACGTCGGGCAGGCCCAGATCGTCGCGTCCGGTGGCCGGGATGTCCTCCACCTCGCGCACCGCGTCCCAACCGACGTAGCCCACCGCGCCACCGTGCAACGGCAGGTCAACCAGCTGCCGGGGGGCGCGCAGGGCCCGGGTCGCCCGTGCCAGGGCCTCGAGCGGACCGTCGGCCTCACCGGCGTCGCCCGGCGGGGTGCCCTCCCAGGTCACCGCACCGTCACGTCCGCGCAGCACCAGGAACGGGTCGAACCCCACGAATGAGTAGCGGCCCCAGCGCTCCCCGTGCTCAGCGGACTCCAGCAGGAAGCTCGGCCCGTCGCCGGCGAGCTTGGCGTAGACGGACAGCGGGGTCTCGAGGTCGGCCAGCACCTCCCGCCACACGGGGACCACCCCGTGCTCGGCGGCGAGACGGACGAACTCCTCCCGGCTGGGGCGGACGGTCAATCGGGACTCCTCGGGGTCGGCCGGCTCAACCGGCCAGCGGCGGCCCGGCGGGCGTGGCCCCGTCCGGTGCGTCGGGCAGGTGGCGATGGAAACAGCTGACCTGTCCGGTGTGGCACGCGGGGCCGGGCGAGTCGACCAGGACCAGCAGCGTGTCTCCGTCGCAGTCGACCCGCAGGTCCAGGACCCGCTGGGTGTTGCCGGACGTCGCGCCCTTGTGCCACAGCTCGTCGCGCGAGCGGCTGTGGAAGACGGTCTCGCCCACCTCGAGTGTGCGGGCCAACGAGGTCTCGCTCATCCAGGCGACCATCAGGACCTGTCCCGAGTCGTGCTGCTGGACGACGGCCGGGATGAGCCCGCGCTCGTCGAAGCGCAGTCGTTCGAGCTGCGGCTGGCTCAGCACGGGGGCGATTCCACTCGGGCACGGTGAGCCGGCAGGCTACCCCGGTGGTTCGCACATGCCGATACCCGCGGCGTCGTCTACCGTCCGCCCTGTCACGATTCGACCAGGAGCAGAACGTGAGCATTCCCCCGGCGTGGCATCCCGACCCCACCGGCCGGCACGACCACCGGTGGTGGGACGGCACGCGCTGGACCGAGCACGTCGCCGACGCCGGCGTGTCCGCGGTCGACCCGCTCGACACCAGCGGGGGTGCGACGGACGCCAGCGCCACGAGGGACGACGTCGGGAGCGCGGCGGACGGCGCCGGAGGCTGGACCTCGCCGGAGGGCCGGACGGCCGGCAGCGGGGGCGACTGGACCACCCGGCAGACGGGTGCGGCCCAGCCCGCGTGGCAGGACACGGGGGCGGCCGGAGGCTGGCCGGAGCAGCCCTCGGGTGCACCGACCAGTAGTGACGGCATGGCCATCGCCGCCGGCATCATCGGCATCGTCTCCATCCCGGCCGTCCTGATCCTCATCGGCGGGCTCAGTGGGGTCGTGGCCATCGTGCTGGGCGCGATCGCGCTCAGCAGAATCCGGCGTTCCGGACGCGGAGGCCGGGGCATGGCCATCACGGGCCTGGTCACCGGCATCGTCTCGGTCGTGCTGGTGGTCCTGTTGCTCGTGGTCGGCTTCGCCATGTTCCGGGAGATCGGCTGGGGGCCGTTCCAGAGCTACGCCGAGTGCATGGAGGAGGTCGGCGACGACGAGATCTGCCAGGAGCGTCTCGAGGACGACCTTCCGGCCTGGATGCGCGAGAACTGACCCGCCAGAGCCGCGATACCCCTCCGGAGGTGGCCGTGCAGTGCCCCGTGTGCCACCACGACGGCCCGTTGCGCCCGGCCGGGGCCTCCGAGGTCACGGTCGGGACGGTGGCGGTCGCGCTCGAGTCCAGGCCGGTCGTGGCCTGTCGCGACGACCACGACGCGACGCCGGCAGCGGTGGTCGGCGCCGCGATGCGCGCGGTGGAACAGCTGGTGCCCACGGCCCGCTCACGGCTGCTGCGCTCCGACGTCTGCCACGAGTGCGGCACCGCCCTGACGATGCCGGTGCGGCGCACGGAACGACCCGTGACGGTCGAGTCGGACGACGAGCGACCGGTGATGACCCTGGTCTTCGACCTGCCCTCGACGAGGTGCCCGGACTGCAGCGCCGACCAGGTGCCCTCGAGGTCGCATGAGGACCTCGTGGTCGCGGTCCCCGCACTGTTCGCGCGGACGGGCGCCTAGGGGACCTCGAGCCGCCGCACGGGAACCCCGCGGCGCGCCATGTGGTCCTTGACGTCGCCGAGGCGCAGCTCACCGAAGTGGAAGATCGAGGCGGCCAGCACGGCCGAGGCCCCACCCTCGAGCACCCCGTCGGCGAGGTCGTCGGCGTCGCCGGCGCCGCCGGAGGCGATGACGGGGATGGCGACCGCCCCGGTCACCGCCGACAGCAGCTCGACGTCGAACCCGGCCTTGGTGCCGTCCCGGTCCATCGAGGTCAACAGGATCTCGCCGGCACCGAGGTCCGCGACCCGCGTGCACCACTCGACGGCGTCGACCCCGGTGGGCGTGCGACCACCGTGGACGTAGACCTCCCAACCGCGGGAGGGATCGTCGTGGTCCCGGCGCCGCGCGTCGACGGCCGCCACCACCGACTGGGAGCCCACGGCGTCGGCGACCTCGCTGAGCAGCTCGGGCCGCTCGACCGCCGCGGTGTTGAAGGCGATCTTGTCCGCCCCCGCGTGCAGCATGCGCCGGGCGTCGGCGACCGACCGCATCCCGCCCCCCACCGCGAACGGGATCGAGACCTCCTCGGCGGTGCGGGCGACCACGTCGAGGATGATGTCGCGGTCGTCGCTGGAGGCCGTGATGTCGAGGAACACCAACTCGTCGGCGCCCTCCCGGTCGTACACGCGTGCGAGCTCGACCGGGTCGCCCGCGTCGCGGAGTTCGACGAACCGCACGCCCTTGACCACGCGACCGGCCTTGACGTCGAGGCAGGGGATCACGCGCGCGGCGAGGCCCTGGTCCGGGTCGAAGCTCACGGGTCGACCTCGGCGGCGGTCGCCAGCGCCTCGGCGATGTCGAACGCACCGCTGTAGAGGGCCTTGCCGACGATCGCCGCGTCCACCCGCTCGTGGCAGCCGGCCAGCACACGCAGGTCGTCGAGGCTGCTGACCCCGCCCGAGGCGGTCACGTGGGCGTCGGTGGCGTCGGCGACCCGTCGCAGCATCTCGACGTTGGGTCCCTCGAGCATGCCGTCCTTGGCCACGTCGGTGTAGACGAAGCGCGGCACCCCCATCTCGGTGAAGCGTTCGATCGCCTCGAAGAGGTCGCCGGCCTCCTCGGTCCAACCGCGGGCCTGCAGCGTCGTGCCCCGGGCATCGAGGCCCACCGCGATGCGCGGTCCGACGCGGTCGAGGACCTCGGCGACGAAGCTGGGTTCGCTCAGCGCCATGGTGCCGATCACGACGCGCTCGGCGCCGTAGTCGAGCGAGGCCTCGACGTCGGCGAGGGTCCGCACCCCGCCGGAGGCCTGCACCCGACAGCCGGTGGCCGACACGATCTGCTCGATCAGATGGCGGTTCCGGGGCTCGCCCGTGAAGGCGGCGTCGAGGTCGACCACGTGCAGCCACTCGCTGCCCGCGTCGGCGAAGCGACCCGCGGCCGCGACCGGGTCGTCGTCGTAGACGGTCTCCTCGTCGGCGCGCCCCTGGGTGAGCCGGACCGCGCGCCCGTCCTTGATGTCGACCGCCGGGTAGAGAGTCAGCACGTCGTTGCCTCGCAGGAGTCGGTGTCGAAGTGGGTCTGGCCCGGCGCCGGGCCCGGACGGTCAGTGGGTGGCGAGCCAGTTCGCCAGCAGCCGGCGGCCGACCTCGCCGGACTTCTCCGGGTGGAACTGGGTGCCGACCACACTGCCCTCACGCACCAGGCAGGGAAAGTCGACGCCGCCGTAGGCCGTGCGCCCGACGACGTGGGTGTGGTCGGTCGGCACGGCGTAGTAGGAGTGGACGAAGTAGCAACGCCGTCCCGCAACGCCCTCGAGGAGCGGGTCGTCCCCGTCGCCCTCGGCCGCGTGCACGACGTCCCAGCCCATGTGGGGCACGATCGCGCCGGCGGGGAACCGCTCGACCCGCCCCGGGAGCAGTCCGAGCCCCGGCGCGTCGCCCTCGTCGGAAGCCTCGTAGAGCAGCTGCATGCCCACACAGATGCCGAAGACCGGCCGGGCGGCCTCCACGAACTCGCGGACCACGGTCTCGACGCCCGACTCGTGCAGCCGCTGCAGACAGGACGAGAAGTGTCCGACGCCCGGCACGACCAGGACGTCGGCACGGCGGGCGACATCCGCCTCGTCGGTGACGAAGGCGTCGCCGCCGGCGGCGTCGAACCCGCGCTTGGCCGAACGCACGTTGCCGGCGCCGTAGTCGATGACCGCCACGCGCGGGCCGGGGCGTGCACCCGCCGCCGCCCGGCTGCGGCCCGTGGCCACGTCCATGTGCGTCACTGCAGGACACCCTTGGTCGAGGGCACCCCGCCCCCGGTCTGCTCGACGGCGCGGCGCAACGCGACCGCGAACGACTTGAACACCGACTCGAAGATGTGGTGGGTGTTGTCCCCGGAGAGGTTGTGCACGTGCAGGGTCATCCGGCAGTTGGCCACCACGGACTCGAAGAAGTGCTTGACGAGGTGGGTCTCGAACGTCTCGCCGATGACCTTCAACGGCGGGTCGACCTCCCAGACGAGGTAGGGCCGCCCGGCGAGGTCGATGGCCACCCGGGTCAGGGCCTCGTCGATCGGAACCGTGGCATCGCCGAAGCGCTCGACCCCCGCACGGTCGCCCCACGCCTCGGCGAGCGCCTGGCCGAGCGCGATCCCGGTGTCCTCGACGGTGTGGTGTGCGTCGATCTCGAGGTCGCCCTCGGCCCGCACGGTCAGCCGCAGTCGGCCGTGCCGGCCGAGCTGGTCCAGCATGTGGTCGAAGAACGGGACGCCGGTGTCGACATCGACGGTGCCGTCACCGTCGAGGTCGACCTCGACGAGGATCCTCGTCTCCTTGGTGTCGCGTTCGACGCGGCCGACGCGGGTACCCATGCGGTCTCCTCTAGCTCTCGTCCGTCACGGCGCGCAGTGCGGCGACGAAGCGGTCGTTCTCCTCCGGCGTCCCGATCGTGACCCGGACGCAACCCTGCAGCCGCGGTCGGTCCGAGAAGTCCCGGACCAGCACGTCGTGCTCGAGCAGACGGTCGAACAGGCCCTCGATCGTGCTGCGCACAAGGATGAAGTTCGCGGTGGAATCAAACACCTCGAGCCCGTCGAAGGACGCCAACGCGGTCGTGAGCCGGTCCCGTTCGGATGCCACCAGTTCCCGGTGGTCGAGGAACGCCGCCTCCTGTTCGAGCGCGACCAGCCCGGCGACCTGCGTGAGCGCATCGAGATGGTAGGGCAGGCGCACCTTCTGCACGTCGTCGACGACCCATGATGGCCCGGCCAGATACCCCAGGCGCAGTCCGGCCAGGCGGAAGGCCTTCGAGAAGGTCCGCACCACCACCAGACGCGGCAGTTCCTCGAGCAGCCCCATCACGCTCGTGCCGTCCGGGGCGAACTCGACATAGGCCTCGTCCACCACGACCAGTGCGTGCCCGGCGTGGTGCAGCGCCCGGATGGCGTCGTGGTCCACGGCGACGCCCACGGGGTTGTTGGGGCTGGGCACCAGCACGATGTCGGGGTCGTGTCGCGCCACGGCGGCGCCCGCGACGTCGGGCGAGAGCTCGAAGCGTTCGTCGAGGTCGACCTCGACGTGATCGGTCAACGCCGTGCGGCACAGCTCCGGGTACATGGCGTAGCCGGGCCGCGGGCTGAGCACCAGGCGGCCGGGGCCGCCGTAGGCGAGCAGCAGTTGCAGCAGGATCTCGTTGGAGCCGTTGGCCGCCCAGATGCGGTCCGGGGTGAGGCCGTGACGTCTGGCGAGGGCCTCGCGCAGTGCGGTGTGCGGCCGGTCGGGATAGCGGTGCAGCCCGAGGCCCTGGATCCGCCGGGCGACCTCCTCGAGGTAGCCCTCGGGCGGCGGTGTGGCCGTCTCGTTGGTGTTGAGTCGCACGGGCACGTCGAGTTGGGGCGCGCCGTAGGGCTCCACGTCAACCAGGTCGTCGCGGACCGGGACCCGCTCGGTCACGGACGTGGGTCCGCCGTCGTGGGGTCGTGGGCTCACGAGGGGTTCTCGAGTCGCACCTCGACGGCGCGCCAGTGGGCCGGCAGGTCCTCCGAGTCCGACAGCGTGTGCACGGTGTCGGCCAGTTCCTCGAGCGCCGCACGGTCGTACTGGACGTAGTTGACCGGCACGAGGTACGACGCCGTGGTCAGGCCACCGGTGAACCGTGCGGTGCCGAGCACGGGCAGGGTGTGGTTCGGGCCGGCCGCGTAGTCGCCGAGCGAGACCGGCGTGTGCGTGCCGACGAAGGTCGTGCCGGCGTAACGGATGCGTTCGGCGACCGTGCGGGCGTCGGCGGTCTGGACCTCGAGGTGCTCGGCCGCGTAGGCCTCCGCGGCCTGCACGGCGTGGTCGAGGTCGTCGACGAGGGCCACGGTGCCCTGCCCCGCCAGCGCCGCCTCCACCCGTTCGCGGTGACGGGTCGCGGCGACCTCGACCTCGAGGGCGTCCTCGACGGGGCCGATCAGTTCCTCATCGGGCGTGATCAGCAGGACGCCGGCCAGCTCGTCGTGCTCCGCCTGTGCGACGAGATCGGCGGCGACGATGCGCGGGTCGGCCGTGGCGTCGGCGACGATCGCGATCTCCGTGGGGCCGGCGAGCGAATCGATGCCGCACACGCCCTGCGCCTGGACGGCCTGCTTGGCGAGCGCGACGTAGACGTTGCCGGGACCGACCACCTTGTCGCACGGCGGGATCGATTCCGTGCCGTAGGCCAGCGCGGCGATGGCCTGCGCACCGCCGACCATGTGCACCTGGTCGATGCCGAGCAGGTGGGCCGCGGCGAGGATGGTGCGGTCCGGCAGGCCGCCCTCACCGGTCGGGGGCGTGCACAGCACGATGTCCTCGACCCCGGCCACCAGCGCCGGCACCACGGTCATGACCACGGTCGACGGGTAGGCCGCCTTCCCACCTGGCACGTACACCCCCACCCGTTGGATCGGGCGGTACCACTGCCCCATCACGGCCCCGTCGCGCTCGTCCTCCCAGCCGGTGGGCATCGCCCGCTCGTGGAACCAGCGCACCTGGTCGACGGCACGCTCGAGGGCCGCGCGCAGCGTCGGGTCGAGCTGTTCGAGGGCGTCGGCGAGGACGTCGGCCGGAACCCGCAGGTCGTCGCGGTCGACAGCGTCGAACTTCCGGGTCAGTTCGCGCACCGCGACGTCGCCGCGGTCGCGGACGTCGGAGAGGATGCCGTCGACCGCCGGTTGGGCGGCCGCGACCTGGTCACGTGGACGCGGGAACTTCTCCCGGGGATCCGAACGGTCCCCGCGCAGGTCGAGCACACGCAGGCGGGCCACGGCTGCCTCCTCGTGGGCACGGGCGGGAATGGGGCCGAAGCGTACCCAGGGCGCAGGCCCGTCCCCCACCCCCGACGTCGACACTGTGCCGTGAACGGGTCGGACCCGTCGGCCTGGCAGGATGCCCGCAGTCGGTGCCAACCCCCGCGATCACGAAGGATCCTCTCCGATGTCCCCACTGGAGCGGGCCCAGCCGGTCCTGATCACCGGGGGGCTCGTAGCGGGGACGGCCGGGAGCCTGCTCGCACCGGTGCGCGCGGCCGGTCGGGTGGCACTGCTGCCCCTGCTGGTCGCCCTGCTGGCGACGGTGTTCGTGCAGGTGGAGCCACGGGCCGCCACCCGGGTCCTGCGCGACCGGCGGGTGCTGGTGACCTCGCTGCTCGCCAACTTCGTGCTCGCCCCTGCAGCCGCCTTCGGGCTGGGCCGCCTCCTGCTGGCCGACTCCCCGGACCTCGCGTTGGGGTTGGTGATGCTGCTGGTCACCCCGTGCACGGACTGGTATCTGGCCTTCACGGCCACGGCCCGTGGGGACTTGGCCGTCGCCACCGGCCTGCTGCCGGTGAACCTGTTCCTGCAGTTGCTGCTCCTACCGGCGTACGTGGTCCTGCTGGGCGGTCCCTTCGTGCCCGTCGACGGTGGCGCCGTGCTGGGCTCGGTGGGGCTGGTGGCCGGGCTGCCGCTGCTGGCCGCCGTGGTGCTGCGTCTGGCGACCTCCCCCGGCTGGCGCGAGCGGGTCCTGCAACCGCGTCTGGCGACGATGGGGGTCCTGCTGCTCACCGGCGCGGTCACGGCGATGTTCGCCTGGGAGGGGGCCCAGATCCTCGAGCGTCCCGGGGTCGTGGTCACGCTGCTGGGGCCGTTGGCGATCTTCTTCCTCGGCTCGTTCGTCTTCGCCCAGGCAGCCTCCCGGCTGCTGGGGCTACCCCACGCACAGCGGGTGACGCTGACGATGACGGTGCTGGCCCGAAATTCCCCGCTGGCCCTCGCGGTGGCCGCCACCGCCTTCGCCGACCGGCCGGCGATCGCGCTGGCGCTGGTGGCGGCACCGGTGATCGAACTGCCGGTGCTGGCGCTCGCCAGCGCCACCCTGCGCCGCCTCGAACCCGCCGGGAGCGCCTGACGACGACGTCGGCCCGGCACGCCCTCAGCCGGCCCGGCGCCACCTCGGTTCCTCGGCGTCGCCGGAAAAGGTCTTGTCTCCCGCCTCGTCGTCGACCGCGTCGGGCCCGAACGCCGACTTGAGCTCACCGAACAGTCCGGCACGGCGTTCCACCCGCAGGTCGTCGCCCAACTGGTAGGTGCGCACGTACCCGTCACCGCCAGTGAGCCGCAGCTGGACCGGCACGGAGCCCGGGTGACCGGACAGCACCTCGCGCAGCCGCCCGACCGCGTCGGCGGTGCACTGGTCGGTGGCGAAGGTCACCACGACCGGCGCACCGAGGGCGTCGGAGAGGTCCGGCTTGGAGACCCGGTTCACCTTGAGCTTGACCGCCTCGTCGCGGGCCTCGATCTGCCCGGTGAGGACCAGGACCGCGTCCTCCTCGAGGACCTCGTGTGCGGCCCGGTAGGTGCCGGGCCAGAACACGACCTCGACGTTGCCCGACAGGTCCTCGACGGTGGCGACGAGGTAGGTGTCGCCCTTACGGGTGAACTTCTTCTGCAGCCCGGTCAGCACGCCACCCACGGTCACGGCGGCGCCGTCGTCCTTCTCCCTTAAGCCCGCGCAGGTCGTGTCGGTGAGCCGTTCCATCTCGCGTTCGCAGCCGAAGAGCGGATGGTCGGACACGTACAGGCCGAGCATCTCCCGCTCGTTCTTCAGCAGCCGCGCCTTGTCGAACTCCTCGTCGTGGATCTCGGGACCGTCCTCGAGCCCCACCCCGTCGTCCTCGTCGTCCGCGCCGCCGTCGAAGAGCGAGAACTGTCCGGCGGCCTCGGCCTTCTTACGGGCCTGCGCCGCGTCGACCATCGGCTCGTAGGCCTCGAGCAGGCCGCGGCGGGTGTGGCCCATCGGCGCGAAGGCCCCGGCGAGGATGAGGTTCTCCAGGGTGCGCTTGTTCAGCACGCTGCCCTCGACCTTGTCGCAGAAGTCGCGGAAGTCGGCGAACTTCCCCTTCTCCGTCCGGGCACGGACGATCTCGCCGACGATCCCCTCCCCCACCCCGCGCACCGCGGACAGGCCGAAGAGGATCTCGTCCCCACGGGGGGTGAAGTCGGCGCCGGACTCGTTGACGTCGGGCGGCAGGACCGGGATGCCCATGCGCCGGCACTCGTTGAGGTACAGCGGCTTGTTGTCCTTGTGGTTCTTCACGCTCGTCAGCAGCGCCGCCATGTACTCGACCGGGTAGTGCGCCTTGAGGTAGGCCGTCTGGTAGCTCACCACGCCGTAGGCGACCGTGTGCGACTTGTTGAAGCCGTACTCGGCGAACTTCTCGATGAGGTCCCACAGCCCGGAGACGAACGACTTGTCGTAACCGTTCTCGACCCCGCCGGCGAGGAACTGCTCCTTCTGGGCCTCCATCAGGTCGCGCTTCTTCTTGCCGACCGCCTTGCGCAGTTGGTCCGCCTCGGCCATCGTGAAGCCGCACAGGTCGGTGGCGATCTTCATGACCTGTTCCTGGTAGACGATGACCCCGTGGGTCTCGCCCAGGACCGGCTCGAGGTCCGGGTGGTCGAAGGTCACGGCCTCCAGCCCGTTCTTTCGTTCCGCGAACGTGTTGTGCATGTCCATGCTCAGCGGACCGGGCCGGTACAGCGCCAGCAGCGCGGAGATGTCGTCGAAGGCCGTGGGCTTGAGCTTGCGGACCAGCGCCTGCATGCCGGTGGAGTCGAGCTGGAAGACCCCGAGCGTGAAGCCGGTGCTCAGCATCTCGTAGGTGTGGGGGTCGTCCATCTCCCCCAGCAGCTCGGGGTCGTCGAGATCGAGGTCGACGTCGCGGTTGTCGCGGATGTGGCGTTCCGCGTCGGAGATGACGGTGAGGTTGCGCAGCCCGAGGAAGTCCATCTTGAGCAGGCCGATGTCCTCGGCCGCGCCCATCTCGTACTGGGTGACGATCTCGCCGTTGTCGGTGCGCAGCAGCGGGACGATCTCGTCGAGGGGTGAGGCGCCGATGATCACCGCGGCGGCGTGGATGCCGTGCTGGCGCTTGAGGCCCTCGAGCTTCTCGGCGGTCTCCAGCACCTTGCGGTAGGTCGGGTCGTTGCGCGCCTCGCGCAGCTCCGAGGACTTCTCGTAGGCCTCGGCGAGCGGCGCCTCCTTGCCCTGGACCGGAGGTGGCATCATCTTGGCGAGCTTGTCGCCGACCGCGAACGGCTCGTCGAGGACCCGGGCCGCGTCACGGATGGCGGACTTCGCCTTGATGGTGCCGAAGGTGACGATCTGGGCGACGTGGTCGTCGCCGTAGCGGTTGGCGGCGTACTTGATCATCTCCCCGCGGCGGCGGTCGTCGAAGTCGATGTCGATGTCCGGCATCTGGATGCGGGCCGGGTTGAGGAAACGCTCGAAGATCAACCCGTGCTTGATCGGGTCGACCTGGGTGATGCCGGTACAGAACGCCACCGCGGATCCCCCGGCCGAACCGCGGCCCGGACCGACGCGGATCCCCTCGCCCCGCGCGTGGTCGCACAGGTCGGCGACGATCAGGAAGTAGGCCGGAAAGCCCATCTCCTCGATGACGGAGAGTTCGTACTCGATGCGGCGCTCGACGGGTTCCGGGACCGGGTCGCCGTAGCGCTCGCGGGCGCCCTGCCAGACCTTGTGGCGCAGGAAGTCGGCCTCGCTCATCCCCTCCGGGCACGGGAACGCGGGCAGCAGGTCGAGACCGAAGTCGAGCGTGGCATCGCACATCTCGGCGATGTCCAGCGACGCGTCCAGCGCAGCCCGGTAGGCGTGGAACTCCTCGCGCATCTCGCGGGCGGTCTTGACGTAGAACTGGTCGCCGTGGAACTTGAACCGGTCGGTGTCGGTGACCCGCGAGCCCGTCTGGATGCACAGCAGGACGTCGTGGGCCTCGGCGTCCTCGGCGTGGGTGTAGTGGCTGTCGTTGGTGATGACCGTGCGCAGCCCGAGGTCGCCGGCGAGCTTCTCCAGCATCGGCCAGGTCTTCTTCTGCTCCGGGATCCCGTGGTCCTGGAGTTCGACGAAGAATCGCTCGGCGGTGTAGATGTCCTTGAAGTCCGACAGGGTCTGCTTCGCGCCCGACTCGTCACCGGCCATGAGGTACTGGTTGACCTCGGAGCCCAGGCACCCGGAGAGCACGACGAGCCCCTCGCTGTGCTCGGCCAGCAACTCCTTGTCGACCCGCGGCTTGTACCAGTAGCCCTCGAGGTAGGCCCGGGTGGAGAGCTTGACGAGGTTGCGGTAGCCGGTGTCGTCGGCCGCGAGCGTGGTCAGGTGGTAGTAGCGCTGCCGGCCGTCGGAACCACCGAGCACCTGGTCGCGACGGGATCCGATGGCCTGGTAGAGCTCGGAACCGAGGATCGGCTTGACCCCGCGCTCCACGCCCGCACGGTAGAAATCGACCAGGCCGAACAGCACCCCGTGGTCGGTGATCGCCACTGCGGGCTGATCGTCCTCCCGGACCCGGTCGAACAGCTGCCCGACCCGCGAAGCCCCGTCGAGCATGGAGTATTCGGTGTGTACGTGGAGGTGGACGAAGCCGTCCCGCTCACCGGTTCCCGCCACTTGGAGGTTCCCCTCGTCGCTCACGCCGCCGTGCATGCCGGCTCGGCGCCCGTGCCCAGGCCGGTCCGCTCAGAGAGCGTGCGCCGGGCCTGGCTGACCCTGTCCTACCTGTCTACCGGGCGTGTGTCGGGGAAGGTGAACCACACGCCTGTGGTTCGCACCACCCTAGCAGTCACGACCCGCCGGGATCGGGGAGTCGGGGCAACTGCTCGGGGCCCGTCGGGGCCTACAGGGAGCGCCCGTACGACGCCCGGTCCTCATCCTCGGGCAGGAGCCCGAAGAACTGCGTCCGGCGGGTCTCGTCAGGATCGCCACCGGGGTCCACCAGGCGCACACCGCCGGACGCCTGGACCTGCCCGAGGACCTCGACGGACCCCACCACGACCACCGCGTAGAGCAGTTCGGGATCGTCCGCGAGGCGGCCACGCACCTCCTCGAGTTCCTCGAGGCGGCGCTCGAACTCCCGGACGAACTCCTCGTCCTCGATGTCGGACTCGAGCAGGGAGGCCAGTTCCTCTTCCTCCTCCGACAGCCGGTCGCGCTCCTGCGCCGCCACCGTGCCCAGCAGTTGCGCCGGGTCCCGGCCCTCCACCTCGATCTCCCGCGGGTCCTCGTCCACCACCGGCAGGCGCACCAGCAGCCGTTCGAGCGTGAGCTCCGCCGGCAGCTCGAGCCCGTCGGCGCCGAGGTAGGAGGTGAACGACACCACGGCGCGCACCTCCTGCTCGTCGTCGAATTCCGCGAGTACCTCCCGCCGGTCCTCGACGTAGACCTCCAGGTCACCCCCCACGCGGGGCCCGACCGCGCTCAGGTCGTCGGGCGCGTCACCCTGGACCACCTGGTCCTCGCCCGCACCGGACCCCATCGCCGTCTCGAAGCGCGCCAGGTGTGTCGCGGAGGCGGCGAAGACCACCAGCGCGGCGGCCAGGGCGACCATCCCGGGCCGGGCCACCACGGTCCGCACGAGCCCTGGCCGGGCCGGGGCGGACTCCCAGCGGGTCAGCACCCGCACCGGCGTCGTCACGACCCGCACGACGGGCAACAGGAGCCGCCGTAGCCGGGGCAGCAGGCCCGCGTCGAGGCGACGGAGCGGCGAGGGGGACTCGGGCACGGCGGCGACGCTCCGGACGTCTGAAGGGGCCGGGGAGGCTACCGCCGGACCGTCGCCGGCCGACCGGTCCGACGTGCTGGGCCCGTCACCGAGGACCGGGTCCGCGGGGGCGTCGAGGTGTAGCGTCCGCTCCCGGGACCCAGGGGAGCCAGATGACGAGCGTGACCGACATCGCCGACCGCGCGTGGCGCGGCGAGCCGACACCCGACTACCACGCCTTCCGCACGGCAGGTCTGAGCCAGGAGCTCGCCGATGGCCTGCTGTACGTGAGCGGGTTCAGCAATCTGATCGCGCTGGCCACGACCGAAGGGCTCGTCCTCGTCGACACCAGCGGCACGCTGACCGCCGAGGCGGCGCACCGGGCACTGCGGGACTGGACCGACGCCCCGGTGCACACGGTGGTCTACACCCACGGGCACCTCGACCACGTGGCCGGCGCACCACGCTACGACGACGAGGCCCTCGAGCAGGGCCTGCCCGCTCCGCGTGTCGTCGCGCACGAGGCCGTGGTCGACCGCTTCGAGCGCTACGCACTGACGGCGGGCCACAACGGGGTGATCAACGGCCGACAGTTCGGGATGGACGACCTGCGCTGGCCCACCGAGTACCGGCGGCCCGACGAGACCTACCGTCACCGCCTCGATCTCGACGTCGGCGGGCGTCGCCTCGAGTTGCACCACGCCCGCGGTGAGACCGACGACCACACCTGGCTGTACCTCCCCGACCAGCGTGCACTGTGCTGCGGGGACCTGTTCATCTGGGCCTCGCCGAACGCCGGCAACCCACAGAAGGTCCAGCGCTTTCCGGACGAGTGGGCACGGGCACTGCGCACCATGGCGACCTACGAGGCCGAGGTGCTGCTACCGGGCCACGGGATGCCGGTCGTCGGCGTCGAGCGCGTCCACGAGGCGCTGACGAGCACCGCGGCCTACCTCGAGTCGCTGTGCGAGCAGACGCTGCACCGGATGAACGCCGGTCGGCGACTCGACGAGATCGTCCACGAGGTCGCCCCGCCCGCGGAGCTCGCGCGGCGGCCCTGGCTGCAGCCGACCTACGACGAGCCCGAGTTCGTCGTGCGGAACCTCTGGCGGCTGTGGGGAGGCTGGTGGGACGGCAACCCGGCCCACCTGAAGCCGGCACCGGAGGCCGACCTGGCCGTGGAGCTCTCGGACCTGGCCGGCGGCCCGGCCGCGCTGGCCGTGCGGGCCAGGGCGCTCCTCGAAGCCGGCGAGCTGCGACTGGCCGCTCACCTCGCCGAGCTCGCGGTCCAGGCCGCACCCTCCGAGCCGGAACTGCACGCGGTCCGGGCCGAGGTCTTCGAGGCCGCGGCCGGCGCAGCCACCTCCACCATGGCCAAGGGGGTCTACCGCCACGCCGCCCGGGAATCGCGCACGAGGCTGGGCAGCTGACCGGACTTCCTCAGGCGTCCTCGGGGAGTACCGCCTCGAGGCCCGCGTTCGTGGCAGCGGCACGCAGGTCCGCAGGCAACGGCTCGGTCACCTCGACCCGCGCCCCCGTCACGGGGTGGTCGAACGTGAGGGCGGCAGCGTGGAGGAACGGTCGCTGCAGCCCGAGGGCGCGTGCCAGACGTACATCTGCACGGTAGGTCGCATCCCCGCTCACGGGGTTTCCCAGCGAGGCCAGGTGCACGCGGATCTGGTGGGTCCGTCCGGTCTCGAGGCGACAGGACAGCAGCGACACGTCCCCCGGGACCCCGTCCTCGTTCTCCGCGCGCCCCACGCCCAGCACCTCGTAGCGGGTGACCGCCTCACGGCCGGTGGCCACCACCGCGAAGCGCAGCCGGTCGCGGGGGTCGCGGCCGATCGGTGCCTCGATGCGGGCGCGGGGCCGCGGGAGGACCCCGTCGGCCATGGCGAGGTAGCGGCGCTCCACCCGACGAAGCCGCAGCGCCTCCACCAGGCCGGCGTGGGCCTCATCGGTCTTGGCCACCGCCAGCAGCCCGGAGGTGTCGCGGTCGAGACGGTGGACGATGCCCGGACGGTCCTGGCCACCCGCGGGTGCGAGCGCGATCCCGGCACCGAGCAGCGCATCGACCAACGTCCCGTCCGCGTTGCCGTGCCCGGGGTGGACGACCAGTCCGGCGGGTTTGGCCACCACGAGCAGGTGGTCGTCCTCGTAGGCCACCGGCGGCATCTCGGGCGCCGGTCGGGCCGGCGCGGTCGGCTCGGCCTGCACCACCTCGACGGTCTCTCCGGGGGTCACCCGGTGGTTCTTGCCAACCCGGCGGCCGTCGACCGTCACCTGGCCGTCGGCGATGCGGGCCGCGACGCGGCTGCGGGACTCGTCGAGGAGTTCGGCGAGGACGACGTCGAGTCGGCCGCCGGCGAGGGACTCGTCGATCCGGTGCTGGCTCACCCGGACCGTCCGACCCCGGCGCCGTCGGACGTCGCGTGGTCCGCATCCCCGTCGGCACCGTGCTCCCCCGCGGCCGCCTCGCCGTCGGTGGGCCGGCGCTCCTCGCGCCACAGGGCGGTGACCAGCAGCACGAACCCGACCGTGATCGCCGAGTCGGCCACGTTGAACCGTGGGAACGCGCCCCAGGCGACGAAGTCGACCACGTGCCCACCGAAGGCCCGGTCGTCACCGGCGCGCAGGAGGCGGTCGAGCACGTTGCCGAGCGCACCGGCGAGCAGCAGTCCGTACGCGGAGGCCTGCAGCAGACTCGTCGTGGCTGGCAGGGTCTTGGCGACGATCCCGACGACCAGCACGGTCACCAGCAGGAAGACCCACGGCGGCGCCGGCATCCCGAAGGCACCGCCGGGGTTGTAGACCAACTGCCAACCGATGTGCTCGCCGAGCAGCGGCACGAACTCGCCGTGGACGAGGCGGGCCTCGGCCAGTGCCTTGGTCGCCTGGTCGAGGACGACGAGGGCGGCGGCCGCCAGCAGGCCCACCTGTACGGGGAAGGACAGCCGGTCACCGACGCGGAAGGCGCGCAGTGACTCCACCTAGCGCCCCGTCTCGTCCCGGCGTTTGCAGTCCATGCACAGCCGGGCGTAGGGCAGTGCGTCGAGGCGCTCGCGGTCGATCTGCTCGCCACAGCGCTCGCAGGCCCCGAACGTCCCGGCGTCCATGCGGCGAACGGCGTCGTCGATCTCGACGAGCAGGTTGCGGGCGTGGCGCGACAGTGACTGCGCGGTCTCGCGCTCGAAGCTGGCGGAACCGCTGTCGGCGGGATCGTCGTCGAACCCGCCGTCGCGCCAACGCTTCACATCGGCCTCGGCGTCGAGGCCTTCCACCTGACCAACCAGTTGTTCGCGTTCCTCGAGGAGGGATTCGCGGAACTGTTTGATCTGGGTCTTGGTGAGCTTCTTCCGGGCTGCCATGGCGGCGAAAGGTAGCAGCCCGCGCGCCCGGCGCTAGGTGCGGTTCACGCCGAACGGGAAAGCGGTGCGCCGAGTGACCGGCTCGGGTCCTGGGCGTCGGTGGCGCGGGCCAGGGCTTCGAGCGTGTCACGGACCCCCGCCTCGTACGCGGAGGGGTCGTCGAACAGGTGCGACTGACGGAGCAGTCGCTCGATCACGGTCCCCATGGTGGTGGCTCCTCATCGGGCTGTCCGGCGTGTCTCGCCGGCAGGCCCGACGCTACGTACCGAACGTTGCCCCGAGGTTGCGGGGCCGTGAATCCTCGCGAACCGTTCGGCGGGCGGGGCCGGGCGTCCTCGGGTGTCCAGAACCCCGCGGGCGTGGGGCGTGCACGGCTGCGCCCGAGGGGCGCGACCAGGATCGGGAGCGTAGACTCGCTCCCGCACGTGGCCTGGTCGATGATCACGGCCGCGGGCCGCCGTCCGACTTTCGGGTGGCGAACGCGACGACGAGGACGCGACGCGCGTACACGCACGGTCACGAGCGAGCCGGGACGGTGGAAGCCGGCGGCCTGCCCCGCGCGTCATCACCTCATCAGCGGCCACTTCGACCCTCCCACCGGGGGGCGAGGGGTGGACGTCCCCCGCACGAGACGCGGGCCGACCGGGGTGACCCGGCGGAAGCGGCGAGCGGGTCGGGGCGACATCTCCCGGCCAACGAGGGTGGTACCGCGGTGCGTGGAGCATCGTCCCTCGGGTGACGGCAGACACTCGCCGTCCTCCCGAGACGGGCGGGCGGCCCGACGCGAGCGAGTCCCCCATGAGCGAGTCGACCAGCCCCTGGCCCGAGGTCGAGCCGCAGCCCGACCTGCCGGCGATCGAGCAGGGTGTCCTCGAGGCGTGGCGTGAGCACGACGTGTTCGCGGAGTCGCTGCGTCGTCGCGAGGGCGCGCCCGAGTGGACCTTCTACGAAGGCCCGCCGACGGCCAACGGTCTGCCCGGCACCCACCACGTGGAGGCGCGCGCCTTCAAGGACATCTTCCCGCGCTACCGGACGATGAAGGGGAACTTCGTCCGTCGCAAGGGCGGGTGGGACTGCCACGGACTGCCGGTCGAACTCGAGGTCGAGAAGGAGCTGGGGCTGTCCTCGAAGGCCGACATCGAGGAGTACGGCATCGAGGCGTTCAACGCCCGTTGCCGGGAGTCGGTGCTGCGCTACGTCGATGCGTGGGAGGACCTCACCGAGCGCATCGGGTTCTGGATCGACACCGACGACCCGTACCGCACCATGGACGCGACCTACGTCGACTCGTTGTGGTGGGCGTTGAAGGAACTGTGGGACCGCGACCTGATCTTCGAGGAGTTCCGGGTCGCGCCTTACTGCGGGCGCTGCGGCACGGCGCTCTCGGACGCGGAGGTCGCTCAGGGCTACGCCGAGATCGACGACCCGAGCGTGTACGTGCGCTTCCCGTTGCGTGATCCGCTGCCGTCCACTCTGGTCGACGACGACGTCCTCGCCGGGCGGCCCGTCTCGCTGGCGGTCTGGACCACCACCCCGTGGACGCTGCCGTCCAACACGGCGACCGCGGTGGGCTCCGACATCCCCTACGTGCTGGTCGAGTCGTTCGGCACCGCGCCCGACGGGTCGGACGAACTGCTGGTGATGGCCGCCGCGCTGGTCGACTCGGTGCTGGGGGCCAACGACGAGGAGACGACACGGCACCGGGTGGTGGTCGAACTGACGGCCGAGGATCTGCTGGGTCGTCGCTACGAGGCACCCTTCCGTCTCGTCGAGGTCGACGTGGAGGACCGCTACCTCGTCGCGTCCGACCACGTCACCACCGCGGACGGCACGGGACTGGTGCACATCGCCCCCGCATTCGGTGGGGACGACCTCGCGATCGGACGCCGCGAGGGGCTACCGGTCGTGAACCCGGTCGACGGCGAGTCGAAATTCTCGACCGGTCCATGGACGGGACAGTTCGTCAAGGACGCCGATCCGGAGATCACCGAGGCGCTGCGCGACGGTGGGCATCTGATCGATTCCCGCACCTACACCCACACCTATCCTTTCTGCTGGCGCTGCAAGCGTCCGCTGATCTACTGGGCCAAGCCTTCGTGGTACATCCGCACGACGGCGATGCGCGATCAACTGCTGGCCAACAACGCCCGGATCGACTGGCACCCCGAGCACATCCGCGACGGGCGCTTCGGCAACTGGCTGGAGAACAACGTCGACTGGGCGCTGTCCCGGGACCGCTACTGGGGCACCCCGCTGCCGTTCTGGCGCTGTGGCGCGTGCGCTCACGTCACGGTCGTCGGGTCACGCCGTGAGCTTTCGGAGCTGACCGGCGAGGACCACTCCTCGCTCGACCCCCACCGTCCGTACGTCGACGACGTCACCGTGGACTGCGCCGGCTGCGGCGCCACGGCCCACCGCGTCCCCGACGTCGCCGACGCCTGGTTCGACTCGGGCGCCATGCCCTATGCCCAGTGGGGCTACCCGCACACCGGACAGGAGGACTTCGAGCGCCACTATCCGGCGGACTTCATCTGCGAGGCCATCGATCAGACCCGGGGATGGTTCTACACCCTGCTCGCGGAGTCGACCCTGCTGTTCGACGAGGCGTCGTACCGCACCGTGCTCTGCCTCGGCCACATCGTGGACGAGGACGGCCGGAAGATGTCGAAGTCGCTGGGAAACATCCTGGACCCGTGGGAGCTCATCTCCCGGCACGGCGCGGATCCGCTGCGGTGGCTGATGCTCGCCGAGGGCAACCCGTGGGTCAGCCGTCGTGTGGGCCACCACCTGCTCGAGGACGTGGTGCGCCGCTTCCTGCTGACCCTGTGGAACACGCACGTGTTCTTCACCACCTACGCCCGCATCGACGGCTTCGACCCGTCGGCGACGGCCCCGGCGGTCGCCGACCGGCCGGCCTCGGACCGGTGGGTGCTCGCGGAACTCGCGGCGCTGGTCGACACGGTGGACGGCGCGCTCGACGTCTACGACGTCTCCTCCGCGACCCGTGCACTCGAGGGCTTCGTCGACGATCTGTCGAACTGGTACGTGCGACGCAACCGCCGCCGGTTCTGGAAGTCGGTCGCCGAGGACCCGTCCGACAAGCTGGCCGCCTACCACACCCTGCACACCTGCCTGGTGACCCTGTCGGGACTGATGGCCCCGTTCACCCCGTTCCTGGCCGACCGACTGTGGGCCGACCTCGTCACCGGTCACGACGACGGGGCCGAGGTCTCGGTACACCTGACCGATTTCCCGGCGGCCGACGAGAGCTGGCGCGACGAGGAGCTGCGGGCCGCCATGGCCACGACCCGGCGGGTGGTCGAGCTCGGGCGCCAGGCACGAAACGACGCGGCCGTACGCATCCGCCAGCCGCTGGCCCGGGCGCTGGTCGGCGTCCCGCCGGACGAACGAGCCGGGCTCGCCCGGCTGCTCGACGAGATCGCCGACGAGCTCAACGTGAAGTCGGTCGAGCTGTCGGACGGCACCGGTGACCTCGTCGACCGCACGCTGAAGCCCAATTTCCGTGCGCTCGGGCCGGTGTTCCAGAAGCGGGCACCGCAGGTCGCCGACGCCATCCGTGACCTCGAGCCGGCCACGGCCGAGGAGGTCGCCACCGCACTGGCCTCGGGCCCCGCCCGGGTGCGGTGCGGCGACGGCGAAGTCGAGATCACCGCGGACATGGTCGAGGTGATCGAGAGCCCACGCACGGGCTGGGCGGTGGCCAGCGCCGGCAACACGTCGTTCGCCCTCGACACCGACCTGACCCGGGAACTCGAGGTCGAGGGCGCCGCACGGGAGCTGGTGCGGGCCGTCAACGACCAGCGTAAGGCCGCCGGCCTCGACCTCGCCGACCGGATCCGGCTGCAGGTGAGCGTCACGCCGGCGGAACTCGACGGGGAACTCGAGGAAGCCGGCTGGTACGAGGTGCTTGCACGCGAGGTGCTGGCGGAGACCGTCGAGCGCGAGCCCGCCGAGGGGGGCGCGACGGTCGACCTCGCCGGCCTCGGTGCAGCGACGATCGCGCTGGGCCGATGATCCGCCAGCTGCTGCGGATCCTGCTCGCCGCCACGGCCGCGGCCGGGATGGTCGGCGTCGCCCGTCACCGAATGGACACGGTGCGGGTCCGACGGGGTGAGCTCCCGCCGGCGACGGCGGCCGCCGTGCTCACCCCCGCCCGTGAAGCGGGGGTGTTGGCAGAGCGGCTAGCCGGCTGGGTACCCGAGGCGCCACGCACCACCTCCGGGCGTCTGCTGGCGCACGTGTGGGCGAGCCCGTTGACGCTGCCGGGTTTCACGCTGGCCCTGCTCTCCGGTGCGCGGCCCCGCTGGTCGACCTTGCACGCCTGTTGGGTCGCAGCGGGGGTCCGTGGTCCGTCGGGGCTCGCTCTGCGGAGCCTCGGCGCCGACGCGAACGCCATCGGACTGGTCGTGCTGTCACGCCGCCGGCCCCCACCGCCCACGCTGCTCGCCCACGAAGTCGTCCACGTCCGGCAGGCCGAGCGCCTGGGCCTGGGGTTGCTGCCGCTGTACCTGTGGCTCGCCGCCCGCTACGGCTACCGCGATCATCCCCTCGAGCGGGCGGCCCGACTGGGTGCCCGTCGGGAGATGTGACCCACCGAACGAGGGACGGCCGGCCCCAGCGGGCCGGCCGTTTCGTTTCTCCAGCAGCGTGCGTCAGCCGCCGAGTTCCCGTTTGAGGGTTTCGGCCAGCCCCGCGCCGACGCCCTTGACGGAGGAGATTTCGGCGACGGATGCGGTGCGGATGTTCTCGACGGAGCCGAACTCCTCGAGCAGTGCCTTCTTCTTCGCCGGTCCGAGCCCCTTGAGGTCGGGCAACGTCGCGGAAGCTGCACCGGCCGTCTTCTTGGCGGTCGCCTTCCTGGCCGTGGACGCTTTCGCGGCCTTCTTGGCGGCGGTCGCCTTCTTCGCCGTTTTCTTGGCGGTGGCCTTCTTGGCGGGCGCCTGCTTCGTGGCCTTCTTCGCCGCGGCCTTCTTCGCCGCGGCCTTCTTCGTGGCCTTCTTGGCGGGCGCCTGCTTCGCCATCGATGCCGCCGCCGGGGCGTCCGCGGCCGTGGCCTCGGTAGCTTCGGGCTCCGGGGTCGATGGTGCCGCGGGCCGGCCCGTGGCCGCCTTCTTCACGCCCGCCTTCTTCACGGTCGCCTTCTTGACCGCCGCCTTCTTCACGGACGATTTCTTGGCCGCGACCTTTGGCGTGTTTTCCTGGATCAGA